>CANRIN010000003.1 GCA_947630675.1 uncultured Clostridia bacterium | reverse complement strand
CTGTTCGCCGATTAAAGTGGCACGCGAGCTGGGTTCAGAACGTCGTGAGACAGTTCGGTCCCTATCTGTCGTGGGCGAAGGAGATTTGAGGGGAGCTGTCCTTAGTACGAGAGGACCGGGATGGACATACCTCTGGTGCGCCAGTTGTCGTGCCAACGGCACAGCTGGGTAGCTATGTATGGACGAGATAAACGCTGAAAGCATCTAAGCGTGAAACTCACCTCGAGATTAGATCTCCCATGGCGTAAGCCAGTAAGACTCCGAGAAGACTACTCGGTTGATAGGCCGTAGGTGTAAGTGCGGTAACGCATTGAGCCGAGCGGTACTAATAAGTCGAGGGCTTGACCTTCTTAGGGCAAGTTAAGGAATCTGCCGGAAGCTCGAGACATTCGTTATTCGGTTTTTGAGGTCCGTGAGGACATTGACAAGGATGAGCACCTTTAGCTCAGTTGGTAGAGCACCTGAAGGAGCCTGCGGCTCCAAGGATGTCCCAATCGCTCCCGCCTGCGGCGGAACCGCGATTGATGGACAAAAGAGTCAGGTGCAATACGGATAACAGAGCTTGACAGCAATTGAGGAAATGCACCTTTAGCTCAGTTGGTAGAGCACCTGACTCTTAATCAGGGTGTCCCGGGTTCGAATCCCTGAAGGTGCACCAGAAAGAGACTCGAAAGGGTTGAGAACAGTCAACCGTGGTACGGTTGGTTGTTCTAAGTCCTTGGAGGAACGAGGACAGGAGTGAAAACGGCCCGTTGGTCAAGCGGCTAAGACGGCGGCCTCTCACGCCGCAAACGTGGGTTCGATTCCCGCACGGGTCACCAACTTTTAAGCGCTGAGGCAGGCGGAGCCGAGGCAAGATTGAAAAGTGAATAACGACTTTACTGCAAGGGCGGTAAGGAACGAAGACGACGTTCTTCGCTACTTACTTCCCTTGAGGGAAGTAAATGTAGTCGGTGTCGATTAGGGCGAGGGTACACCCGTTCCCATTCCGAACACGGAAGTTAAGCTCGCTTCTGCCAACGATACTTGTCTGGTGACGGACCGGAAAAATAGGTGACGCCGACATACATTCCTCCTTAGCTCAGTTGGTAGAGCATGCGGCTGTTAACCGCAGGGTCGTTGGTTCGAGTCCAACAGGGGGAGCCACTCGACGATACCGCTACGAAGTCGTAGCGGTATCGTCAAATATGGACCTTTAGCTCAGTTGGTTAGAGCAGCCGGCTCATAACCGGCCGGTCCGGGGTTCGAGTCCCTGAAGGTCCACCAAAACAAAAAGCAGCCGAACGGCTGCTTTTTGTTTTGGACTCCGCGCCGCGACAGCGGCGCTCTGCCCTTATATTAAAATGCTCGCCCCGAATAAATCGGGGCTCCGCGAAGTTGCTTGCCTGTGGCAAGCAACTTCAACCGCGCGAACAGGCGCGGAGCGGCCTCTGGCCGCTTTTGCAAAACGGTTTCTACGGAACCGTTGGGGGCCCCTTCCAATCAAAATGCTCGGGGCGAATGAATCGCCCCTGCGCGAAGTCAGCAGCCTTGCCGCTGACTTCACCGCGCGAACAGGCGCGGAGCGCGAGGGCACGCACCAATTATTCATCCGACATTCTACCGCCCTCGCTTGCAATATTCGCTCCGCGAATATTGCCCGACCTTGTGCAGCTCCTATTCGAACATAGCGGAGTACGAGGGAGCTGAGACATTCCGCATCGGAGTATATTCTACCCTCGTGAGTTTTGCCCGCGGAGCTGATGGGATCTTGAATCTCGTTTCCGGGTGTGATAAAATAGCGGCGTTCGACAAATTGGTACTTAATGAGGAAAAAGATATATGAATGACTGGTTTACCGTTGAGAAAATAGATGCACAGACATTTGCGATAAGTGAATACAAGCACTGGGAAGAAACGCATTGTTATCTGTTGTGCGGGCAGAAAAAAGCGCTTCTGATCGATACGGGTTTGGGTGTTGCCGATATCAGGAAAATCGTGGACAGTCTGACGGACCTGCCGGTTATGGCAGTTACTACCCATGTTCACTGGGATCATATCGGCGGGCACCAGTACTTTGATAATATAGCCGTGCATGAACTGGAGCAAGACTGGCTTTCCGTTAAATTCCCGATTCCCCTGCAAGTTGTCAAAAATAATTTAACAAGGTTCTCGTGCGATTTTCCGGCAGAGTTTGATGTTGATGCCTATCGGATTTTTCAGGGTATGCCGCAGAGAGTTTTGAGGGACGGTGACTGGCTGGATTTGGGAAATCGGAAGCTTCAGGCCGTTCACACACCGGGGCACTCCCCCGGACACTGCTGCTTCTATGAGCCGGAGAGGGAATACCTGTTTTCCGGGGATTTGATTTACAAGGGCTGCCTTTACGCCTTTTATCCGACGACCGACCCTCAGCTTTTCTATAATTCGGTAAAACGTGTGAACAAATATAAAATCACGAAGATTTTACCCGGCCACCATCAGTTAAACATCCCTGTTTCCCTGATAGACGAAATTGAGGCCGGGTTTACACAAATTGAGAGAAGCGGCAAGCTCAAACAGGGAAACGGGTTGTTCGAGTTCGAGAATTTTCAAATTCAAATCTGAACCGGGACTTTCCCCTTGCCCCACAGCAGCACGAAAAGCCGGAGTCGCTCATCTTGCGGAACGATATAGCACGTTACTTTTCCTGAAATTCCCATTTTCATGGCAAATATTAGCAAATTTGATACGAGCTGCGGGATTTGTCTCAAAAAGCGTCAAAATTGAGATGTAATATTTTAGCGGCTTTTTCCGCCAGATTACTTACATTTTCTGCTAATCTTGAAATGATTTGAAAAATAGTCAAAAAAAGTCGATATATTTACGCGTTTTCCTATTGCAAAATTTTTCCCAATGTGCTTAAATTTAGACATAAATTTCCTGAAAGGATGTGCTCAAGTTGGGAAAGTATTTGTATTTCCGTGAAAACGATTATGTTTTGGCAAAGAACGTTCTACAGTCTGCGGGTATACCTCTGCTCGATGATGACAATATCTGCTCCGATCCGGGCATATCCGTCGTGATAAGAGATATCCTCCGTGAGATCGGTGTGCCGGAGTACGAGAGAGGCTTCGCCTATATCCAGGCGGCGCTTCAGCGCGGAACGATAGAGCGTGGCGACATGACTAAGCGCATCTATCCCGAGATAGCGAAGCGCTTCGGCACGACTGCGGCAAACGTCGAAAAGACTATCAGATTCACCATCGAGTGCACGTGGGAAAACGGCCGGGGCGGAAAGTACGCCAGGTATTTCATGAACTTCAGGAGCCGCCCGGCAAACGGACAGTTTCTCAAGATAGTGCGCGACATAATTCTTGAGCGGCTCGCCGCTTCGGAGACCGCGGTGCTTTGAAAAGCCGCAGAAGATGATAGAATGGGTGTTCTTCGATATCGGCTCCACGCTTGTCGATGAGAGCGAGTGCGAGGCGGCAAGGATAGCGGATACCGTCCGCGGCTCCGCTATAACGGCGGAAGAATTTGACGCTCTATACCGCAGCTTCTGCGCGCAAAACCTGGACGGATACGATCTCGCGCGGAAACGCCTCGGCCTCGCCAAGGCTAAGTGGAGGCCGGAACTGGAGCGGCTGTACCCCGGAGTGAAAGAGATGCTTGCACGCATGGCCGAGAGGTACCGCCTCGGAGTCATAGCAAACCAGCATCCGGGGCTTTCGGAACGGCTTGAAAGCTTTGGCATAGGAAGTTTTTTTGACGTCTCGGCAGGCTCCGGAGACATCGGAGCGGCAAAGCCGGACCCGGAGATATTTCGGCGCGCGCTCGCGCTTGCCGGATGTGACGCGCGGGAAGCGGTGATGGTCGGGGACCGTCCGGATAACGACATAGCGCCGGCGCAGGCGCTCGGAATGCGGACCGTTTGGGTGAGGCAGGGATACGGCGGCCTCGGGAATGCCGGATTACTGCCGCACCCGCCGGACATTATATGCCGGAGCATCACGGAGCTGACTGCTGCCCTGCTGTGCAGTGAGACCCGCGAAGAATGATCCGAACAGAGCAAGAAGAGCGGAGGGCACCGTCCTCCGCTCTTTGCCGCTTGTCAAAGCCCGTAGGTCCCGCGAAAATCCCTTCGGGCGGTTTTGTAGTTGCGGGAAAGGTTCGAGTGTGCTATAATAGCCGCAGAGCGGCTATTAAATTGATTCAATGCCGTTTTGCTCCCGCCCCTTGGGCGGAACCGCAAAACATGGCACATTATAGCAATCGCTTCGCGATATGCTATAATAGCCGCAGAGCGGCTATTATATTTGATTCAATGCCGTTTTGCTCCCGCCCTTCGGGCGGAACCGCAAAACATGGCACATTATAGCAATCGCTTCGCGATATGCTATAAGTCCTTATTAGTTTGTTTCATCGGGTCGCTTGGCCCGAAGCTTTTCCGAAAATTTATCTTGCCCGGGAAGCCGTCCGCGCGGCGGGACTCGGGCGTTGACAGGTGAGATATGCGCAGGAAACATGTGGTACTTGGTCTGGTCGGCGTGGTAACGGTGCTGCTCTTTGTGGAGCTGTACCGCTCAAACCGCATAATAGAGATCGAGGAAATAACGGTAGAGCGCGAAAACCTCCCCGAGGGCTTTGACGGGTTCAGGATAGTGCACATCTCCGACCTTCACGGCGCCATGTTCGGCGAGGACAACGAGGAGCTCGCCAAGATGATCCGGGCGGAAGAGCCGGACATCATCGCCATCACCGGGGATTTTGTGGACACGACCTCGCGCGACGTCGGCATGGTCTACGCCACGGCGCGGAAGCTCGCGGATATAGCGCCGTGCTACTTTGTTCCGGGCAACCACGAGTACAAGGAGGGATTTCCTCCGGTGGCGGCGGAGCTGGAGCGCGCCGGGGTGACGGTGCTGCAAAACGAGGCGGTCGAGCTCGAACGGAACGGCGACAAAATAACCCTCCTCGGCGTGGACGACCCGAACGGCCGCGCGGATATGATAACGATGGACGAGGCGGTGCGGCTTGCAAAGCAGCGGGAGCCGGACTTCCTGCTGATGCTCAACCACCGGTACAGCCGGGCGGAGGAGGCGAGCGCGCTCGGAACCGACATAATGCTCGCGGGGCACGCGCACGGAGGGCTCATCCGCCTTCCGTTTACCGACGGGCTGGTCGGTCCTTCGATGAAGATACTGCCCAAGCATACGAGCGGGCACTACGATATAGACGGGATGGATCTCGTGACAAGCAGGGGGCTCGGGAACACCGGTTGGACGCGGCGGCTCTTCAACCGTCCGCATCTGCCGGTGATAGAACTCAGGACGAAGCAGCCATCCTGAAATAAGGAGGCCGGGAGAACAGCATCATGACAAGGCGGTGGATCTTCAGACAAAACGATCCGGGCGCGGAACGCGAGCTTGTGAAGAGCGGCGTGCCGCTCCTTGCCGCGCGCGTTCTTTCGGCGCGAAAGGTCCGTTCGCCGGAGGCGGTGAGAGCTGTGCTGTCAAGGGAGCTTGAGAGCATACCCGACCCGATGCTGATGAAGGGAATGAAGAAGGCGGCGGCGCGCCTGCATGCGGCTGTGGAGAAGGGCGAGAAGTGCGCCGTCTACGGTGACTACGACGTGGACGGCATAACCGCCGCATGCCTCGTCTGCGAGCGTCTGCGGAAGGCGGGGCTCGACGTCAGGGTGTGCATCCCCACAAGGCTGGACGACGGCTACGGCGTTTCGCGCCAGCACATAGAGGAGCTCGCGCGCGGCGGTGTCACGCTTGTGATAACGGTAGATCTGGGTATCACCGCGCACGATGAGGTGGAGTACGCGAAGTCGCTCGGCGTCGATTTCATCGTCACCGACCACCACGAGTGCCCCGGCCGGCTTCCGAGAGCAGCCGCCGTGGTGGACCCGCTGAGACAGGGCTGCGCGTATCCGTTCAAGCCGCTTGCCGGCGTGGGAGTGGCGTTCATGCTGATGCTCGCGTTCGAGGGGCGCGATCGCCTCTCGGAGCTTATGGACGCGGTGGGCGACCTTGCGGCGATAGGGACCGTGGCGGACGTAGTGCCGATGGTCGGCGTCAATGCGACGCTGACATACCATGGACTGCAAAGACTTTCCGACTCAAGAAGACCGGGGCTTCGCGCCCTGACGGAGGAGACCTTCGGGGAACAGAGACAGCTCGACGAGAGCGCGATAGGCTTCTCGATAGCGCCCCGCCTCAACGCCGCGGGACGGATGGGCAGCGCGGAGGATGCGGTCGAGCTGCTGATGACGGACGACGTCCGCCGCGCGGGAGAGCTTGCGGCGAAGCTCTGCGAGCTCAACCGCGAGCGCCAGAAGCTCGAAAACGATATGCTTGAGGAGATATATGCCAAGGCGGAGGCCATGCTGAACGAGGAGAGCGCCGGGGACCGTCCCGGCAGGGCGCTCGTGCTCGCGAGCGACGGGTGGCACCAGGGAATAGTCGGCATCGTCGCGAGCCGCCTTGCGGAGGCGTTTGCGCGGCCGGTGTTCCTGATATGCCTCGAGGACGGAGTGGGGCGCGGCTCGGGACGGAGCTTTTACGGCATCAACATACTCGAGATAATGAAGCGCGCGCCCTACCTCTTTGAGAATTGGGGTGGGCATGAATTCGCGGTCGGCTTCACCATAAGGGAGGAGAACATACCGCTGTTTGCGGAGATAGTCGGCGAGACCGCGCCGGCGCTCGTCTCCGCGCACATAGACGTGGATGCGGAGATACTTCCGCACGAGCTCGAACCGGAGCTCGTGCGCGGGCTAGCGGAGCTCGGCCCGTTCGGGGCGGCAAACCCCATGCCGGTCTTCATACTGAAGAATGTGGAGATCGGAGAGGTCATGCCGATGCGGGAAGGGCGCGGCGCAAGGATGAGGATAACCGCCGGCGGAAGGAGCTTCCACACGCTCTGCTTCGGCCGCGACGCGCTCCGGGGCGACGTCGGGGACGGCGACTCGGGCGATGCGCTCGTGTGCGTCGACCCGGTCTCGATAGCGGACGGCGGGGAGGTGCGGCTCATTCTGGAGTCGCTTCGTATGCCGCCGGACGAGTACGGCAGATATGTCCGAGAGTTCGAGCTCTACCGGCTCCTGAGAGCCGGGGCGGAGCTTGCGCCGAGCGAGGCGGCGCGGCTCATGCCGGAGGTTCGCGAGGTGGTGGCGGTGCTCCGCTACCTCCGCACGAGCGCCGGAGAGGACGGCGCTACGCGGGCGAGGGTAAGCTCGCTCTGCCGCCGGATACGCAGCGCGGAGCATGTGGATATAGGTTACGGACAGCTTCTCGTCTGCCTCAAGGCGCTTGCGGAAAAGGAACGCCTCGAGTATAAGCGCGACGGGGAGATGGCGACCGTCCGTATGGGGGAGAGAAAGCCCACGGACCTCAACACGGCGCCGGTAATAATGCGCCTCAGAAAGCTGATGAAAAGCGGGGAGGAGGGAAAAGCCAATGAGTAAACCGATGACGGTAGAGGATGTGAACGCCAGATTTGAGGAGTTCATGGCGAAGTGCGGAAAGGTGCACCCGGACGCGGCGGCGGACATCCGCCGCGCTTACGAGGTCGCGCGCGCCGCGCACGACGGACAGCTCCGCCGTTCGGGCGACCCGTATATCATGCACCCGGAAGCGGTGGCGGAGATAGCCTTTGAGGTCGGTCTGGACGCGCGGAGCATCGAGGCGGCGCTCCTGCACGACGTCATAGAGGACACGTCCATGACCTACGCGGACGTAGCGGGAGAATTCGGCGAGGACGTCGCGTTGCTCGTGGACGGCGTCACTAAGCTGACGCGCGTGCAGTACACCTACAAGGAAGACGAGCAGATGGAAAACCTCCGCAAGATGTTCCTCGCCATGGCGAAGGACATCCGCGTGATACTGATAAAAATCTGCGACCGTCTGCACAATATGAGAACTGCGGAGGCATGGAGCGAGCCGAAGCGCCGCGAGAAGGCGCTCGAGACGATGGAGATATACGCGCCGCTTGCTCACCGCCTCGGCATGTCACGCGTGAAGTGGGAGCTTGAGGATATAGCGCTCCGGTGCCTTGACCCGATAGGCTACAAGGAGATAGTGGACGTCATAACCGACAGGGAGAGCCACTACAACGACTTCCTCGAGCACGTCACCTCGGTGATACAGGCGCGTCTCGACGAAAACGGGATAAAGGCGGAGATACACGGCAGGATAAAGCACGTCTACTCCGTCTACCGCAAGATGTACAATCAGAACAAGTCGCTTGACGAGATATACGACCTCTACGCCATACGGATAATCGTGGACGAGGTCGTCGACTGCTACAACGTCCTCGGCATAGTCCATGACCTGTATAAGCCGATGCCCGGACGCTTTAAGGACTACATCTCCACGCCGAAGCCGAATATGTACCAGTCGCTGCACACGACGGTCATTGGGCGGGAGGGCATACCCTTCGAGGTGCAGATACGCACCTGGGAGATGCACCACACCGCCGAGTACGGCATAGCCGCGCACTGGAAGTACAAGGACGGCGTCACCGAGTCGAAGGAGAACTTCGACGAGAAGCTCGAGTGGGTCCGAAACCTCCTCGAGACACAGGAGGACACCGACTCGGACGAGTTCCTGAGCATGCTCAAGATAGACATGTTCGCAGACGAGGTGTTCGTCTTTACGCCGAAGGGGGACGTCATAAGTCTCCCCGCCGGCGCGACGCCGATAGACTTCGCGTACTCTATACACTCCGCCGTCGGAAACCGCATGACCGGCGCGAAGGTGAACGGCAGGATAGTCGGATACGACTACGAGCTGAAGAGCGGCGACATCGTCGAGGTGCTGACAAGCAAGGTCGCGCGCGGGCCGAGCCGGGGTTGGCTCGAGCTCGCAAAGACGAGCGAGGCACGCAACAAGATACGCCAGTGGTTCAAGAAGATGGCGCGCGAGGAGAACATCGCCGAAGGACGCGCCCGCTTCGAGGAGCACATGAAGCGGCTCGAGATAGACCTCTCGCTGCTCTCGGACGACGTACTGCCGCAGATACTCCGGCGAATGAGCTTCAACTCCCTTGACGAGATGTACGCGGCGATAGGCTACGGCGGCATCACCGTCATGCGCGCGATAAACCGCGTGAAGGATGAGCTCACGCGTATGGGCAAGCTCGGCGAGAAGGCAGCGGAGCAGCCTGCGGCGGGCGTGCCGGAGAGTCCGGTGCTGCCGAATAAGAAGGTCACAAAGCGCAGCGAGAACGGCGTCGTCGTCGAGGGAGTGGACAACTGCCTTGTCAAGTTCGCGCGCTGCTGTACGCCGGTGCCGGGAGACGACATCATAGGCTTCGTGACGCGAGGATACGGTGTGTCGGTCCACCGCAGCGACTGCCGGAACGCGGAAAGCCTCTCGCGCGAGGCAGGCAGGATGGTGAAGGTCTACTGGGAACAGGCGCCGGACGAGCGCTATGTGACGGGGCTCGAGCTGTCCGCTCGCGACCGCGCCAATCTCCTTGTGGACGTCATGACGGCGCTCACAGCGCTGAAGGTCACGGTCGTTTCGATAAACGCGCGCGTCCTCGGCGACGGGTACGATGCGGTGAACCTCGTCGTGCAGATAGCGGACACGAACGAGCTGAAGACGATAATGACAAAGCTTGGGAACATCCAGGGCGTCGTTCAGGTGACGCGAAAGGGCTACGAGCACTGATGACACTGATCACAGAGGCAAAATGTCCCGGACATCATTGCTTACAGGAGCCTCGCAGAGTTTCGCGCCTGCAGGCGCGAAATAGAGTTAGATTCGTTTTTTCGGAGTATTTCAAGTAAAATGCAACGGGTGCTTTCCGCACTAGAACGTGCTCGAGGTCGGGCAATATTCGCGAAGTGAATATTGCGGGCGAAAGCAGTAGAATGTCGGATGAAGAACAGGTTTGCGCTTTCGCTGTTCGCGCGGTTGATGTTGCCATAGGCAACATCGCGGAGCCACACCACAATCAAGGTTCGGCTTTGCCCGCGAAGCGGGTAAAGCTCACGAGGGCTGAATGTGCTCCGATGAGGAATATGTCGGCGCCCTCGTGTTCGGGAGCGAGCATTTCAATCAAAGGGGTCCCCAAGCGGCGTGAAACGCCGCTCCGCCCTACAATTCGCTCAATGTCGGGCAATATTTGCAAAGCAAATATTGCGGGCGAAAGCAGTAGAATGTCGGATAAAGAATTGGTTTGCGCTTTCGCTGTTCGCAGCGGTTGATGTTGCCAAAGGCAACATCGCGGAGCCGGAATTCATTTCCGGCGAGCATTTCAATCAAAGGGGTCCCCAAGCGGCGTGAAACGCCGCTCCGCGCCAGTTCGCGCGGTTGATGTTGCCAAAGGCAACATCGCGGAGCCGGAATTCATTTCCGGCGAGCATTTCAATCAAAGGGTTCCCCAAGCGGCGTGAAACGCCGTTTGGGGAAGCGCAGCGAAGTGAAAAAACTCTGTCAAAAAAGTTCGTCAGAACTTTTTTGACAGACGAATTTAGGAGGAAAATTGTATGGGCTACATGGAAGAGTATAAGAGGTGGCTTGAAGCGCCACAGCTTTCCGAGGAGGAAAGGGAGGAGCTTCGGAGCATCGCGTCCGACGAGAAGGAGATAGAGAGCAGGTTCTATGCTCCGCTCGCCTTCGGGACCGCCGGCCTGCGCGGCACCATGGCCGTGGGCCTCAACCGCATGAACGTCTACGTCGTGCGGCAGGTGACGCAGGCCATGGCCGAGCTCGCAATAAGCGCGGGCGGAGCGGAGCGCGGCGTCGCGATAGCGCACGACAGCCGCATAAATTCCCGGCTGTTCGCGACCGAGGCGGCGCGTGTCCTCGCCGCGAACGGCGTGAAGGTCCTGCTCTTTGACGACCTCCGGCCCACGCCGGAGCTGTCGTTTGCGGTGCGCCGCTACGGCTGCATCGCCGGCATAAACATCACCGCCTCCCACAACCCGAGCGAGTACAACGGCTACAAGGCGTACTGGGAGGACGGCGCTCAGCTTCCGCCCGAGCACGCGGGCGCCGTCGAGCGCGCCGTCGCAAAGATAGACATCTTCACCGGCGCGAAGCTCTGCGACTTTGACGGAGCGGTCGCCTCCGGCATGATAAAGATACTCGGCACCGAGACCGACGAGGCGTTCCTCGCCTGCGCCTTCGGCGAGACGATAGACCTCGGCCCGGTGCAGCGCATGGGGGATAAGCTCTCGTTTGTCTACACGCCGTTCCACGGCGCGGGATATAAGCTCGTGCCGGAGGTGCTCCGCCGCGCCGGCTTCAAAAGCGTCGTATGCGTTGAGAGCCAGATGATCCCGGACGGGCGCTTCCCGACCGTCGCGAGCCCGAACCCCGAGAACGCGGAGGGCTTTGCGTGCGCGCTCGAGGTGGCGAAGGAGCACGGCGTTTCGCTCATCATCGGCACCGACCCGGACGCCGACCGCGTCGCGGCGGTGGCACGGGACAAGTCGGGCGAGTACCGCGTCCTCTCCGGCAACCAGACCGGCGCGCTGCTGCTCGACTACATCATCACCGCGCGCCGCCGCATGGGCACGCTGCCGGAAAAGCCGTTTGCCGTGAAGACGATAGTTTCCACCGACATGGCAAAGACGATATGCGACATGAACGGCGTGAACCTCTATGAGACCTTCACCGGATTCAAGTTCATAGCCGAGAAGATAAACGAGAAGGAAGCGGAGGGCGAGCACTCGATATTCTCCTTCGAGGAGTCGATAGGCTACCTCATCGGCGGCTACTGCCGCGATAAGGACGCCGTCACCGCGACGCTGCTCATAGCCGAGATGGCCGCATACTACGCCGAGCGCGGCGAGACGCTTGTCGACGCGCTCGAGGCGCTCTACGCGAAGTACGGCGCGTTCAGCGAGAAGACGATAAACGTCGTCATGCCCGGCCTTGACGGCGCGGAGAAGATAAAGGCGCTCATGGCGCGCCTGCGTTCCGGCGAGGTTGAGATGCCGATGAAGGTCGCAAGCTCGATAGACTACATCACCGGAGTAAAGAGCTACGCGGACGGCAGCACCGAAAAGACAGAGCTCTCCGGGTCGGACGTGCTCAGCTACGAGTTCGAGGGAGGCAGCAAGCTGCTTGCCCGTCCGAGCGGCACCGAACCGAAGATAAAGTTCTACGTCCTCGCACGCGGCACGGACATGGCGGAGGCGGAGCAGGTGCGCGACACCCTCGCGGCGTTTGCCTCCTCGCTCTGAGAAATGCCGATAGACGAGCGGACCTTCCGTGTGGCTCTCGACGAGGTGCTGCACGGAAGGCAGCTTGACGAGGGCGTCGGCGTTCTCTCGGAGAGGACGCTGCACGCCGTCCTGAAGCGCTGTTACGAGCCGTTCGAGGGGAGCCGCGAGGTGCGCCTCGGGCGGTACATCGCCGACATCTTCGGCGAGGACGGCGTTATCGAGATACAGACCGGCGGCTTCTACCCGCTACGGGAAAAGCTCCGGGAGTTTCTTCCGGTGACGCCGGTGACGATAGTGCATCCCATAGCCCGAAGGAGGCGCCTCTGCTGGGTGGACGCCAAGACCGGCGCCGTCGAGGAACCGAAGCCTTCCCCTCGCAGGGGATACCCCTGCGAGATATTCGGCGAGCTCCGCTGGATAGAGGAATTTCTCGACGACCCGAACCTCCGCGTGCATCTGCTGATGGTGGACCTCGACGAGTACCGCGAGTTTACCGGCTACGGGAAGAACGGCCGGAGGATACGCGGAAAGCGCGTCGACCGCATCCCCACAGCCATCGCGGAGCAGATCGTCCTTGAGCGGCCGGAGGACTATGTCCGTCTCCTGCCGGAGTCCCTAGAGGACGGGTTCGGGTCCGCGGACTTCGCACGCTCCGCGCACGTCGACCGGAGCACGGCGCAGGCCGCGCTCCGGATACTTACGGGTCTCGGCGCGCTCCGACGGGACAGGGACGGGCGGACGTATAAGTACAGCTTCAACTGGTAAATTTCGCGGCGGGAAGGCAGCAGACGACTGCCAGCCCGCCCAAAAGCCTCGCAGAGTTTCGCCGCCGCAGGCGGCATCCCGCGCCGGTTCGCGCGAAAATCTGTCAAAAAAGTTTGTCAGAACTTTTTTGACAGACGAGGCAACAGACGGTTGCTTGCTCCCGCGCGGGAAAGATGCTATGATGGTCTCGGGGTGACGGATATGGGAAATTCGGAAACAAAAGATGTCATATACTATCTTCGAACCAAAGCGGGACTGTCACAGCAGGAGCTTGCCGAAAAGATCTTCGTTACGAGGCAGGCGGTCAGCCGTTGGGAAAACGGTGACACGCTCCCGAACGTCGAGACGCTGAAGCTGCTCTCAAAGCTCTTTGACGTCTCGGTCAACACCCTTCTCGGTTCGCCGAGAAGGCTCGTCTGCCAGTGCTGCGGGATGACGCTCACGGACGACGGACAGATAAGCCGCGAGCCGGACGGAGAGTTCAACGAGGACTACTGCCGGTGGTGCTACGCGGACGGAGAGTTCGTATACAAAAGCATCGAGGAGCTTACGGATTTTCTCGTCGGGCACATGTCAAATGAGAACTGGCCGCCGGAACAGGCAAGAGCGTTTTTTGAAGCGCAGCTCCCACAGCTTGCGCACTGGAAAGGCGGGAAGCGTCCGTGAAAAACGACAACGCACATTCGCTTCGGCTCGTCGAAAGCCTCCGGCTGCACGCCGGAGAGGACACGGCGGAGGAGTTCGAGCGGCTGCACCCTCTCTCCAAAAGCGCGGACTATCTGAAAAAGTTCGAGTGGACGAAGGAGGCGTGCCGCTTCCTTGAGGAACGCTTCGACGGGGAAAGGATCGAGGCTATCCGCCGGGACTGCCACTGCAACGACGGAAGGTCGAACGCGGAGAAGATGAGAAAATATCTGAACCGCGCGGAGAGCGTCCGGGAGTTCGCCGAGCTTTTTGACCGGAGCGAGACCTTTGCGTCGCTTGAATACATATCCGAGCGCGAGCTGCGCTTCTGCTACCCTCAGTGCTATTGCTCCTGTGTCAAGCGTGTCCCGAAACAGGTGTCGGGGACATGGTGCCTCTGCACCCTCGGAAACGCCGAGGGAATGTTCCGTGAGCTGTTTGGCGACACGGTGAAGGTTTCGCTCCTCGAGAGCATCAAGACCGGCGGAGAGAGGTGCGTCATCTCGGTCAGCCGGTGAAAGGACGGCGGAGCCGTCCGGCAGAAGGGCTTGCCGCGCCGAATACATTACAAAACTTTTACGGTGATAAAAAGCCCCGTCTCCTCTCGGAAACGGGGCATAAACAATATTCTCTTTAAAAAGAAAGGCCAATAGATGACTGTAGACGAGATAACAGAAGCCTTCGTTCGTGAGAGCCGTGACATTCTGGGGGACGATCTCGTGGGGGTGTATCTCCACGGCTCCGCGGCGATGGGGTGCTTCAACGAGAAGAAAAGCGACATCGATCTGCTGGTGGTGTCGGAGAGGGAGCTTTCCGACGACGTGAAGCTGCGGTACATGGACATGGTGGTCGGTCTGAATGACAAAGCGCCGCCCAAGGGGATAGAAATGAGCATCGTCAGACGGGCCGTGTGCAGGCCGTTCGTCTATCCCACGCCCTTTGAACTGCATTTTTCCGTGGCCCACCTCGATTGGTACAGGGCTAATCCGACAGACTATATCGAAAAGATGAAGGGCGTCGACAAAGACCTCGCGGCCCACATAACGATAACGCTCCAAAGGGGCAGACGCCTCTACGGGAAAGAGATCTCGGAGGTTTTCGAGCCGGTAAAGAGAGAGTATTACCTTGACAGCATTTGGGACGACGTGGCGGACGCGGAGGACGCGGTGAGCGAGAACCCGGTCTATGTTATCCTGAACCTGTGCAGGGTGCTGGCTTACGGGCAGGAGGACCTGATCCTGTCGAAGCGGGAGGGCGGAGAATGGGGGCTTGCAAATCTCCCCGGAGAATATCGCGGCCTGATCGCATCCGCGCTGAACGCGTATTCGTCCGATGCGGCCTTCGAGCGAAGCGACGGGCTCGCCGCCAAATTCGCAGCCTATATGTTGGACCGGATAAGGGACGCGCAATGAGGCAAAGGGCGCAAAAAACAGGTAAAAAGATACCCGTCTCCATTCGGAGACGGGTATCTTTTTACCTGACCTTCACTCAAGAACCAAATCGAGGTTCAGCGTGCGTACCTCAAAGCCGAGCGAAGCATAGAACTCGCGCGCGGCGGTGTTGAACGCCCAGACCGAGAGCTGTATGCGGCTCGCCCCGAGGCTCCGTCCGAGCCGCTCTGCCTCACGGAAGAGCGCGCGGCCTACGCCGTGCCGCCTCACCTTCTCCGCGACCGCGACGTCGTGGATGTGCAGCCGCAGCATCGGCCGGACGTAATTGCCGACCCTTCGCTGAAGCTCCGGCGTGACGTAGCCGACCACCTCGCCGTCGAGCTCCGCGACGAGCGGGTGCATGTCCTCGCCGAACCAGAAGTCGAATATCTCCGGAGTGAGGGGATTGTCCTCGGGGAGATAGTAGTCCGGCCGCGCCGACGAGTGGACGGCGTGGAGCTCGCTCATGATGGGGCGGAGGGCGTCAAAGTCGCTCCGTTCCATCGGACGTACCCTGATACTGCTTTCCGACATAAAGAACACTCCTTTTTCGGGGGAGGGCGCTAAAAAACCCGTCCCCCCACAAAATAACGGAGGACGGGATATTCCCGTGGTACCACCTCTGTTCGCCCGAGCCTCACGGCGCGGGCCTCTGCGGGTGCGCGCGCCACACAGGAGGACGCGGATACCCTGCCGCTGTAACGGGCGGCGTCCCGTCGCGCACTACTCGCTCACGCTTTCCCGCGCGCTGCTGCGGGATGTATTCGGACTTCGCCCGTTCCCTGCGCCTCTCACCGTCCGGCTGCTCTCTTTAGGGTCGCCGCGAGCCTACTTGTTCCCGGTCATCGCCTTTACGCCGATATTGTATCACGCGTCCCGGCGCCGTGTCAAGGCTTTTGCGTGATAGAGCGCGGACGGGCCGAATATATATTTCCGGCGAACTTTTTGCCGCCGGGAGAGTCCCTGCGCATACGGCGCGGAACGGCGCTTCCCGGCGGACGGATATTTTTGGGAAAGGAGAGGCGGCTGCGTGGATATTTTGATAGTGGCGGCGTTCCTTATCTTCCTGCTCCTCAGCGGAGCGGTCGGAGCGCGGCGCGTGAAGAGTGCGGGAGACTTTGCGACGGGGGGAAAGAAGCGGGGGCTCTTTGTCGTGTTCGCGTCGCTGTCGGCGGCGTTCATCGGAGGAGGATTTTCCACAGGGAACGCGGCGGAGTGTTACTCCGGCGGGATAGCGAACATAATAGGCCTGTGCGGCTTCTCGCTCTCGCAGATACTGATAGGCGGCGTGCTGCTGCCGCGCGCAAGGATACCGAAAGGAGCGCAGTCGCCGGGGGAGATAGTCGGCGCGGCGTACGGGCGCGCGGCGCAGGTGATGGCGGGAGTGTGCTCCGTCCTGCTCTCGGCGGGCCTCATTGCGGCGCAGGTCGCGGCGATAGGGAACATCTTCTCAGCGCTGCTCGGCGTGAGTTATACGTCGGGGGTGCTTATCGGCTTTTCGATAGTCATAGCGTACTCGGTCATGGGCGGTATGGGCGCGATACTCACGGCGGAGGTCGCAGAGTTCTGCCTGCTCGCGGTGGGGATACCGCTCCTCGCCGCGGGCGCGGTAAGGTACGCGGGCGGGGCGGAGCACGTCTTTGCGTCCCTGCCGGAAGGGTTCCTCCGCCCGTTCGCGCACGGCGCCGCGCCGACGGCGGCGCTCTTTCTCACGATGCTTGTCGGCGAGGCGCTGAGCCCGACATACCTTCAGAGAGTGCTTGTCGGGCGGGACAGAAGGACCATCTCCCGCGCGACGGTACTGAGCGGGCTTGTGTCGGTGCCGGTATTTATGCTCACCGGCTTTGTCGGGCTCGCGGCGCGCGTGTCGATGCCGGGGGTCGAGCCGTCCTCGGCGATGCCGCAGATGGTGCTCGCCGCCCTCCCTGCGGGGGTGAAGGGCGTGGTGACGGCGGCGATGCTCGCCATAGTCATGAGCTCGGCGGACGGGCTTTTAGCGTCAGCGTCGACGGCAATGGGCGACATCATCCGTCCGCTCTCGCGCCGCGAGCCGGACGGGCGGAGGATGCTCCTAGTGATGCGCCTCACCGCCGCTGCCGTGGGCGCCGTAGGAATGGCGCTCGCGCTCCGCTCGGCGGACGTATTCTCGCTGCTCGTTTTGGCCTACTCCGCGTGGGCGCCGGTCATGCTCGTGCCCATGGCGGCGGCGCTCCTCGGAGTGCGCGCGGGGAAGGGCGTGTTCCTCGCGGCGGGGATATGCGGCGGCGCGGCGGCGCTCGCGGTGGGTATGCTGTCACCCGTGGGCGGCTACGGCGGGACGCTTGCGGGGACGACGGTAAGCGCCGCCATATTTCTGTTGTCGCGGCGAATCGCGGGCTCGGATGTGATCCGCGCCCTTACCAATTCGCCGCGAGAAGTTCACTCGGAATTGCGCAGGCGCAATTCCGAGTGAAGCTGTCGGACAAGGCGTAGCCTTGCCGACAGCAAGCGCTCCGCTACGCGCCTCGACGGCTTCGCCGTCTTCGACGCACGCTCCGCGAGAGGTATTTTCGGCGACGTACACGCCGCCGCCGAAAATGATTTGAATTTATTTCGCCGTTGAAGCGGCGAAACTCTGCGAGGCTTAGTAGCGCGGTGTAACCGCAGGCTGCATAGAAGGGAGAATGCGGTAAAGAATGTCAATACTTTTCCGCGAGATTTTGCGGAGATGCGGGTTGTTCACAAAATGTTCAGAGAAAAGGGCTTGACAATTTGCGGAAGCGGCGCTAAAATAATTTTAGCACTCGGGGGACTAGAGTGCTAACGGGGTGAAATTATGGCGCTGGGAGACAGAAAGAAAATAATACTGAAGGCGGTCGTTGACAACTACATCAAAACCGGCGAGCCGGTCGGGTCAAAGACGCTTGCGGAGCAGCTCGGCATCAAACTCTCCCCGGCCACGCTCAGGAACGAGATGAGCGAGCTCGAAAGCCTCGGATTTCTCGAGCAGCCGCACACCTCCGCCGGCCGGGTCCCGTCCCATAAGGGATACAGAATGTATGTCGACGAGCTGATGGCGGTGTCCGCACTCTCAAAGGCGGAGCGCGAGCGGATGGATAAGCTCGTAAAGAGCCGCGTCCGCGAGCTTGACCGGCTGATAAGCGAGGCGGCGGCTATCGTGAGCTATTTCACGAGCTACGCGGCGTATGCCGGCACCCTCCGCAGCGAGGACGCGAAGCTGAAGAAGCTCGAGATAATCACCCTCGACCGGAGCAGCTGCGTGCTCGTCGCGGTGTTCAGCGCAAACGAAGTCAAAAACTCCACGGTGGGGCGTCCCGCCGGCGTTGAGGACGAAACACTGCACCGGCTCGCGGATTCGGTGAACAGAAAGTTCACGGGCTCGGAGGCAAGCGCGATATCCGCCGTGGCGGTATTCGAGATAGCGCGCGAGAGCGGCGCGCCGCCGGAATTTTGCGCGGTCGTCATAGACTTCCTGCGCGGGAGCGCGGAGAGCCTCGTGCGCCGCGAGCTCACGGTGGACGGCGCGGCGAAGATGCTTTCGCTGCCTGACTTCCGCGAGCCGGAGCGTGCGCACCGGCTCATCACCTACCTGTCCGACCGATCGGCGCAGGATATGCTGCCCGCGCCGGAGGAGAACGGCAGGATAAAAATAATCATCGGCAAGGAGAACCTCGTGGAGGAGCTGAGCGACTCGAGCGTCGTGACCGCGAGCTACGACCTCGGAGATGGGCTGCGCGGCGTCATTGGCGTCGTCGGGCCGACGCGGATGGACTACGCAAAGGTCGCATCTCGGCTCGGGTACTTCATGCGGGCGCTCGGAGGTCCCGCCGCGGAAAGCGGCGAAGATAATAAGGATGGAAGTGACAGTAAGTGACAAAGAAAAAGAAAAACCCGGAGCAGGACGAAGCGAAGGAAAACGCAAAGGCCTCCGCCGCGGATAAGGAAAAGCCCGAGTCCGAGGCAAAGACGGAGGAGACGGCAGCGCCCGAAGCAAAGGATGCGCAGGGCTCCGCACCCGAGCAGAGCGAGGCGGAAAAGAAGCTCGCGGAGCTTCAGGACTCGTATATGCGCCTTGCCGCCGAGTACGACAACTACCGGAAGCGCACGCAGCGCGAGCGTGAGCAGCTCTTCGGCTCGGTGAAGGCGTCGACGATAGAGGCGCTGCTTCCGGTCTATGACAACCTCGCGCGCGCGGCGGCACAGGAGACGTCGGACGAGGCGTTCAAGAAGGGCGTGGAAATGACGCTCCAGCAGTTCGACGCGAGCCTCGCGGCGCTCGGTGTCACCGAGATAGAGAGCGCGCCGGGAACGCCGTTCGACCCGGAGCGCCACAACGCGGTCATGCACGTCGACGACGAGACTCTCGGCGAGAGCGTGGTCGCGGAGACCTTCCAGAAGGGCTTCGAGACCGGCGGGCGCGTCATACGCCACGCCGTCGTGAAGGTCGCAAACTGAGCGACCTATAATGTGCCATGTTTTGCGGTTCCGCACGAAGGGCGGGAGCAAAGCGGCTATTATATCACGGAAGCAAAACGGCAACGTTTTTTGAATACACAGGCATCAAAACCGACAATAACGAACAGGAGGACAATATAATGAGCAAGATTATAGGCATAGATCTCGGCACCACGAACTCGTGCGTGGCAGTCATCGAGGGCGGCGAGCCGGTCGTTATCGCGAACGCCGAGGGCGACAGGACGACCCCGTCGGTCGTTGCGTTCTCGAAGGACGGCGAGCGCATGGTCGGCACCGTCGCAAAGCGTCAGGCCATCACAAACCCGGACCGCACCGTCTCCTCGATAAAGCGCGAGATGGGCAGCAACTACCGCGTTACAATAGGCGACAAGCAGTACACCCCGCAGGAGATAAGCGCGATGGTGCTCACGAAGCTCAAGACCGACGCGGAGAGCTACCTCGGCGGCCCGGTCACCGAGGCGGTCATAACCGTTCCGGCATACTTCACCGACGCGCAGCGTCAGGCCACCAAGGACGCCGGCAAGATCGCCGGCCTCGAGGTCAAGCGCATAATCAACGAGCCGACGGCGGCGGCGCTCGCCTACGGCCTCGATAAGGAGAACGAGCAGAAGATCATGGTCTACGACTTCGGCGGCGGCACGTTCGACGTCTCGATACTCGAGATAGGCGACGGCGTCCTCGAGGTCCTCGCGACAGCGGGCAACAACCGCCTCGGCGGCGACGACTTCGACAAGCGCATCATGGACTACCTCGTCAGCGAGTTCAAGGCGAAGGAGGGTATCGACCTCTCCCGCGACAATATCACCATGCAGCGCCTCAAGGAGGCCGCCGAGAAGGCCAAGATCGAGCTTTCGCAGGTGACGAGCTCCTCGATAAATCTGCCGTACATCACGGCGGACGTCAACGGCCCGAAGCACCTCGACGTCACCCTCACCCGCGCGAAGTTCAACGAGCTCACGGCAGACCTCGTCGAAGCGACCCTCGGGCCGATGCGTCAGGCCATGAGCGACTCCGGTCTCAAGCCCTCCGACATCGCGAAGGTGCTGCTCGTCGGCGGCTCGACGCGTATCCCCGCCGTCCAGGAGGCCGTCAAGAAGTTCACCGGCCGCGAGCCGTTCAAGGGCATCAACCCGGACGAGTGCGTCGCCGTCGGCGCGGCGATACAGGCGGGCGTCCTCGGAGGAGACGTCAAGGGACTGCTCCTGCTCGACGTAACGCCGCTTTCCCTCGGCCTTGAGACTATGGGCGGAGTCTTCACCCGCCTCATAGAGCGCAACACCACGATACCGACAAAGAAGAGCCAGGTGTTCTCCACCGCCGCCGACGGACAGACCTCGGTCGAGGTACACGTCCTTCAGGGCGAGCGCGAGATGGCGCAGTACAACAAGACCCTCGGCCGCTTCCACCTCGACGGCATAGCTCCCGCTCCGCGCGGAGTGCCGCAGATAGAGGTCACGTTCGACATCGACGCGAACGGTATCGTCAACGTCTCGGCAAAGGATCTCGGCACCGGCCGCGAGCAGCATATAACCATCACGAGCTCCACCAACATGTCGAAGGAGGACATCGAGAAGGCTGTCCGCGAGAGCGAGCAGTACGCGAGCGAGGACAAGCAGCGCCGCGAGAACGCGGAGACCCGCAACAGCGCGGATCAGCTCGTCTACCAGACCGAGAAGACCCTCGGCGAGCTCGGCGATAAGCTCTCCGCCGACGACAAGACGAAGGTCCAGACCGCGTGCGACGCGCTGAAGGAAGCCCTGAAGGGCGAGGATTACGCCGCGATAAAGGAGAAGAGCGAGGCGCTCACCAAGGAGTTCTACGCCGTGAGCGAAAAGCTCTATCAGCAGGCCGCGCCGAACGGCGGCGAGAACGGTCAGCCGAACGGCGGCGCGCAGGGCGGCTCCGATTCGAACGTCTACGACGCCGACTACCGCGTCGTCGATGACGACGAGAAGGACGGCGGCGAGAACAAGTAATTCCCCCGGCGAAAACACTATTGACAGGAATACCATGCGGACGGGTCTCCGTCCGCATGCTTTCCGTGAGGGCGTGAGAAAATGGCGGAACAGAAACGCGATTATTACGAGGTGCTCGGCATAAGCAAGGGCGCAAGCGAGGAAGAGATAAAGCGCGCCTATCGCAATATGGCGCGGAAGTACCACCCGGACGTGAACCCCGGCAACAAGGAGGCCGAGGAGAAGTTCAAAGAGGTCAACGAGGCCTACGAGGTCCTGAGCGACAGCAAAAAGCGCGAGCTCTACGACAATTACGGCCACGCGGGCGTCGACCCAAACTTCAACCCGAACGCTTACGGCGGAGGAGACTTCGGCGGCTTCGGAGGTTTCGGGGACATCGGCTCGATATTCGAGAGCTTCTTCGGCGGGATGGGCGGCGGAGCCGCCTCGCGCCGCACCGGTCCCTCGAAGGGCGAGAACGTGCGTATCCGCATGGAGATAAGCTTCGAGGAGGCCGCCTTCGGCTGCGAAAAGACGATAGAGATAGGGCGCGTCGAGAACTGCGAGACCTGCGGCGGCACCGGAGCCGCCCCCGGCACGCACGCGGACACATGTCCGCGCTGCGGCGGTACGGGTCAGGTTCGCACCACCCGGCGCACGCCGCTCGGCACGGTCACCATGAGCGACACCTGCCCCGAGTGCGGCGGGCGCGGCAAGAAGATAGCCTCGCCCTGCACGTCCTGCGGCGGCAGCGGCGTGAAGCGCGCAAAGCGCACGATAAAGGTGAAGGTCCCGGCCGGTATAGACGACGGACAGACCTTCGCCGTGCGCGGCGAAGGACACGCGGGAGAGAACGGAGGCCCGTCCGGCGACCTGCTAGTCGATGTGTCGGTCCGTCCTCATCCCGTGTTCGAGCGCGAGGGGACGTCGGTACATATCGAAATGCCGGTGTCCTTCGCCCAGGCCGCTCTCGGCGCGGAGCTCGAAGTCCCGACGATAGACGGCAAGGTGAAGTACACCATGCCGGAGGGGACGCAGACCGGCTCGGTGTACCGCCTGCGCGGAAAGGGCATACCGAGGGTGAACTCGAGCGTCCGCGGAGATGAGTTCGTCCACATCGTCGTCGAGACGCCGAGAAACCTCACCGCGCGCCAGAAGGAGCTGCTGCGCGAGTTCGACGGAACGCTCGGCGACAAGCAGTCCGAGAAGCGCAAGCGTTTCTTCGACAAGTTCAAGAAATAGTATTAAGGAACCTCTGAACAAATGCGTCTTCGGCGTCTCGCGGCTCTTTTGCGCCGCAGCATCGTTGTGCTTTCTTGAAATACGGCAAGTATTCCTGCAAAATCGCGCCTTGCTGTAACGCAAAATATCTCACGACCCGCTCTCGCCGATTTATTCAGAGATTCCTTAGAGCTTTATGAATAAAACGTAAACCCCGTGCGCGCTATTGACGCCGCGCGGGGTTTTCATTTGAAAAATTCTTCAAAATGCCGTTGACACGGAGCATATTGCATGGTATGATACATTCACATAGGAATATGTGTTGATGTTTTTGCCGATTATTCAGAGGGAAGGGAGTGGATTACTATGGGCACACTTGGTTCTAACATATACGGTCGAATGGATGAGCGGATAGTGAAAAGAGGGAGAGAACGGTGAAAAGGAGAATATTGGCTCTTATGGTTGCCGCCGTTATGCTGGCGGGCATAGTATCTACGGCGTATGCCATGAACGACGAACGCGGCTCGATAGAACGCACACCCGCATACTGCCCGGCGTGCGGCGCTCCGCTGTGGTACGACAGGTATACCGTGACAAGCAATGTCAGCGGAGATCCCAAGGTGTGCTATGTAGAAATATCATATGAACAGCCGATGTGCTACTCGCACGGCAAGGTCTACGGCGCGCAGGAGCTGAGCCGCCATGAGTATTACCATAGCTGGGGAACCGACTATACCACCGGAAACATAAAATGCGGCAGGTGCGGAATGCTCTATGTTCTTGACGATGAGAGCGCGGAGTGCCCGGAGCCGTACACCGGTCACACATGGTTTACCGACTTCAGGAACGGATATCCGGAGTGTTCGGCCTGCGGCAAGTACGCCGTAAAGACGCCTAGGGGTGAAGACCTTGTTTGCCCGAACCACTCGAATTTCCACAGCTGGATCACCGACGAAGATACGGGACTCCCGGTCTGCGAGACCTGCGGACTTAAAATAGGGATCGAAGGCTGACCGAAGCGGTCGCGGCAAACAAAAAAACAGCCGGGGATTGGTTTCCCCGGCTGTTTTTTTATCCGAAAATCGGTTTACTCACATATTAGCCTGCTCGCATATTTTTGCGCCGCTTGAGGTACCTATCCTCGTTGCGCCGGCGGCTATCATCGCCTCCGCCGCCTCTCTCGTGCGGACGCCGCCGCTTGCCTTGACGCCTATGTCGGGCCCTACGGCCTCGCGCATGAGACGGACGTCCTCCGCCGTCGCGCCGCCCTTCGAGAAGCCGGTAGACGTCTTGACAAACGCCGCGCCTCCCGCGACCGCCGCACGGCAGGCGGCGCGCTTCTCGTCGTCGGTGAGAAGGCAGGTCTCGATTATCGCCTTGACTGTGCGCCCGTCCGCCGCACGCACGACGGCGCGGACGTCCTGCTCAACGGCGGCAAAGTCGCCCGCCTTCGCCGCGCCGATGTCTATCACCATGTCTATTTCGCTTGCGCCGTCGCGCACGGCCGTCGCCGCCTCGAACGCCTTCGCCTCGGACGCCATCGCGCCGAGCGGGAAGCCCACCACGCACGCGACGCCCACGTCCGTCCCCGTCGTGAGGCGAGCGGCGAGCGGGACGTACTTCCCGTTCACGCACACCGAGGCGAAGCGGTGCTCCACGGCTTCGCGGCAGAGCCGCTCTATCTCCTCCGGGACGGCGTCCGCCCGAAGCAGAGTATGGTCGATGTACCTGCAGAGTTCCATAATACGCTCCTTTCGTGTTTTCCGCGCGGCAAAAGTCCCGCGCTAGACGTACTTTTCTATTTCTATCCTGAGCCGGCCGCGGCGGCTTTCGCCGAGCGTGCTGCCGACGGTGAGCTTGCCGCGCCCGCGGAGGCTCACGGTGTCTCCTTCGCGGATCTGCTTGGAGTGGTCGAGGGTCGGCCGGTGGTTGAGCTGCACGAGCCCGCGCGTGAGCTGCGTCTGCGCCTCCTCCCGCGAGAGGCCCCACGCGGCGGCGACGAGCGCGTCGAGCCGCGGCGACGCGAGACTCACGACGCTCCGCTCGGTTCGTCTCTCCGGCGGAGCGAAGTCCTCAAGCGAAAGCTCGGAGACGGTAAGCGGCGTCCTCCCCGCGCGGTCGAACTGCGAGAGAAGGAAGGAGAGGTTTGCGCGGAGCACTACGAGCCGGCTTTCGGTCTCGCCCGCGACTATGTCGCCGACGACGCTT
The DNA here is from genome assembly GCA_947630675.1 of uncultured Clostridia bacterium. GTDB lineage: Bacteria > Bacillota > Clostridia > Oscillospirales > JAAYOS01 > CANRIN01. The sequence continues at coordinate 44,275 of CANRIN010000003.1, read as the reverse complement.
CTCTCGAGCCCGAGCCCGAGCACCGAGCCGAGAATGTCGCGGTGGGAGAGCGGCGTTTTGTGCTCGAGGCGGAGCGCGGCTATGGGACGCTCGCCGTATTCGCCGAGGCAGACGACGGCGCGCTCCGCACCCTCAAATCCTCCGTCAAAGACCGGCTCGCAGGGAAGAAGCGGCGACACGATGCGGCAGAACTCCTGCTCGGAGGGCGAGAGGAAACCCGTCGAGACGAGAACGCCGCTTCTCGCCGCGCGCTCCGAAAGGTCGCAGAGCCGCCGGGCAAGCAGCCGCTCCTCATCGCCCGAGGCGCGCGAAGCGGCGCTTTCACGAAAGTCCTTCATACACCCGCACCCGCCTGCGGTGCGCGGCGGATAAAACACGTCAAAAAAATCACTCCGAAAGCTTTTTTCTCAGTATAGCATTTTTTGCCGGCCCGCACAAGGCATTAAATTTATTTTCGGGGCGAGACTAGCGGTAGTTGAACATCAACGTGCTTTGTGGTACAATATATATGTGAAATTGTGACCGGCGCGATACGGACGCGCGGCGGGAAAGGAGGGCGAAGGATGAAGAGGATGCGGCTTCTTGCGCTGTTCCTCGCCGTTTCGGCGCTCGTGCTTTCGCTTGCCGCGTTTGCTTCCTCCGCCTCCGATGGGGAGGAGTTCTTCACCGTGCTCAACGACTCCGTGCAGCCGCTCGACACGGCGATGATGCCGGTGATGGCGGACGGCGAGGTATACGCTCCCTACGAGATATTTGCCGACCGCTCGCTTGGGGTGTTTTACAGCTACAACAGCGAGATGTACAGGCTGACGCTGTACAACCGCGACTACATGATAACCTTTGACTCGCTCGCGCAGACCGCCTACGACCGCGAGCAGCAGTACCAGATACGCCTCGTGACAAACGGCGCGGGGACTATCTGCGTGCCGCTCTCGTTCGTGTGCGAAAAGTTCGGTCTCGAGCTCCAGGTGCTCCGAAGCCACCCGCTCGAGACGGTGCGCATCGTGTCCTCGTCCGACCTGGGCGCGGACAGCTTCCTTGCGCAGTATCAGCCGGAGCTCGTGGCGCTGTATCTCGGTCACATCTCGCGGCCAAGCGCGGAGCCCTCGGGCGAACCGCAGACGTCCGCCGCGCCGAGCAGCGTGCCGCCGGAGGATACCTCTCCGCCGCCCGAGCCGAAGGTAGTCTACATCACCTTTGACGACGGGCCTAACCGGAACACCGCGTCCATACTCGACACCCTCGACGACTACGGCATGAAGGCGACCTTCTTCCTGCTCGGCAGCGAGATAGAGCAGGAGCGGGACACCGTGCGGAGAATGGTGGGCGGAGGACACGCTGTCGGCCTGCATGCGTGGAGCCATGTCGGGAGCGAGATGTACTCCTCGGGCGAGGCGCTGCGGGATGAGATCGAACGCGCCGCCGGCGCGCTCGACGCCGTGGCGCAGGTGCGCACGCGGATATTCCGCTTTCCCTACGGCTCAAGCTACAGCGAGGTCACGGATGAGATGCGGGACGCCGTGATAGGCGCGGGCTACCGCTACTGGGACTGGACGGTGGACGCCCTCGACTACGAGCAGCCCTCCGCCTCGGCGCTCGCGAGAACGGTCATACGCGGCCTTGACGAGGCGGACTCGACGGTCGTGATACTCATGCACGACACCGCGACTACGGCGGAGGCTCTGCCGGAGATACTCGAGTATATTTCGGACGGGAATTTCATCGTCCGCACGATAAGCGTAGGCGACATGCCGATAAACTTCTACGGTGACGTCCGCACGTCTCCCGTGGACTGAAGTACTATGTAAAGCAGGTATAAGGATATGGAAATGATACTCGCAAAGATGGGCGAGGTCGTCCTTAAGGGCGGCAACCGCCGGCAGTTTGAGTCGAAGATGCTGCGCGTCATACGCGCGCGGCTGCGTCCGCTCGGCAGGTTCAACGTCTACGCCATACAGTCCACTGTATACGTGGAGCCGGAGGAGGAGACCTGCGACTGCGCCGCGGCGTTCGATACGGTGGGGAAGGTGTTCGGCATAGTCTCGCTCTCCCGCGCCTATGCGTGTGAGAAGGATATAGACGCGATATGCCGCGCCGCGTGTGAACGGCTCGCGCCGGAGCTCTCGGCGGCGAAGACCTTCAAGGTGGAAAGCAAGCGCTCGGACAAGCGCTTCCCGCTGAAGTCGCCGGAGATAAGCAGCCTCGTCGGCGCCGCCGTGCTCGAGGCGTTCCCGCATCTGCGGGTGGATGTCTACGAGCCGGACAGGACGGTCTACGTCGAGGTGCGCGACCTCTCGGCTTATGTACATACCGACCCCGTCCCCGGCGCGGGCGGACTTCCACAGGGGACGGCCGGCCGCGCCGCCGTGCTGCTCTCCGGCGGTATAGACAGCCCGGTCGCGGCGTGGATGATGGCGCGGCGCGGCCTCGGGCTCGAAGCCGTCCACTTCTTCAGCTACCCCTACACGAGCGAGCGCGCAAAGCAGAAGGTGCTCGACCTCGCGAAAATACTCGTCCGCCACACCGGTTACATGACGGTGCACGTCGTTCCGTTCACGGCGATACAGGAGAAGATACGGGACTGCTGCCCCGAGGAATACTTCACGCTGATAATGCGCCGCTCGATGATGCGCATAGCCGAGGCGATAGCAAGGAAAAACGCCTGCTCCGCCCTTATCACCGGCGAGAGCCTCGGGCAGGTCGCGAGCCAGACGACGCTTGCGATGGGCGTCACAGAGTCGGTCGTCGGTATGCCGGTCTTCCGGCCGCTGATAGGCATGGACAAGGAAGAGATAGTGAAGGTGTCGCGCCGGATCGGGACCTACGACACCTCGATACTTCCCTACGAGGACTGCTGCACGGTTTTCACTCCGAAGCATCCGCGCACCCGCCCGAAGCTGGAGCTTGTCGAGGAGGCGGAAGCGCCGGCGGAGCTTGCGGAGCTCGAGCGGACAGCCGTAGAGAACGTCGAGGAGATAAGAATATCGCGCTGAGGAGGAGACCGAAATGTCAATAACTGCGGAAATACTTTCGATAGGCACCGAGCTGCTGCTCGGCGACATAATAAATACCGACGCACAGGTCATAAGCGAGGGTCTCAGCGAGCTCGGGATAAACCTGTACTATACGACGGTCGTGGGTGACAACCCCGAGCGGATACGCCGCTCGGTCGAGCTCGCGAAGAGCCGGGCCGACCTGCTTATCACCACCGGCGGTCTCGGGCCTACATACGACGATATTACGAAGGAGACAGTTTCGCAGTGCTACGGGCGGCGGCTCGTCCGCCACGAGGAGACGGTGAAGCGGCTAGAGACCTACTTCAGCCGCCGCGGGATAAAGCTCACCGAGAACAACTACTCGCAAGCGATGCTGCCGGAGGGATGCACCGTATTCACAAACGAGTGGGGGACCGCGCCGGGCGTCGCGTTCGACACGGAGGACGGAAAGAGCGTCATAATGCTCCCCGGCCCGCCGAGCGAGTGCTTCCCGATGTGGCGCGAGTGCGCCATGCCGTGGCTCGCGTCGAAGAGCGACGCGTGTCTCGTCAGCCGCACGATACGCGTCGTCGGCCTCGGAGAAGCGCCGATGGAAGCGATGCTCCGCCCGATAATAGAGAAGATGACAAACCCGACCGTCGCTCCCTACGCCAAGGTCGGGGAGTGCCTGCTCCGCGTGACGGCGAAGGCCGCGACGAAGGAGGAGGCCTATGCCATGACCGAGCCGGTCGTTCAGGACATGTGCAGCCGGCTCGGAGACGTGGTCTACGGCGTCGACGCCGAGAGCCTCGAGGCGCGCGTCGTCGAGCTGTTTGCCGAGCAGGGCAAGACGATAGCGACGGCGGAGAGCTGCACCGGCGGCCTCGTTGGCGAACGGATAACCTCCGTGCCCGGCGCGAGCAGGGTGTACCTCGGCGGCGCCGTCTGCTACTCAAACGAGATGAAGACGCGGCTCCTCGGCGTGAAGGAGGAGACGCTTGAAAAGTTCGGCGCCGTCTCGCGCGAGACCGCGGCGGAGATGGCGCGCGGCGCGCGGGAGAGAACGGGGGCGGATTTCGCCGTCGCGCTCACCGGCGTCGCGGGACCGTCCGAGAGCGAGTCGAAGCCGATGGGGCTCGTGTACATCGCCGCCGCGGGAAAAGACATCGAGGTGGTGCGCGAGTGCACCTTCGGGCGCGCCGGAGGGCGCGAACGCGTCCGCTCGAACGCCGCGACTACGGCGCTCGATATGCTGCGCCGGGCGCTGCTCGGCCTCAAGCTCGAGAAGTAACTTTGTCTGGGTGAACTGAAGTGGAAAGAAAAACGTTTGTAAGCGAAAAGGAACTTGAATACCAGCGCGAGTGCGCGGAGCGCGTCCGCGCCGTCCACGCGGGCGAGACCGCGTGGGTCGACACCTACGGCTGCCAGCAGAACGAGGCGGACAGCGAGCGGATGCGCGGAATGCTCCGCGACATGGGGTACATGCTCGTCTCGGACGAGCACGCCGACGTCGTCGTGATAAACTCCTGCGCCGTGCGCGAGCACGCCGAGCAGCGGGTCTTCGGCAACCTCGGCCACATGACCCACACGAAGAAGGAAAATCCGAACATGAAGATAATCCTCGCCGGCTGCATGGCGGGCGAGGAGACCGTGCGCGAGAAGGTGAGGCGGAGCTACCGCCATGTCGACGCGTTGCTCGACACCACTTCCTTCTGGCGCCTGCCGGAGACGCTGCTCCGCCTATACGAGGACGGAGGGCGGATAATCGAGGACAGCGAGCCGGACAGCCGGATTGCGGAAGAGCTGCCGGTCGTGAGGACGTCGCCGTACAAGGCGCACGTCTCGATAATGTACGGCTGCAACAACTTCTGCTCCTACTGCATCGTCCCGTATGTGCGGGGACGGGAGCGGAGCCGCCTTCCCGAGGACGTCATACGGGAGGTGAAGGAACTCTCGGAGAGCGGCTGCCACGACATCATGCTCCTCGGGCAGAACGTCAACAGCTACTCCGGCGGCGGGAAGAGCTTTGCGGAGCTGCTTGCCGCCTGCGCCGAGCTCGAAGGCGACTTCGTGCTCCGATTCATGACGAGCCACCCCAAGGACTGCTCGCATGAGCTGATAGACGTCATAGCCTCCCACCCGAAGGTGGAGCGGCACATACACCTGCCGGTGCAGTCCGGCTCGGATGAGATACTCCGCCGCATGAACCGCCGCTACACGGCGGAGCACTATATTTCGCTCATTGACTACGCGCGGGAGAAGATACCCGGCGTGATATTCACAAGCGACATCATAATCGGGTTCCCGGACGAGAGCGAGGAGGACTTCGAGCGGACGCTCGACCTCGTGCGCCGCGTCCGGTATGACTCGCTCTTTACGTTCATCTACTCCAAGCGCTCCGGTACGCCCGCCGCAGAGATGCCCGACCCCGTGACTCACGCGGAGAAGGTCGAGCGGTTCCGCAGACTGAACGCCCTTCAGGACTCGATCACGCTCGAGGATCGCGCGCCGCTCGTCGGAAGGACGATGCGCGTACACATAGACGGCGAGAGCCGCACGGGCGAACTCAACCTCACCGCCCGCACGCAGGACGGGCGGCTCGTCAGCCTCAAGGGTTCCCCGGAGCTTATAGGCGAGTGGCGCGAGGTGAAGGTGACGGGCGTAAGCACCTTCTCGCTCATGGCCGAGCTCGCGTAAACGGAGGGAGGTGACGGTATGCCGATAGATACCCCGATGATGAAGCAGTACGCCGCGATGAAGGCGCAGTACCCGGACAGCCTCCTGTTCTTCCGGCTCGGCGACTTCTACGAGATGTTCGACGAGGACGCAAAGACCGCGGCAAAGGAACTCGACCTCATGCTCACCACGCGCGACAGGAACGCGCCGAAGGAGCTGCAGGTGCCGATGTGCGGCGTTCCGGCGCACTCGGTGGACGGATACATAGCACGCCTCATAACCAAGGGCTACAAGGTCGCGATATGCGAACAGATGGAGGACCCGAAGCTCGCGAAGGGTCTTGTCGAGCGCGAGGTGCTGAGGACGGTCACGCCCGGTACCGCGACGATGGCGGGAGCTCTTGACGACGCGAGGAACAACTTCATCGGCTCGGTCGCGGTCAACAGGGCCAAGTGTACGGCGGGGCTCGCATTCTGCGACTTCTCGACGGGCGAGTTCTATGCCACGTCGGTTTCGTCCGACTCACTTGACGAGCTCGGCATATCGGTCCAGAATGAGATCTCCCGCTACGACCCGCGCGAGCTGATACTTCGGGACGACGAGGAGCTTCCGAGGGTGAAGCGCTGGATAGAGCGCTTTGACCGGGCGCTCGTCACCGTCTCGCAGGCGGACAAGGACGCCGCAGAGCGCGCCTGCCGCGAGAAGTTCGGCGAGGGAGCAGGTACGATAGAGAACACTCCCGCGCCGGAGGCGGTCGGCTCGCTCCTCCATTACATCTACCTCACGCAGAAGAGCACAGCGTCGCACATCCGCCACCTCGAGTGCTACCGTTCGAGGAGCTTCATGGAGCTCGACCAGACCGCTCGGCGGAACCTCGAGCTCACGGCGTCTATGCGGACGGGCGAGAAGCACGGGAGCCTCCTGCACGTCCTCGACAGAACAAAGACCGCGATGGGCGCGCGGCTCCTGCGCTCGTGGCTCGAGCGGCCGCTTGTGGACGTCGCGCGGATAACCCGCCGCCACGAGGCCGTGGGCGAGCTCGTCACGGCCACGCCGCTTCGGGACGCGCTCGCGGAGGAGCTTAAAAGCATCTGCGACCTCGAGCGCGTCATGACGCGGATAAGCGCCGGGACGGTCGGCGCGCGGGAGCTCCGCGCGCTCGCGGACTCTGCGCGCCACCTCGCGCCGGTGAGGGAGATGCTTTCAAAGACGGAAAGTCCGCTCCTGCGCGAGCTCTCCGAGAGGGTAGACCCGCTCGAGGACATCATATCCGACATCGAGGCAACGCTTGTGGACGAGCCGCCCCTTGCCCTTCGGGACGGTGGACTCATACGCGACGAGTTCTCGCCGGAGGTCGCGCGCCTGCGCCGGATATGCCAGGGCGGACGCGGAGAGACGCTTGCCATAGAGGAGCGCGAGCGCGAGCGGACCGGCATCCGCACGCTGAAGATAGGCTATAACAAGGTATTCGGCTACTACATAGAGGTCAGGCGCTCCGGGGCAGAGAAGGTACCGGAGGACTACATACGCAAGCAGACGCTCGTCGACCGCGAGCGCTACATAACCGAGGAGCTGAAAAACCTCGAGAGCGAGATACTCACTGCCTCCGAGCGCGTCTCCGCGCTCGAGTACGAGCTTTTCTGCGAGCTCCGGGACAGGATAGCGCTCGCGGCAGAGAGAGTGCAGGAGACGGCGCACGCCGTCGCGTCTGCGGACGCGCTCGCGAGCTTCGCCGCAGCCGCACAGTCGGAGAACTACTGCCGCCCAACGGTCGACATGGGAGAGAGACTCGTCATTCGGGACGGGCGTCACCCTGTCGTCGAAAAGATGCTCGACGGCGGACTGTTCGTGCCGAACGACCTCGAGCTCGACTGCGGCGCGAACACCGTCGCGATAATCACGGGACCCAATATGGCGGGCAAGAGCACGTACATGCGCCAGGCGGCGCTGATAGTCATAATGGCGCAGGCCGGCAGCTTCGTTCCGGCGCGCGAGGCGCAGATAGGCATTGTCGACCGCGTGTTCACACGTATCGGCGCGTCGGACGACCTCGCAAGCGGGCGCTCGACCTTCATGGTCGAGATGAGCGAGGTGGCGGAGATACTGAAAAACGCTACGAGGCGGAGTCTGCTCATTCTTGACGAGATAGGGCGCGGGACCTCCACCTTCGACGGAATGGCGATAGCCCGCGCGGTGCTCGAGTGGGTCGCCGACCGCACACGGATAGGAGCAAAGACGATGTTTGCAACGCACTACCACGAGCTCACCGTCATGGAGGACGAGCTTGAGGGCGTGAAGAACTACAACATCGCCGTCAAGAAGCGCGGCGACGGTATAATTTTCCTCCGCAAGATAGTTCGCGGAGGAGCGGACGACAGCTACGGCGTGGAGGTGGCAAAGCTCGCGGGGCTTCCGGACGAGCTTATCGCGCGGGCCCGGAAGATCCTCGGCTCGCTCGAGAGCGGCGCGAGGGAGGAGCCCGTCTCCGCACGGGCGCGCGGAGAGGACGACGGGCAGATGTCGCTCGGCAGCGTCTCGGCGTCCGCCCTCTCCGGAGAGCTCGCGAGGATAGACCCGAACGCGCTCTCCCCCTACGAGGCGTGGCAGAAGCTCGCGGAGTTCGTCTCGCGGGCAAAGGAGACCGAATAGGCGGCGCACGCCGCCGCAGAGGAGCGTGATTTATGGGACGCATACATGAGCTGGAGCCGCATATAGCGGATCTGATAGCCGCGGGCGAGGTGGTCGAGAGACCCGCGTCGGTGGTCAAGGAGCTTGTGGAGAACTCGGTGGACGCGGGGGCGAAGCGCGTCGCGGTCGAGATACGTCGCGGCGGACTTCAGTACATCCGTGTCACCGACGACGGAGACGGCATATTTCCCGAGGACATCCCGACCGCGTTCCTGCGCCACGCGACCTCGAAGGTGCGCGAAGCACGGGACCTCGAGAAGATAGAGACGATGGGCTTTCGCGGCGAGGCATTGGCGTCGATAGCCGCCGTTGCGAAGGTGCGGCTGCTCACCCGCACACGCGGCGCGGCGGAGGGCGCGGAGTACCGCATAGCGGGAGGCGCGGGAGGCCCCGTCGAGAGCGCAGGATGCCCCGAGGGGACGAGCATCATCGTCGAGGAGCTTTTCTACAACACCCCGGCGCGGATGAAGTTCCTGAAGCGGGACATGAGCGAGGCGTCGAGAGTGGCGGCGGTGGTCTCGTCCGCCGCGCTTGCGCACCCGGACATAGCGTTCCGCTTCATACGCGAAGGAGAGACCGAGTTCCAGACGCGCGGCACGGGCGACCCCGCCGCCGCTGTCTACGACGTGCTCGGCTCGACGTTTGCCGCGGGACTTATGCCCGTCAAGAACAGCCAGGACGGCGTCACGGTCTCGGGATTTATCTCAAAGCCCGCGTTTGGACGCGGCAACCGCACAAAGCAGGAGTTTTTCGTCAACGGAAGACCGATATCCTCGCGCCTGCTCTCCGCCGCCCTCGAGCAGGGCTACAGGAACAGCATGGTGCAGGGACGCTTTCCCGCGTGCGTCATATACATCGAGCTGAACCCGGCGGCGGTGGACGTGAACGTCCACCCGGCAAAGAGCGAAGTGAAGTTCGCATTTGAGCGCGAGGTGTTCGGCGCGGTCTACACCGCCGTCCGCGCCGCGATAGACGAGGGCGACGTCTGCTCGCAGATAGGCTCCCGTGCGGCGCTGAAGTTCGACGCGGACACTCCGGGCGAACAGCAGACCTTCGGCCTTGGAACGGGATTTGTCCGAACGGCGCACGGCAGCGCCGCCGTCCGCGCACCGGAGAAGCGCGAAAGCGCTCCCGCGCGGAGCGTTGGCGAGAGCGCACGCGCGGAGGATGTCGCAGCACCGCGTCCCGAACCGCCGCGTCCGAGGCACGGAGAGAATGACCGGGGATTCAGCTTCGGCGCGGGCGAGGTACACCTTATCCGCCCTGTCACGGTGGAGGGACCCGGGGAAGCTCCGTCCGAGGCCGAAAGCACAGCCGCGCCGGAGCGCGCGGAAGACGCGCCCGCGTTCCCGCATGAGAGACGCACGGAGACGGAGGCGGCAGAGAAGGAGAACGCGAGGAACGTCGCGACAGATCCGCCGCGTACTGTGCAGACACCGCCGGTGCACGCCGCCGAGGAGCCGGCCATACCCGAGTGGCGGATACTCGGAGAGGTGTTCGGCACGTATATACTCGTGGAGGACGCGGAGGAGCTTGTATTTATAGACAAGCACGCCGCCCACGAAAGAATGATATTCGACCGCCTGGTAGCGGCGGGGGAGAAGCCGATGGTGCAGTATCTCATCTCGCCGCTCGCACTCACGTTTTCGCGCGAGGAGACGGAGACGATAAACGAAAACATCGGGCTCATACGCGGCCTCGGATTTGAGATGGAGCACATCGGCGGCGAGAGCTTCGCCGTCCGCGCCCTGCCCGGCGAGCTCGAACGCGACGACGCGCAGGGAACGCTGGAACAGATAGCGGACGACCTCGCGGCTCACCGGAAAGTGGACATGCTCGAACAGAGGGAAGAGCTGCTCCGGCTCATATCCTGCAAGGCGGCGATGAAGGCGGGCGCCGTGACCTCCGACGCCGAGCGGCGCGAGCTCGTCCGGCACGTCATGGGTTATAGAGACGTGAAGTTCTGCCCGCACGGGCGCCCCGTCGCGGCGGTGCTCGGCCGCGCCGAGCTCGAGCGGCGGATAAACAGGAGAGTCTGATGCCGGAGAAGATAATATGCGTGCTCGGACCGACCGCGTCCGGAAAGACGGCGCTTGCGGTCGAGCTGGCGCTGGCGCTCGGCGGAGAGGTCGTCGGGTGCGACTCGATGCAGATATACCGCGGCCTCGACATCGGCACGGCAAAGCCGACGCGGGAGGAGATGCGCGGCGTGCCGCACCACATGATAGACGTGTGCGACGCGGGCGAGAGCTACTCCGCCGCGCGCTACGTCGCGGAGGCGACTGAGGCGATAGAAGGAATACTCTCGCGCGGCCGCACCGCGATAGTTGCCGGAGGCACCGGCCTTTACATGGATTCATTAATTCTCGGACGGGGCTTTTCAACGGCGGAAAATTGTGATATAATACGAAAAAGACTCAATGATTTGGGGACAAAATACGGCTCCGAGCGACTGCACAGGCTGCTTCGCGCGAGAGACCCGAAGGCGGCGGAACGCATACATCCCAACGATTTGAAGCGTATCGTCCGCGCGCTCGAGGTGTCGTTTTCGGGCGGGAGCATCTCCGAGCACGATGCGGCGTCCAAGACTTCGCCGCCCCGCTTCGAGGCGCTGAAGATCGGTCTTGACTTCCGCGAGCGGGCGGAGCTGTACCGCAGGATAGACCTGCGCGTGGACGAAATGCTTCGCGCGGGACTTTTGGACGAAGCGGCGCGGCTGAAGTGCGAGGGCGCGGCGACCGCGCTCCAGGCGATAGGCTACAAGGAGCTGCTGCCCGCGCTAGACCGTCCGGAAGAATATCCCGAGTGCGTCGAACGGCTGAAGCGCGCGACGCGCCGCTATGCGAAGAGGCAACTCACGTGGTTCCGCCGCGACCGGGCGGTGAAGTGGTTCTACCGCGACGAGGAGGAGTTCACTTCGATAGTACGCCGTTCGACGGCGTTTGCGGAGGATTTTCTGTATAATAGCGGCGTAGAGCGCCGCGAAAAATAGCCTCGAACAGACGAGCACAAATACAGCAATGTATTAGAGAAAGGAAAACCCGTATGAAGAAGCAGAACACACAGGATTATTTCTTGAACCAGGCGCGCATCCAGCGCATCCCGCTCACCATCTTCCTGATGAACGGGGTACAGATGAAGGGCAGGGTCGTGTGCTTTGACAGCTTTGTCGTCGTTGTCGACTCGGACGGCAAGCAGCAGGTCGTCTACAAGCACGCCATATCCACGATGATACCGGCCTCGCCGATAAACTTCGCCGGCGCAGCCGATGAGGAGGACGGAGAGTAAGATTGCGGAAAGCCGAGCTTGCAACTAAAATAATCAGCGCGGTGATAGTGCTCGCCGTCGTGGCATACATGACGGTGTACATAATCAGCGCGCTGTCAAACCCGCTCGAAACCGCCGAAGCGGTCCTCGCCACGGCGGAGGACACCGTCGCGATAGACGGGTGGTTCGCGCGCAGCGAAAAGCGGCTCTATGCCGCTTCGAGCGGCGCGACGCTTGCCGTGCGGAACGAGGGCGAGAAGGTCTCTGAAGGTGCGAGCCTCATAGTCAGCTACACGAGTGTGGAGGGCAGACGGGCAAGAGAGCGCATAGACGAGCTGGACGCAAGAATAGCCGAGCTCGAGACTGCCAAGGGCGAGAGCGGCGTGGGCGACATCAACCGCATCAACGAGGAGCTGGAAAGCAGGATATCCGACCTCGCATATAGAGTGTCGGTCGGCGCGTTTGATGACGCCGCCGAGGACGCCGGCGAGCTCGGAACGCTCATACTGCGCCGCGACTACTCCTCCGGGCGCTATGGCGAGGACATGCTCGAGGAAGCGCTTGAGGACCTGAAAGACGAGCGGAGCCGGCTCGAGGCGAACCTGAGCGGGTCGGAAATATCGGTCTATGCGGACAGGAGCGGATACTTCTCCTCCTCGGCGGACGGGTATGAAGACATGCTCACCTTTGACTCGGTACTCGACATGACGCCCGCCGACATCCACGCGCTCGAGACCGCCGGTGTCAGCGGCGAAGGCAGCTGCGGCAGGCTTGTGACAAGCTTCGGCTGGCGGTTTGTCAGTGCGATGAAGGAGCAGGACGCAAAGCAGCTCACCGAGGGCAGCTGGGTGACCATGCGCTTTGACGGCGACTTCACCGGGGAGGTGCGCGTCCGCGTGTACCAGATAGGCGAGCCGCAGGACGGCGAGTGCGCCGTCGTGTTCTCCTGTGCCACCGACATCACGCCGGTGATAGGTCTCCGCCGCGAACAGGCGGAGCTTGTCCTGCGCGAGTACGAGGGCGTGCGCGTGCCGAAGGCCGCCGTCCGCGTGGACGAGGAAGGGAACGCCGGGGTGTACACGCTCGTGGCAATGCAGACGAACTTCGTAAAAATTGACATCTCTACGGCCTACGAGACCGAGAACTATTACATCGTGGACTATGACGCCTCCAGCGCCGGCTCGATACGCCCCGGAGACGAGATAATCGTGCAGTCCAAGCACCTCTACGACGGCAAGGTCATAGAGTGAGCGGCTTTTCTCGACGGGATATGCCGCCGCAGCGCCGGAAATACGAGAAATATTTTCTTATGCACCAAACTATTTGTTGACAATCAAGTAAAAAAATACGATAATATATCTGTACGGCGTGCCCCGAGCGGTCGGCCGTACGGGGAATGGAAAATCTGCGGGCAGCCGCGAGGAGGAATAGATAAAATGGGACTTTTCGATAAGCTGAAGGAGATCGCCCGACCCTACGCGGAGGACTACGACTACGAGGACGAGAACGACGTTGACGAGGGCAAAAAGACAGACGACGAGCTGCCGCCCCGCAGCCGCAGCGTCGCGCGCCCGGTCTCTTCGGAGCCGAGCTTCGGCGAGCAGCGCGATAAGGTAGTAAACATCCATGCGACCACTCAGCTTTCGGTCGTCGTTTTCCACCCGGACCGCTTTGACGTAGCGGGCGACGTTGCCGACCATCTGAGAGAGAAGCATACGGTCGTCCTCAATCTCGAGAACACCCAGAAGGAAGTCTCGCGGAGGCTTCTTGACTTCCTCAGCGGCGTTGCATACGCAAATGACGGAAAGATAAAGCAGATAGCGAACGCGACATATCTCATCACCCCGTTCAATGTCGAGATACTCGGCGACCTTATCGACGAGCTCGAGAACAGCGGGCTGTACTTCTGAGCTTCGGAAAAAGCCCGGCAAAGAAAAACGAGAGAAGGAGGCGGGAGCTATGCTGACTCCGCAGGAGATACAGGAGAAGAAATTTTCAAAGGCAGTGTTCGGAGGATACGACATGGGCGAGGTGGACTCGTTTTTGGACGAGCTCTTCGCCGACTATGAGAACCTGTTCAAGGATACTGCCGTTTTAAAGAGCAAACTGAAGACGCTTGCGGAGAAGGTGGAGGAGTATCGCTCGGTCGACGAGGAGATGCGCCTCACTCTCGCCGCCGCAAAGCGCACGGCGGAGGAAATGAAAAGCGAGGCGGAGAAGTATTCCGCCGCGACCCGCGCGGAGGCGGACAGGTACGCCTCCGACGTAAAGGAGAAGGCCAGAAGAGAGGCCGAGCAGCTCAGCGAGAGCGCCCGCGCCGAGAGCGAACACGCAGTAGCGAAGGCGCACGCCGAGGCGGAGGAGAAGCTCGGAGACATCTGCGGAAAGATAGAGCGGGAGCAGAAGCGCCTCGAGGAGGCGCGCGCCGAGTCGCGGCGGTTTGCCGCTGAGGCGGCGGCGCTGAACCGCAGACAGCTGGAAGTCCTGCGCAGGCTGATGGAGATGTCGCCCGCGCCCGCAAAGAAGGAGCATGAGGAGCCGGAGACGGTCGCCGCGTGGAGCGAGACCGCCGTTCCGTCGAACCCCGCCGTGCAGGAAAGTCCGGAGGAGGAGCGAATTACCGGGCGGCACGCGGAGGAAGACGCCGCCGGAGCCGCCGCGACAGCCGCTGAGGAGAAAAACGACGGTTCGATGAACGAGCCGACAAAGCGTCTGCCCATAAAGGACGATCAGCCCACAAAGCGTTTCGACGCGGTACGCCGTGTCGACATGGGCGGAGAGACCGTGGAGATAGGCGACATGAGCGGTGAGCAGGAAGAGGACGAACTGCAAAAACTGTTCGGCGGCGATCGAAAGAACGGCGAATGATGCTCCGATCCATGTAAGGAAAAAACGTGAGGGTCGTGCGCCGCACGACCCTTGCTTTGTTTTAAGAGAGGAAGAAATAAAATGGCAAACGACTACAATTCCACCATCAATCTGCCAAAGACGGATTTTCCGATGCGGGCAAACCTCGCCCAGCGCGAGCCGGGAATGCTCGAGAAGTTGTACGAGGACCGCGTCTATGAGGAGATGCTGAAAAAGAACGAGGGAAAGCCGCAGTTCATCCTGCACGACGGACCCCCCTTCTCGAACGGCAGCATCCACATCGGCACCGCGATGAACAAGGTCCTCAAGGACTTCGTCATACGCTACAAGGCGATGAGCGGTCACTACACTCCCTTCACCCCCGGCTGGGACAACCACGGCATGCCGATAGAGAGCGCGATAATAAAGCAGAACAAGCTCAACCGCAAGGCGATGAGCATACCTGAGTTCCGGGACGCCTGCCGTGAGTTTGCAATGGACTTCGTATCCCGCCAGCGCGAGCAGTTCAAGCGCCTCGGCGTGCTCGGCGACTGGGACCATCCTTACCTCACCATGGACAAGGCTTTCGAGGCGGAGGAAGTGAAGATATTCGGCGAGATGTTCCGCAAGGGCTACATCTACCGCGGCATGAAGCCGGTCTACTGGTGCCCGAATGACGAGACCGCGCTTGCAGAGGCTGAGATAGAATATCAGGACATGCCCTGCACCTCCATCTACGTCCGCTTCAAGGTTGCGGACGACCTCGGAAAGCTCGGCGACATCTCGAACACATGGTTCATCATCTGGACGACGACGCCGTGGACGCTCCCCGGCAACGTCGCGATAGCCCTCGCGCCGCAGGCGGACTACGTCATAGCCGAGACCGGCTCGGGCGAGCGCTACATCCTTGCAGAAGCCCTGCTCGAAAGGACGATGAAGCAGGGCGGCGTCACCGACTATAAGATAGTGCAGCGCTTCGTCGGCTCGGACTTCGAGGGTATGACGGCGCAGCATCCGTTCCTCGACCGCACGAGTGCCGTCGTGCTCGCGGACTACGTCACGACCGACAGCGGCACCGGCTGCGTCCACACCGCGCCGGGCTTCGGCGCGGACGACTACCTCACGGGCAGGAAGTATAATCTCCCGATGCTCGTCCCGGTAGACGACAGGGGATACCAGACCGAGGAAGCGGGCATGTTCGCGGGTATGTACTACGAGAAGTCGAACACCGCGATAGTCGAGCATCTGCGTGAGACCGGCTACCTCTTCGCCTCCGAGGAGATGATACACAGCTACCCGCACTGCTGGCGCTGCAAGCACCCGATAATCTTCCGCGCGACGCCGCAGTGGTTCTGCTCGGTGGGCGACTTCCGCGACGAGACCCTCGCGGAGATAAAGAAGATAAAGTGGCTGCCCGTCTGGGGCGAGGAGCGCATCTCGAACATGGTCTCCGAGCGCGACGACTGGTGCATCTCCCGTCAGCGCCACTGGGGACTGCCGATACCCGTGTTCTACTGCGAGGACTGCGGCGAGCCCGTCTGCACGCCCGAGACTATAGCGCGCACGAGCGAGCTCTTCGGGGAGTACGGCTCTAACGTCTGGTACGAGAAGGACGCGGAGGAGCTTCTTCCGGAAGGATTTGTCTGCCCGCACTGCGGAAAGCGCCACTTCCGCAAGGAGACCGACACTCTCGACGGTTGGTTCGACTCCGGCTCCACTCACATCGCCTCGCTCCGCAGGAACAACGCGGAGCAGTGGCCCGCCGACCTCTATCAGGAGGGCAACGACCAGTACCGCGGATGGTTCCAGTCGTCGCTGCTCATCTCGATGGCGGTCACCGGAAAGAGCCCGTATAAGCAGGTCATAACCCACGGCTGGACGGTGGACGGCGAGGGACGCGCCATGCACAAGTCTCTCGGCAACGGCATCGCCCCCGAGGAAGTGATAAAGGTCTACGGTGCGGATATGCTCCGCCTGTGGGTCGCGTCCTCCGACTACAAGCAGGACGTCCGCGTGAGCGACGCTATTTTGAAGCAGCTCTCGCAGGCGTACATGAAGATACGCAACACCGCGAGGTATATCCTCGGCAACCTCGGCGGCTTCAACCCGAACCACCCGGTCTCGCCGGAGGAGATGCTTCCGCTCGACCGCTGGGCCATGGGCGAGCTCTCGAAGCTCCTTGACCGTGCCATCCGCGGCTACGAGGGCTATGAGTACCACATAGTCTACCATGCCGTGTACGACTTCTGCGTCGTCGAGCTGTCGAGCTTCTACCTCGACGTGATAAAGGACCGCCTCTACTGCGAGGACAAGGACGGCGTCGCGCGCCGTTCGGCGCAGACCGCCATGTGGTATATCCTCGACCGTCTCACGCGGCTCATAGCGCCGATACTCGCGTTCTCGGCGGACGAGATTTGGCAGCAGCTCCCGCACCGCGAGGAGGACGATGCGCGCCATGTCGTGCTCAATGAGATGAAGGGCGTGCCCGCCGAGTATCTGCCCACCGAGGCGGAGTCGGCGCGCTGGGAGAAGATAATCGCCCTCCGCGACAAGGCAAACGTCGAGCTCGAGAAGGCTCGCGGCGCGGGCGAGATAGGCAAGCCGCTCGAGGCGAAGGTCATCTTCTCCGCCGAGGGCGAGGAGCTGGAGTTCATCCGCGCGAACGCGGAGGATCTGAAGGTCGCGCTCATCGTCTCGCAGGTCGAGGCGAAGGAGGGCGCGGAGCTTATCGAGGTCGCGCATGCCGACGGCGAGAAGTGCGAGCGCTGCTGGGCGTTCGACGTCGGTGTCGGCCATGACCACGAGCATCCCGGACTCTGCCCGCGCTGCGCGGCTGTGGTGAAGAAGCTCTGATGAAGCGCTCGAAGCTGAACGCCGTCCTTACGGCGATAGCGGCGGCGGTCGTCGTCATAGACCAGTTGATAAAATATCTGGCGCGTGAGCACCTCGATGGCGGGGTGCTCACGCTGATACCCGGATTTTTGCAGGTGCAGCTCCACATGAACGACGGCGCGTCGCTCGGGATACTCGGCGGAGCGAGGTGGCTGCTCGTTGCGGTGAGCGTCGTGATGTCGCTTGTCGTTATATGGGCGGCGTTCTTTACCAAGAACTTCTCCGCAAAGGAGAGGGTGTGCCTTGCGTTTGTCCTCGGCGGCGCCGTCGGGAACCTTGTCGACCGTGCGGCGAGCGGACTTGTCACCGACATGCTCTACTTCCCGTGGATATCGAAGATACCGCTGCTGCCCGACTTCGTGTGCAACGTCGCGGACATAGCGATAGTCTTCGGCGTCGCCGCGTTCCTGATATTCTTTATCATCGAGGACAGAAAGCGCACTGCGGCAAAGAAAGCGACGGAGGCGAAAGATGCCGGAGCCGATTGAATTTACCGTATCCGAGGCGGACGCCGGCGTCCGCCTCGACGTGTTTTTGGCGGCGAAGGCGGGTCTCACGCGCTCCGCCGCGCAGAAGGCAATAGAGGAGGGGCTCGTCACCGACGCGCGCGGTGTCCCGCCAAAGAAGAACCTCCGCGCGGAGGCGGGGGAGCGATACATCTACACGCCGCCCGAGCCTAAGGAGACGGGGCTTCTGCCGCTCGAAATGGAGCTCGACATAGTGTACGAGGACTCCGACCTCGCCGTCATAAACAAGCCGCGCGGTCTCGTCGTCCACCCCTCCGCGGGGCACGAGAACGACACGCTCGTCAACGCGCTGATGGCGCGGATGGGCGATTCGCTCTCCGGCATAAACGGCGAGCTGCGGCCGGGGATAGTCCACCGGATAGACAAGGACACGTCCGGCCTCATCGTCGTGGCAAAGAACGACTTCGCGCACCTGTCCCTTGCGGAGCAGATAAAGGAGCACACTGCGCGCCGCACTTACGAGGCGGTCGTGCGCGGGGGCTTCCGGGAGGACAGCGGCACCATAGACGCGCCGATAGCGCGCGACCCGCGCGAGCGGAAGCGGATGGCGGTCGTGCCGGAAGGACGAGAGGCCGTCACGCACTGGCAGGTGCTCACGCGCTACGGCGGCTGGACGCACGTCCGCTGCGTGCTCGAGACCGGCAGGACGCACCAGATACGCGTCCACATGGCGCACATCGGACACCCCGTCGCGGGCGACCCGCTCTACGGCGGGCGGGACGAGCTCGCCGTCGGCGGACAGTGCCTGCACGCGCGCGAGCTCGAGTTCACCCACCCGAGAAGCGGGGAGAGACTGCATTTTACCACAGAGCTGCCGGACTATTTCAAAAAGGTGTTGACAAAGCTCGAAAACAATGTAAAATAGAACTTGACCGTAAACGGAGCCCCGTCCGGGAGCTCCGACAAGCGAATATGCGCAGGGGCGCTGGGGGCCATCCCCGGCTGTGATCGCGTCAAAACGCAGGCGCGGGTCCCTTTGACCTGATCCGGGTAATGCCGGCGTAGGGAAGTGCTTATCATACATTGATCTATACGGAAGGACAGTGTACCGCATGCACCTCATCGGGTTCGCTTGCGGTACATTTTATTTTGGGAGGCAGAAATATGTCTGCAAAGAACAGCACGGCTCCTGCGGGCGGCAGGAGACTAAGGACCACCATCCTCGCGCTCTGCGAGGGCGCGCTCATGGTGGCGCTCGCTACCGGGCTTGACTTCCTCAAGCTCTGGGAGATGCCGCAGGGCGGCTCGATAACTCTCGCGATGCTCCCGCTCTGCTTCTATGCGGTACGCTGGGGCGTGCCGGAGGGCCTCATCGCGTCATTTGTGTACGGCCTCATTCAGCTCATGTTCAACGGCGGCTTTGCGATAGGCTGGCAGAGCGTCCTCGGCGACTACCTCGTCGCGTTCACGGCGGTCGGCCTTGCGGGCCTCGGCCACGGCAAGTCGGGCGGCATCTTCTGGGGTTCGCTCGTGGGCTGCCTCGCGCGTTACGCCGTTCACTACGTCGTCGGCGCGACCGTCTGGGCGGAGTACATGCCGGAGATATACTGCGGCCTCAAGATGAGCAGCCCGTGGTTCTACTCGCTCATATACAACGGCATCTACATGATCCCCTGCACGGTGCTCGCGCTCGTCGTCCTCTGCCTGCTCAACAAGCCGATGCGCCGCTACCTGAACGGCGCGGATATGAGCCCGACCTTCGGCTTCACCTTCGGCGGACTGACCGCCGTCATCGTCGGACTCATCGGTATCTGGTACGGCGTCGTCACGAATAACGACGCGGAGGTGTCCGGCGCCACCGGCACGGTCTTCCTTGTCCTCGGCGTGATATTTGCCGTGGGAGGGCTCGCGCTCCTCGTCATGGGTCTCATACGCCGCAGGAAGCATGGAGCTGCCGTGTAAGCTGTCGCGGCGAATCGCGCCGCGTCGGCGCGAAATGTGCTCGGGCAATGAATTGCCCTGCGCACCCTTTCGCAATTCCCACGCGGTCAGTGACCGCGTGGGAACCCTTCCGATTAAACGTGCTCGGGCAAATAAATTGCCCTGCGCGAAGTTGGCGGCGAAGCCGCCAACTTCAACCGCGCGAACAAGCGCGGAAACGAGCTGCGCCCGTTCGATGCACGCTCCGTGCAGGGAGTTTTTTCCGACGCCCTACGGTGCGTATACAGTTGGGACCTCGGCGCGAAGCGCCGAGGTCTGATGCGCCCTGTAGAAAGTTGCGGTGCGCAATGAATCGGTGGGCGCATTGACGCCGGAAAAACGAGATTGAAATTTATTTCGCCGCCCGTCTATGACAGGCGGCGAAACTCTGCGAGGCTTTTTGTGGTATTCAATTTTTGTTGGTGGGGCGATAAATTCAAACCTGCCAAACTCATTTGAAAAATCGCAGATAGAATTGAGAGTTACGACTCGACTTTTCCGAAAGCACAAAACCCGCTTCCCGGCACATTTCGACAAACAGCTCCATATTCTGCGTATCTCTTTTCACAATGCCGTAGGTGGTGTGTACGATATCCCCGGCGGCATCGACTTCAAGGCTTACATCAAAAGGAACGGGGTATGCACTTGAAATCACAGTGTCCCAGATATGGAAGGTGCCGCCCTGCTTCAAAACCCGGTATACTTCCCCGATCGCTTTCTTTTGTTCTTCCCGGGACATATACATCAGAGAATAAAAGGCTGTTGCGTGGTCGAATGTACACTCGTCAAAAGAAAGTGCTGTCGCATCCATCAATAGTTTCGTGCAAATGTCCGGAGCCTCGTCAAGCTCCTCTTGCAGGTTATCAATGGCCGTAACCTGCTGCCGATAAACCCGGCTGATAATGCCCTCGCCGCCGCCTCCGATATCCAAAATCTTACCTGCAAGGGTCTTATCGATCCTGATTTTATGTTCTTCTGCCATTGAGACAAATTCTCCTCGAATTTCGATTTCTTTTATGTATGGAAGTGCGCCCTTAGTTCTAAAGGGCTTTGCAGCGTCCGGGCAAACTGGGATTTACAGCTCAGCAACGATTTCGGAAACCGCTGCCAAGGCAGCTTCTCCGCTGATGGTGATGCGGTCGTTTCCTTCCATTCTGCAATGCAGGCAGCCGCCGCGCTTTGACGCCTGATAAGCACTGATTTCCTTCTTGTGCAGCTGTTCGGCCCAGAATGCGGCGATCTGACAATGCGCCGAACCGCAAACAGGATCTTCCGCAATGCCCAGCTTCGGACAGAAGCTGCGGGACACACAATCGGTCTCCGTGCCGTGTGCCGTGGCATTCTGGATCCGACCCGCAAGGCCGGTCAGAAGCTTCTGGTCGGGAACCATATTTCTGACGGTATCTTCGGAATCAAAAATACAGACCAGATCAAGCCCGAGCACCGCTTTGACCGGACGCACCCCAAATGCCTCTTCCATCGCATCCGTGACCGGGATTTCCTTCAACTCGTAGGTTGGAAAGTCCATTTCATACAGATTTCCCTTGCGTTTAATCTTCAGCTCGCCGCTGAGCGTGTTGAATTTTACTTCACTGCTGTCCGGCTCATAGAAGTTGAGGATCACAAACGATGATGCCAGCGTCGCATGACCGCACAGCTCAACCTCCGTTGCCGGTGTAAACCAGCGCAAATGATAGCTCTGTTCTTCCTTCACAATAAAAGCCGTCTCCGACAGATTGTTTTCCATCGCCAGCTTCATCATGGATCCATCGGAGGGCCAGCTTTCCATTACACAGACAGCTGCCGGATTGCCCGCAAACGGCTTGCCCGTAAATGCGTCCACGATATATTGTTTCATTATGACTCCCTCCACAAATCCTGATTTGTCGAACAGTCGCCCGCCCTACGATTAGCATTATACCATTCAAATGCGAAGAAAGCTACCGTTCGTCAAGGCGGTAAATGGAATTTTCTACGAAATTTCCACCCGTATCGAGCGGAAAACACTTCGACTGCTTTGCGGAGCACTCCCGCTCGTCCCCGCCGGCGGCAGGCAAGCTCCGCGAGATACCGCCCTCGCGCCTATACGGACGGTTCATTTTTATATCACAGCGTTATTGACCGAAGCGCCGATATGTGCTATATTGACCTGTGGCAGAAACACCTATTTTTCGGAGGACTATATGGCACACACGCGCGATATGACATCCGGGAGCCCGGCGCGGCTCCTCACGGGCTTTGCCGTCCCGCTGATGCTCGGGAGCATCTGTCAGCAGCTGTATACTATGGTGGACGCGGCGGTCGTCGGCAAGTGCATCGGTCTCGAGGCGCTGGCTTCCGTCGGCGCGGCGGACTGGCTAAACTGGCTCGTCCTCGGCATGATGATGGGCTTCACGCAGGGATTCACGATACTCACGGCGCAGCGCTTCGGCGCGGAGGACGGCGAGGGGCTGCGGAAGTCTGTGACGCAGTCGATAATCATGACCATTATCATCTCCGCCGTCGTCACCGCTGTGAGCCTCGCCGCGATGCGTCCCGTGCTCCGCCTGCTGAAGACGCCGGAGGAGAGCTTTGCGGGCGCGGTGCAGTACCTCTCGGTTATGTTCGGCGGGATAATCGTCATGGCGGGCTACAACGTCATGAGTTCGATACTCCGTGCCCTCGGAGACAGCCGCAACCCGCTCATCGCGATGATAATAGCGAGCGTCATGAACGTGGTGCTCGACCTGCTCTTCGTGCCGGTGTTCCACTGGGGGATACTCGGTGCGGGGATAGCGACGGTATTAGGGCAAGTGTTCAGCTGCGTATACTGCGCCGTCTGCGTCTTCCGTGTGCCTACGCTCGCGATGAAGAAGGAGGACTGGCGGTTCTCGAAGCCGGTCGTGCGCGAGATAATGCGCCTCGGCTCGCCGATGGCGTTCCAGAACGGCATAATCGGCGCGGGCGGGCTTGCCGTGCAGTACGTCGTCAACGGCTTCGGCTACGTCTTTGTCGCCGGCTTCACCGCGACGAACAAGCTCTACGGGCTGCTCGAGCTCGCCGCGACGAGCTTCGGCTACTCGATGGCGACCTACTCCGGGCAGAACCTCGGCGCGGGGAAGTACGACAGGATACGGCGCGGCCTGCGCACGGCGGCGCGGATAGGCTTCGGCGTGGCGGTCTTCATCGGCGCGGCGATGTTCCTCTTCGGCTCGAAGCTCATAGGTCTGTTCGTCTCCGACCCGGACCCGGAGGTCGTGCGCGAGGCGATACGCGTAGGAAATACATACCTCCGCTTCATGGCGGTGGGGCTGCCGATACTCTACATGCTCCACATCTACCGCTCGGCAAATCAGGGCATGGGGGACACGTTCATGCCGATGCTGAGCGGCATGGCGGAGCTCGCGATGCGCGTCTCGGTGGCGCTCTTCCTCCCGCTCGCCCTCGGCGAGACCGGCATATACTTTGCGGAGGTCGTCGCATGGGCGGGCGCGGTGTGCATACTTATCCCCGCCTACTATCGGAACATCCACAAGTACCCGCACGACGGCGCGGAGTGACGGCGCGATTTTGGCACACAAATATGACATTCGGAGCGTGATTATATGACCGAAAAGGAAAAGATGCTTGCGGGCGAGTGGCACGACGCAAACTTTGACGCGGGCCTTCTCGCGGAACGCGCGAAGGCCGAATTACTCTGCTTCGACTTCAACGCGTCGAGGCCGGGGAGCGCGGAGCAGCTTTCCGCGCTGAAGGCACTGCTCGGTACTGACATACCGGATGGGCTCACCGTCCTCGCGCCGGTCTACTTTGACTACGGCACGCACACACGGTTCGGCGAGGGGACCTTCGTCAACCACGGCTGCTACTTCATGGACGGCAACATCATCGAGATAGGGAAGAACGTCTTCATCGGACCGTTCTGCGGCTTCTACACCGCGAGCCATCCGATGGACTACGCGACGAGAAACAAGGGACTGGAGCGGGCTCTGCCGATACGAATAGGCGACAACTGCTGGTTCGGCGCGAACGTGTCCGTCCTCCAGGGCGTGACGATAGGAAGCGGATGCGTCATCGCGGCGGGGAGCGTCGTCACGCGCGACCTGCCGGATAACTGCCTCGCCGCCGGAGTCCCCGCCGTCGTGAAGAAGTACATTGAGCAGCAGGGCGCGGGCAGATGACGCCGCGTTTCGAAAACCGGGAAGGTACAGAGTGCCTTCCTTTTTTGTGCACCGATTTCTACAAAAACATTGACAAACGGAAATAGTTGATGTATCATCTATCCTGATAGTTGACAAGTCAACGATTGAAAGGAGACAGTCGTTTGGACATCACATACCGCGAGATAACGAAGATTGCGCGCGAGGTCGAGAAGTTCACCGTGAGGACGCTCCGCGCGGACGGGATAGGCTCCGGCGAGCTCGACGTGCTGCACGCCGTCCGGAAGTCCCCCGGCATCACACAGGCGGAGATATGCCGGGAGCTCGGCATAGACAAGGGGCTTGTCGCGCGGCAGACGCGCAGCCTCGAGGCGAAGGGATATGTCACCCGGCGCGACGACCCGTCCGACGGGCGGAGCCACCGGCTCTATCCCACCGAGGCGGCGGAACGGCTAAAGACCTCGAAGGCGCACATCGAGGCTGAGTTCTATTCGTGGCTCCTTGAGGGACTGGACGAGAGCGAGCGGGAGCAGTTCACGCACCTGCTCGACACGCTGTACCGGCGGTGCAAGGAGGAGAGCCGCGGCGGCTTCACGGAGGTTGCGGAGCGGCTGAAGAAAGGAGAAACGGAATGAGCGGGAAAAAAGGGAAGCGCCTGTCCCAGGCGATGATATTCATACTTCTTTTCGGGATAGTGAGTCTGTTTTCGGATATGACGCACGAGGGCGCGTCGAGCATACGCGGGGCGTATATGTCGCTCCTCGGCGCGTCGGCGGGAACGATAGGCTTCATATCCGGACTGGGCGAGCTCATAGGCTACTCGATGCGCTACGTTTTCGGAAAGCTCACCGACAGGACGAAGCGCTACTGGACGATGACGATAGCGGGCTATGTGCTGGATGTCCTCGCGGTCCCGGCGCTCGCGCTCGTGGGGGAGCACGGATGGATTTTCGCGTGTCTGCTGCTCGTCATACAGCGGATGGGCAAGGCGATAAAGAAACCCGCAAAGGACACGATAATGTCGTTTGCCGCGTCGCAGGAGGGCGTCGGAAAGAGCTTCGGCATACAGGAGGCGCTCGATCAGATAGGCGCGTTCCTCGGCCCGGTGCTGCTCTACCTCGTCATGCTCTTCAAGACCGACGGGACGACGTTTACGGTGTACTCGACCTGCTTTGCGGTGCTTGCGATACCCGGCGCGATAACGCTCATTCTGCTCCTCGTCACGCGCCGCAGGTTCCCGAACCCCGAGAACTTCGAGCCGACGCCGAAGGAGTACATCCCGTTCAAAATGAAGAAGGAATTTGTCCTCTACATAGCGGGGATAAGCCTGTTCGCGTTCGGATTCATCGACTATTCGATAATCATAATGCACGTCTCGAACACCTACGCCGGACTCGCGGAAGGGCTGGCGGAGACCGGGTCGCTCGTCTCGAGCGGGAATCTGCCGCTGCTCTACGCCGGTGCGATGCTCGTGGACGCTGTCGCGGCGCTGTTCTTCGGAATGCTCTACGACAGGAAGGGAGCAAAGGCACTGGTGCTCTCGACGGTTATATCAGCGCCGTTCGCGGTGCTCGTGTTCGCGGTGCACTCGGCACCGACGGTGCTTGTCGGCATAGCCCTCTGGGGCGTCGGGATGGGCGCGCAGGAGTCGATACTCAAGGCCGCCGTCACGCGCATGGTGCCGAAGGACTCCCGCGCCACCGGGTACGGCATCTTTGAGTGCTCGTTCGGGGCGTTCTGGTTCCTCGGGAGCTGGCTGCTCGGCGTGCTGTACGACATAAGCATCCCCGCGATGGTGGCGGTGTCTGTCGCGGCGCAGCTCGCGGCGATACCGCTCTACATCCTCTCCGCACGCGCGGAGAAGAAGTCCGCGCTTGCATCCGCCGACCGCCGCTGAAGTGTATGAAGAAAATCGGAGCTTCGCATTTTGCGAAGCTCCGATTTTGCTTGTCTTTGCGTTATCGGTTGAAGAATCGCGCGACGCTTTCCGCGCCGCGCAGCGCCTCGGCGTCCTCGCTCGCCGGAACCTTGTCGGTGTTGTGACTGAGCACGAGAGGGTGGATGTCGCGGCAGTTCATCTGATGCAGGAGCGTGCGTGCGGTGGAGAACGCCTTCTCCGCGCTCCCGTCCCCGCCGCCTACAAGTATGACCGCGCCCCTCTTGGGCTTCGGTATCGGCGTCTCATGGCGGAAGAAGCGCGCGCAAAAGTAGCGCTGGAGCCTGCTCCCGACGTCGAGCAGCCGCCCGGTGAGCTCGGAGAAGTATATCGGGGAGGCGATGAGGATGTTGTCGCACGCCTCGATATACTCATAGACTTCCTGCATCCCGTCGTCTATGGCGCAGCCGTCGTGGGTCTTGCAGTACCGGCAGTCGACACAGGGCGAGATGCCGCCGTCGTAAGTGTCGACGATGCGGTGCTCGCCCTGAAGACCCTCGACGGCCTTTTTCACGAGCGCCATTGTATCCCCGTCACCGTGCGGAGAACCGTTGAATATGAGTGTTTTCATTCCGTACTCCGATCTTTGATCCATTGTGCGCCGTTCACAGCCCCTCACCGGAGAAGCGGACGCCGCCGCTGCTGCGGTGCGCCTCAAAAAGCAGCTCGAGAAGCGGCCTGCGGTAAGGGATGAATTCACCGCGGTCTGTCATGGAAAGTATTTCTGGAAGCGCCGCCCACCTCGCGTCGACGACCTCCTCGGCCTGAAGAATAAGCTCACCCGGTTCGACGTCGATATCGGCAAAGAATATGTCGTAAAAGCAGTCGGCGCTTGTCATCGTGAGGACCGGAGCCCGCCCCGAGAAGCTCGCGCGAAGCCCCAGCTCCTCGAAAAGCTCACGCTCGGCGGCTTCCGCAGAGGTCTCTCCCGCGAGGGCGCTTCCGCCCGCCGAGAGGTCCCAGAAGTGCGGGAAGCCGATCTTTTCGGGATGGCGGCGCTGTATCAGTATCTCGCCGCGCGTGTTGAAGACGCAGATGTTTACTACAATATGCCGCGCGCCCTCGGGGATAGGTTCCCCGCGCACTGCGGTTTTCCCGAGCGGGCGCCGCTCGCTGTCATAGAGGTCCCAGAGCTCCATATCTGCCTCCAAGGTGCGAAGTTACTGCAAGCTTACGAAATCTTCGTGCAGACGCCGTTTTCGACGCAGTAGACGTCGCCGAAGAACATGACCTCGCCGTCCTTGCAGACGATGGCGGCCTCGTCGCAGAGCCCGTAGAGGACGTGCCCGCGCGAGAACTCCAGAAGCCCCGGCGCGATGTTCTCCGGGTCGAAATGCGGCTCGACCGTCGTGGAGACGAGCCCGAGAGCGGGGTAGACGAGAAGGGACGTGCTTCCGTCAAGCGTCTCGGTGGAGGCCGCAGTCTCCGCCATGTTTATCGAACCGGCGCTCATGCCTATCATGAGGCCGGTGTGAGCCTTCAGAGGTTCCACAAGGCCGTACTTCTCAAAGTAGCCCCATTGGGTGGGCGTCCAACCTCCGCTGAGCCACACGACCTCGGCGGAGCGGACGGCGTCCTGCGCCTCGGAGGGGCTCATACGTCCGTCGACGACGCGGGCACGGTCGAAGCGCAGCCCCGTATCCTCGAGCATCGAGCGGAAGAGGTCGAAGTAACGGTCGGTCCGCTCGGGACTCTGCTCAAACTCGCTTGCAACAAACGCAAGCTCGAGCTTGCCCGACCGCGACCGCGCATCTGCGGCGGCGGCGCGGAGCACCCCGGCTATCGCCGGAGGTATCAAAGAGTGGTTGAACATGCTGGTTTGAACATAGACCGCCATGCAGACGTCCTCCTTCCTATTATTCCGACGCGGCGCCGCTCGATGCGGCGCTTTTCGGGTAAGTGGATAAGATAATACCACATAGCCGGAAGTTTGTCAACCGATCTCCGCGCGAGGGCGAGAACTTTCTGTTGCGAAATCCGCCGCGATGGGTTACAATGATGAGGGCGGCCTGCCGCCGCGAAATCAAATTCGGCGCACGAACGGCGCCGGGAGATGAGGGAAAATATGCGCGCAGTCATAACCGTCGTCGGTAAGGACACCGTCGGCATCATAGCGGAGGTCACCGGCCTCCTGTCAAAGCACGGCGTGAACGTCATGGACATCTCGCAGAGCATCCTTCAGGAGCTCTTCGCGATGGTCATGCTCGTCGACTTCTCCGGCTGCGACGTCACGTTTGACGAGCTTGCCCGTATGCTCGAGCGGCGCGGCGAGGAGCTTGGGGTGAAGATACACGTCATGCACGAGGACATTTTCACCTCGATGCACAAGATATAACGCGGACCTGCGCGGCTTGGAGAACAGATAATGCTTAATACGTTTGATATTCTTGAGACGATAAAGATGATCGAGGAGGAACACCTCGACATCCGCACCGTGACCATGGGCATCTCCCTGCGCGACTGCATATCGGACAGCATCGTCCGCGCGACGCAGAGGATATACGACAAGATTTGCCGCTCCGCCGAACGGCTCGTCCCGACGGCGGAGAGCATCGAGCGGGAGTACGGCATCCCGATAGTCAACAAGCGCATTTCGGTGACGCCGGTGTCACTGCTATGCGACGCGGTCGAGACCGACTACGTCGGCGCGTTCGCGCACACGCTCGAGCGCGCGGCGAAGACCATCGGCGTAAACTACGTCGGCGGCTACTCGGCGCTCGTACATAAGGGCTTCACGAAGGGCGACCGACGGCTGATACGTTCGATACCGGAGGCGCTTACCGAGACCGACTGCGTCTGCGCCTCGATAAACGTCGCGACGACGCGAGCCGGGATAAACATGGACGCCGTGGCGCTCTGCGGCGAGATAATAAAGCGCGCAAGCGAGCTCACGGCCGACCGCGAGAGCGTCGCCTGCTCGAAGATAGTGGTGTTTGCCAACGCCCCGGAGGACAACCCGTTCATGGCGGGCGCGTTCCACGGCGTGGGCGAGGCGGAGTGCGCGATAAACGTCGGCGTCAGCGGGCCGGGCGTCGTCGCGGCGGCGGTGAAGCGCGCGGGCGACTGCTCGTTTACCGAGCTTGCCGAGACGATAAAGCGCACCGCATTCAAGATAACCCGCATGGGGCAGCTCGTCGCGGCGGAGGCGAGCAGACGTCTCGGCGCGGAGTTCGGCATAGTCGACCTCTCGCTCGCGCCGACGCCGGCGGTGGGCGACAGCGTCGCGGACGTTCTCGAGTCGATGGGTCTCGAGACGGTCGGCACGCACGGCACGACGGCGGCGCTCGCGCTCCTCAATGACGCGGTGAAGAAGGGCGGCGTCATGGCCTCGAACCACGTCGGCGGTCTCAGCGGGGCGTTCATCCCGGTGAGCGAGGACGCGGGGATGATAACCGCTGCCCGCTCGGGCGCGCTCACGCTCGACAAGCTTGAAGCGATGACCGCCGTCTGCTCGGTCGGCCTCGATATGTTCGCCGTGCCCGGGGACACTCCGGCGTCGACGATATCCGCCATCATAGCGGACGAGATCTCGATAGGCGTCATAAACAACAAAACCACCGCCGTGCGCATAATACCTGCCGCCGGTAAGACAGTCGGGGACGAGGTGAGCTACGGCGGGCTCTTCGGCAGCGCGCCGGTGATGCCGGTCCACAGCGGCTCGAGCGAGCGCTTCGTCGCGCGCGGGGGACGCATCCCCGCGCCGATACACAGCCAGAGGAACTAGAGAAGTCGGCGCGAAATGTGCTCGGGCAATAAATTGCCCTGCGCACCCTTTCGCGCCGAGACTTTCACTTGAAATTGCGCCTGCGCAATTTCAAGTGAAGCTGTCGGATAGGGCGAAGCCCTACCGACAGCGTGCGCTCCGCTTCGCGCCTCGACGGCGTTGCCGTCTTCGACGCACGCTCCGCGCAAAGAGTTTTTTCCGACGTACACGCCGTCGGAAAAAACAAATTTGACTTTATTTCGCGCCAAAGGCGCGAAACTCTGCGAGACTGATAAAAGATAAAAGGACGATACGGCGGAGCCGTATCGTCCTTTTGGTGCTTTTGAGGGTAGGGAATGTAGGGGTCCTGCGGTGAGACACGTCACAGCAGGGACTTCAGGAAGATGAGAACTTCCTTGCCCTTTTTGTTTGTGTAACCGTAGCCGTCGGTCTCGAAGCCCAGACTTTTGTGCAGGGCAATGCTCGCGGCGTTGTCGCTCTTTATCTGCTGAGACACGATTTTAAAACCTTTGCGTTTGGCGGCCTCCATGGCAAGGAGCATGGCTTCCTTCGCAAATCCCTGCCTCCGAAATACCGGGAAGACCTCGGGGCCCATCGAAACGACGCTGTCCGAAAGCCGATAAAGAGAGACGGTGCCGACGATGCCTCCGCTCGTTATGGCGAACATTTCAAAATAACTGCCATGAAACTCGAGGCTGTTCCAGTCGCGGATCATCTCCGCGGCCTCGGATATGCCAATGCCCATGAGCTCCGACAAGACTGCGGCGTCCGAATCGCTAAAGTGTCTCAATGATACCATGTTTTGCCTCCAGGTCTATCCAAAATCCACGCTTGCCGGAGTTAAAGGCAAATGCGGCGGAGTCAGGGCCGTTTTACCCCTTTTCAACGATCTCCTTGGCCCCGTGGAAGGCGGCGAGATCTCGTATGGCCGCGTCGATGCCCTGCTTGTCGGAAAAGGCGGGGTCGAATATATTCCTTTCCTTGACAATGAACTTTCCGGTTTTCCGATCCATCCGGCAGTCCAGATAACCGACGAATCTGTTGCCCGCGAGGATGGAGAGCGGCCACTTCATGCCCTTCTTCTTGAAATACTCAAAGGTGAAGGAGTAGTCGAAGAGAGCTTCGAGCCACGCCTTGTCCCGCACGATGACGTCCATCGGCGATATGAGGCGGATCTCTCGGCTGTCCTCGGCGATGCCGGCGGCCGCCGCCTTTACGGTATGGACGTAGAACTGCTTCCGGCCGATCTTATATGGCAGCCGCGACAGCGTACCCTCGGCCGTCAGCTCCTCGAATATCGGCGCTATGTCCGCCGTCCTGAATCCGGATATGTGGGAGATGTGGACCGGGTCGGTCACGCCGAACGAAGCCGTGAGCTTCTCGACGATACGACGCACGGCCTGTTTTTCGCCGACAGGATCGCCGGACGGGTCGGGCAACCCAAGCTTCTCCTTCAGGATGTAGACCGGCTCCCTGAACGTCCCCGGCCTTCTGCCGCAGGTCAGGAGGTCGCCTATGCGTACAAGCCTGTAAAATGCGCGGAATACGGGCAGGTTATAGCTTTGGTCGTGCTCTCTCCGATATTTGTTCCATTCGTAAGCCAGACCCAGAGCATCCCAGATCTCTTTTGCCGTAAGTCCGCCGAACGCGGCGAGGCGCTCCTTCAACTCGTCTTCCGCCGCACGGACCTCCGGACTGTCTCCCGCGGCAAGCCAGCCCTCGTCGGATTCGCCCCATCTCACGATGCCCTTTGTCGCTTCCCGGTAGAGCGAATATTCGCTCCTCGGCACAAAGAACATATTGCGCCTGAAGGCCCACGTTTCGATGACCGTAAATTCCTGGTAAGCCGCGATATCGAGCTGTTCCGCAGAGAAATCCTTCTTTCTGCACCACAGCATCATGTATTGATTCAGATGAACGGTGGGATTCGGGTCGTACTGAAGGCCGCAGATGTCCGAAACGATACTTTCTATACTGTCGGTGCTCTTCACGCGGAGGTGCTGACTCTCAAGAACAATATTCCGCAGGACGTTTATGTCATAGGCGACGCTCATACCGCAGTCATCACGTTGCCGGCTGCGCCGCCGCTTCGCGCGCGTCGGCCTCGAGCGCCTTGCGCTTCCACCCGCTGAAGAAATAGTAAAGCGCGTTCGGGACGATGCCGAGCACCCAGCCTATCGGCGCCGCGAACCAGACTCCGCGCGCTCCGAAGAAGCGGGCGAGGACTATCGAGAGCGCTATCTTGCTTATCAGCTCCACCATGCTTGAGACGACGGTGGGCGCGACCTTGCCCATCCCGCGCAGGCAGGAGGATGAGAGCCAGATGATCCCCAGCGCCGGGAGGAAGCACGCCTCAGTGCGGACCATGGCGACTGCTCCGCTCACCGTGAGCGGACTCTCGTCCGCGTCGACAAAGATGTTCGCGAGCGGCGGTGCGAACACGAGCATTATCGTCATCGAGACCGCGACGATGCAGAGTATCAGTATGGCCGAGCGCTTCAGGCCGTAGCCGATGCGGTCGTATTTCTTTGCGCCGTAGTTCTGGCCCGAGTAGACAGAAAACGAGAATGCAAACTGCGAGAAGGCAACGACGACGAGCTGTTCTACCTTGCTGCCTATCGTGAAGGAGGCGACGGTGTCCGAGCCGAGCGAGTTGATAACGCGCGTTATGACGAGCATACCGACGCTCAGCGCAAGGCTCTGAAGCAGCATCGGCGTCGAGATGCGGGCAAAGGAGCCGAGGAGCTTTCCGTCCGGCCGGAAGTCGGCGCGGGAGACGCGGAGGTCGGGGTAGCGGAGCCACATATATCCGAGGCAGAGCACGCTCGACACCGCCTGCGATATCACCGTCGCCCACGCGACGCCGGCGACGCCGGCGTTGAGTACGAGCACAAACAGAAGGTCAAGCGCGATATTCAGCACGCTGCAAAGTATGAGAAAGAAGAGCGGCGTGCGGCTGTCGCCTATCGAACGGAGAATGGACGAGGAGACATTGTAGAGCATCACCGACACACAGAGTCCGCAGGTTATCCGGATATAGGTGACCGACCCGTCGATGATATCCGCCGGGGTGTTGAGCAGCTCCATGAGCGGCCGCGCCGTGAAGAACGCGAGAATGCCGAGCACGGCGCTCAGCGTGAGAGCGAGGTATATCGAGTGCGCGACGGTCTTCTTTATCTTTTGAATGTTCCGCGCGCCCCAAGCCTGCGCAACGAGTATCGACACGGCGTTGGTGACGGCGTTTGCGACCATCGTAAAGAGGCTGTATGTGGAGCTCGTCGCGCCGACCGACGCGAGTGCCGACGTGCTGACGAACTTGCCGAGCGTGACGGTGTCCACCATGTTGTACATTAGCTGGAACACCGCGCCCACGAGCATAGGCAGCGCGAAGAAGACAAGCTGGCGGAGCGGGTCGCCCTGCGTGAGGTCAAGGGCGGGAGAGTTTTTGGAATTTTTCATTCTGTGACGTCCTTCCGAAAAATGTCTGAACGAAGTATACCACAAAAAGAAAACGCTTGCAAGATTTTTCTGTCAAGACACGCAAAAATCCGCCGCGCAGACGCGCGGCGGATTTTTGCGAAAGAAGCAGCCTCGCAGAGTTTCGTCGCGTGAGCGGCGAAATAGAGTCAAATCATTTTCGGCGGCGGCGTGTACGTCGCCGAAAATACCTCTCGCGGAGCGTGCGTCGATTTTCCGCCGAAGGCGGAAAACTCGGCGCGTAGCGGAGCGCCTGCCGCCGGCAGAGCTCTGCTCTGTCCGGCGGCCTCGCGGGAAATTGGTAAGTGAGCACGCACAGCGTGCTCACGCGATTTCCCGCGAAAGTATCAATACCTTCTTCTCCTCCTGCTCGAGCCGCGGTAGTTTGAGGCCGAGCGGCGGTGACGGCGGCGCCTGGAGTTTATCACCACAAGGAAGATTATGTAGAAGACTATCAGCGCGGCGGCCGCAATGACTATCCACAGAACCCACGGACGTGCAAAGAAGTCCTTCACGTTCTGTATAAAGAGCAGCGTCTTGTCGAGGCTCGCGCTGCCGAGAGCGACAAGATCTATCTCGCCGTAGCTTTTGCCGTTCCACGTCACCGACGCGGTGCCGAGCTTCTGTCCCTTCTCAACGGGAGCCTCGATGCCGTCCTCATAGTCGAGGTGAAGGTCGAGCTTCACGTCGTCGGGATTGAAGTCGTTCGGAAGCAGCGCCTCTATCGAGCCGTCCGGGACGAGGGTGACGTAGTCCACCTCGCTTGAAAGCGACACCGGTATCTCCGCGACGACGGTGCTCTTCGTCACCATCTGCTGATAGCTGAAGTTGTCGAACGCCCACTCATAGAGTGCACGGGTGTCGTCAAACGAGCCGATGCGGTTCGTTTCGGGGTCGCGTTCCGAACCGAGAACGACGCAGAGGTAGACGATGTTGTTGTTCTCTGCCGTGGAGGCCAGGCAGTAGCCCGCCGCCGATGTGTGTCCGGTCTTGATCCCCTTTGCGTAGTAGTAGACGTAGTCCGGGATCTTCTGGGCGGAGATAAGGTAGTTTGTGGAGAGGAACACCCGTGCTTCGTGTATATTCGTTGCAGGTATCTCGACGCGCGCGGTGTTGCATATCTCGAGGAATTCGGGATGCTTCAGCGCCTCGAGCGCTATTTTGTAGAGGTCGCGGGCGGAAGAATAATGTCCGTCTTCGGTGAGGCCGTGGGCGTTCATGAAGTGGGTGTTCGTGCAGCCGAGCTCCCCGGCGCGCTCGTTCATCCGCGCGACGAACGCATCGATGCTGCCGTACAGGTGCTCCGCGAGGACGTTGCAGGCGTCGTTTGCGGACTGTACGAGCACGCACTTCAGGAGATCCTCGACACGCATCTCCTCGCCGGGACGGAGGTCCGCTATAGAGCTGTCCGGGTCGAGCGCGTCGAGCGCGGAGTAGCTGACTGTCGCGACCGAATCCATGTCCGCCTCTTCGAGCACGATGAGCGCTGTCATTATCTTCGTGAGCGACGCTATGTCCACGCGGTCGTCCGCATTCTTTTCGTAGACCACTTCGCCGCTCTCCGGCTCGGCGATTATGACCGACTTCGCGGAGATCTCCGGAACGTCGTCAATAGCCGCGGCGAACGGCGCGGCAAACGTCAGTATAAGGCAAAACAGCAGAAAAGAGGCGAAGAATTTCATCTTTGTCATTGTCTATACTCCCAAAATAGTGTATAATCGTAATGTGTCCGGAGGGCAGGGCGCAAATCTGAGCGGCGCGGAGCGCGTGAAAATGCTCGGAGACCGCTTTGGGATATCGTTTTTACCGCCCGCATGGGCGGTCTCGCCGGCAGAGTATAACTCATCTATTAAAGTATACCATAAGGCGCGAAAAAAAGCACCATCAAAAACAAAAAACTTATTAAATTTATATTCGGTTAAGATTTCGGGTTTCGGAGGGGTTGTTTTGATATGAACGGCAAACGGACGCTCGCGGCGATCATAGCGGCAGCCGCAGTGTTCTGTATAGCCGTGGCGGTGATATTCGTGACCCGGCTCGTCCCCGGCGGGACCTATGAGGTCACGGGCGAGCGCAGCGGAGCCGCCGCGAGCTCCACGCCGGTCCCGGAGGAGATGAAGGTGAATATAAACACGGCGTCGAAGGCGGAGCTGCTGCGGCTCGACGGCATAGGCGAGTCGCTTGCGGAGGCGATAATCGAGAGCCGCGAGACCGAGGGACCGTTCGAGTCGCCGGAGGACATAATGCGGGTGAAGGGAATAGGCGAAGGCAAGTACGCCTTCATACGCGAATACATAACTACGGGAGAATAGCCCGCCGGGAGCCTGCGATTTTCGGCGGAGCAGAGAAAAAGATATACAGACCGAATCGGGAGGGAAACTGTGAAAATACTGGTAGTGGACGACGAGAGGACCATCGTCAAGGGGCTGAAGTTCAACCTCGAAAACGACGGCTATGAGGTCGAGTGTGCCTACGACGGCGCGGCCGCGGTCGAAGCGGTGAGGGCAGGGGGGATAGACCTCATCCTGCTCGACCTGATGATGCCCGTCATGGACGGGCTCGAGGCATGCGCGAAGATAAGAGAGATATCCAAGGTGCCGATAATCATGCTTACAGCGCGCGGCGAGGATACCGACAAGATAATCGGCTTCGAGTACGGCGCGGACGACTATATCACAAAGCCGTTCAACGTCATGGAGGTCAAGGTGCGCGTCCGCGCGATACTGCGGCGCGCCGCCGGAGCCGCCGCACCGCAGACGCGGGAGAGCGCGCCGCCCGAGCCGGAGGAGAGCGGCGGACGCGTGGTACAGGGCCGCATAGCGCTCGACCCGAATACCCGCAACGCATTCCTCGAGGACGAGGAGGTCCCGCTCACCGCCAAGGAGTACGACCTCATAGAGCTCATGATGAAAAATCCCGGCAGGGTATACAGCCGCGAGAATCTGCTGAACGTCGTGTGGGGATACGAGTATCCCGGCGACATCCGCACCGTCGACGTGCATATACGGCGGCTCCGGATGAAGCTCGAGCGCGACCCGGCAAACCCCGAGCACATACTCCGCAAGTGGGGGGTCGGATACTATTTCAAGCCGTAGCGAAGAAGGGGAGAAGCGCGAGCGGAGGCGTCCGCGCTTCGGTATGCAGCTCAAGATGGCGATGGTATACATCGCCATCGTTATTGCCGTGCTCGCGGCTCTGAACTACTATCCGGTGTCGGTAAGCGAAGAGTTCGTGTTCCAGAGCAAGCAGGACGCGCTGTCCGCGCGAGCGGAGCTGTATTCCTCGACCATGTCCGGCGTCGACGAGCTCACGCCGGAGACTGCCGCGCACGTCATGAGTCTGCTTGACGCGGAGGAGACCCGCGTTCTCGTCACCGACCATCGAATGAGGGTGCTCTACGACAGTACGCAGGGGCAGAGCCTCGTCGGTTCGCTTGCACTGCTCGGCGAGACACGGGCGGCGCTCGAGGGAAACGACTACTTCTACGCCGAGAACGGCGGGGACGCAATAACGAGCGTCGCGAGCTGCCCCATTATGATAGGCGGCGTTCCGGCGGGCGCTGTGTGCGTCTACGACACCGACATGTCCCGCGCGGCGCTCATAGCGGACCTGAGGCGGAACTTCCGCAACGTGTCGGTCGTGGTGCTCGTCGTCGGAGTCGGCGGCTGCGTCATAATCTCGCGGATATTCGGCCGCAAGATATCCGAGCTGCTCGATACGATGCGCACGGTCCGGGACGGCGATTACGGCTGCCGCGCCGAGGAACGCGGGGACGACGAGTTCACCTACCTCGCAAAGGAACTGAACGCGCTCTCCGGGCACTTCGAGGCGGTGGAGAATATGCGCCGCAGATTTGTAAGCGACGCCTCCCACGAGCTGAAGACGCCGCTCGCCTCGATAAAGCTCCTTGCCGACAGCATGGTGCAGAGCGACGATGTCCCGACGGACACCATGCGCGAGTTTGCCATGGATATAGCGGAGGAGACCGAGCGGCTCGACCGCCTCGCGGAGCGCATGCTTGACATAACGAGGATAGACGCGGGCGTCGCCGACCCCGCAGAGACGGTCGACCTTACGGCGGCAGTCGAGCGCGCGGGACGGATGCTTGAACCGCTCGCCGCACAGCAGCGCATAAAGATAGAGCTCGAGCTGGAGGACGGCTGCGACATATTTGCAAGCGAGGACTACGCCTACCGCGTGGTCTTCAACCTTATCGAGAACGCGATCAAGTACAACCGCCCGGAGGGGGAGGTGCGCGTGTACCTCTATGACAAGGACGGCGAGGTCACTCTGATAATACAGGACACCGGGATAGGCATACCCGCCGAGGATGTGTCGAGGGTGTTCGAGCGCTTCTACCGTGTGGACAAGGCGCGTTCCCGCGCCGCGGGCGGAAGCGGGCTCGGACTTTCCATAGTCTACGACGCGGTGCGCCGCTACGGGGGAAATATAACGGTGGAGAGCGAGCAGGATGTCGGGACGCGGTTCACGGTCGTGTTCCCGTCGCTGAAGAGACGGGAGGACACGGAGAAATGAGAAGGGCTGTTTCCCTGATGCTCGCGGCGGCGCTTATCATCGGGTGCGCCGCGGGCTGCGATACCGGCGAGACCGTGTCGGTGTGGCTGCTCGCGCCGGAGGACTCCGGCAGCGGAGTGAAGTCTGTTGAAGCACCCGTCCCGGAGGGTGAGGACGCGGGGTTCGCCGCCATGCGCGCGCTTATCGACCCGCCCGACTCCGCCGTGGCCGGCGGCCTGGAGAGCCCGTTCGCGGAGGGAGTGGAGTGCGAGGGCGTGGAGTATGCCGGAAGCACCGCGATAGTGCGCCTCAGCGAAGAATATCTCAGGATGAGCGGCTTCGAGCTTTCGGAGGCGGAGGGCTGCACCGCACTCACGATGCTTGAGATCCCGCGCGTGAGCAGCGTGCGGATACTCGTGGACGGAAGACCGCATCCCGAGGGGACGCAGGACGTCCTGTCCGCCTCGGATATAGCATACGAGAACCCGGGGGAGGGCTCGTTTGAACGCGAGCTCACGCTCTACTTCCGCTCGGATTCTACGGGAAGACTTTCCGCGGAGACGCGGGGCATAGTCATGCCGGAGGGCGAGTCGGTCGAGCGGTATGTAATAGAGGAGCTGATAAAGGGACCGACACAGAGCGGGCTCGGCCCGGTCCTGCCGGACACGCTCGAGCTCCTTGAGGTGGACAGCAGCGACAGCGTCTGCCTTCTCGACTTCTCGGACGACTTTGAAGAGATAACCGAGGGCAGCCGCTCGGACGAGATGTTCGCGCTCGCGGCAATAGTAAACTCGCTTGCGGCGAGCTCGTCCGTCGAGACGGTGCTGTTTGCCGAGGAGGGCGCGCCGCTGTACGGAGGGGCGTCGCTCGGAGAGTGCCGGAGCGAGTACGGCTCTTCCGGATACGCGGAGTTTACAGTCTATCTGCCATCGAACAACGGACTGTATGTGGAGCCGGTGCGCGCCATGCTCGACGTGAGCGGGGCATACGGCCTTGACCGGCTGCTTGTCGAGTATCTGATGGGCGGGCTGGACGGCGCGGGGTTTGATTCCGCGCTCCCGCCCGAGACCCGCGTGGAGAGGATACGGAGCAATTCGACGCGCTGCACGATAGACTTTGCCGACGGTTTCGACGACAGCATAAACAGCGCAGGGGAGTCGGGGAGGCTGATGCTCGCCGCCCTCGCACATACTCTTTCGGCGAACGGATACGGTGTGTCCGAGCTCGAGATACTAGTGGACGGCGAACCGTTTACCGTCGTCTCCGCAAATGCGGAGGACATAGCGCCGTAAGTCGGCGCGAAATGTGCTCGGGCAATGAATTGCCCTGCGCACCCTTTCGCGCCGAGACTTTCACTTGAAATTGCGCAGGCGCAATTTCAAGTGAAGCCGCCGGACAGAGCGATGCTCTGCCGGCGCCTTTCGCTGCGCTACGCGCCGAGTTTTCCGCCTTCGGCGGAAAATCGACGCACGCTCCGCGCAAAGTATTTTCGGCGACGTACACGCCGCCGCCGAAAATGTATTTGACTTTATTTCGCCGCAAAGCGGCGAAACTCTGCGAGGCTTTGTTGGGACGTCGGCGCGGAGCGCCGAGGTCTGATGCGGTATGAGTTCAAGGGCGCATTCTCTGCGAGGCTTTCGCAGCAAAATGCAGCGGGGATACTTTGTATCCCCACTGCGATTTATTTCTCCTTCGGGCGGGAGATGAGGCTCGCGATAAACGAGAACACGACCGCCGCACCGACGCCTCCGGCGGCGGCGGTGAAGCCGCCTGTCACCGCGCCGAGAAGCCCGTTTTCGCTCACCGCTTTCTCGGTGCCCTTGGCGATGACGTAGCCGAAGCCGCTTATCGGCGTCGCCGCGCCCGCGCCCGCCCAGTCCACGAGCGGGCCGTACAGCCCTGCGACGGTGAGAAGAAAGCCCGCGACAACATACATCGTAAGGATGCGCGCGGGTGTGAGCTTTGTCTTGTCGATAAGGATCTGACTCATGGCGCATATCGCGCCGCCTACGAGGAACGCCTTGACGTAGTCCCACAGCATCTCCACCGTTACCCCTCCTTCGATGTGCTGAGCACGACCGCGTGACAGATGCCGGGCACGCTCTCGCCCTGCATCGTCGAGGTGGGGCTGAGCATTGCTCCGGTGCCGGCGAGGACGAGCTTCCGTATCGAACCCTCGCGCATCTCTTTGAGAATATACGAGCAGAATACCGAGGCGGAACATCCGCAGCCCGAACCGCCGGAGTGTACGTCCTGCCGGTCGCGGTCGAAGATAAGAAGGCCGCAGTCGCCGAGATTCTGGTTGAAGGCAACGCCGTCCTTCTTGAAGAGCTCGAAGAGCAGCTCTAGCCCGACTGCGCCCAGGTCGCCGGTGAGTATCAGGTCGTAGTCCGCGGGGGAGGTGCCGGTGTCCTCGAAGAGCGCCGAGAGGGCATCCTTTGCGGCGGGAGCCATTGCGGCTCCCATGTTTGCCGGGTCGGTGACGCCGAGGTCCACTATCCTCCCCGCCGTCGCGTGGGTGACAAACGGCCCCTCGCCCTCCGCACCGAGGACGCACGCGCCCGCGCCGGTGACGGTCCACTGTGCGGTGGGGGTGCGCTGAGCGCCGTAGTCGAGCGGCGTGCGGTACTGCCGCTCGGAGGTGCAGAAGTGGCTTGACGCTATAGCCGCCGCGCGCTCGGCGAATCCTCCGTCTATAGTCATCGCGGCGAGCATCATCCCCTCGGCAAAGGTCGAGCACGCGCCGTACAGCCCGCAGAGCGGAACGCCGGTCGAGCGGAGACCGAAGCTCGTGGCGATGCATTGGTTGAGAAGGTCGCCGGAAAAGATGAGCTGCACATCAGAAGCCGAACAGCCGGACTTCTCCGCCGCGCGCTCGAACGCCTCCTTCTGCATCCGGCTCTCGGCGCGTTCCCACGTCTTTTCGCCGAGATACGAGTCCTCGTATATAAAGTCGAAATACTCGGAAAGCGGTCCCTCGCCCTCCTTCTTGCCAACTATCGACGCATATCCCAGCACCGACGGCGGCTCGGAGAAGCGGACAGTCCGCGCCCCGACACGTTTTGTTGTCATAGCGATACCTGCCTTTTTGTGTTCGTGGAGGTATCTTTTCCGCTTTTGCGGACTTTCATTCCCACGCGGTCGACGACCGCGTGGGAGCCCACGGCGGAGCCGCCAACTTTGCGCAGGGGATTCATATCAATGTCGGGCTTTGCCTGCGAAGCGGGTAAAGCTCACGAGGGCTGAATATGTGCCGATGAAGAATTGGTGGGTGCCCTCGTGTTCGCCCCGAGCATTTCAATCAAAAAGGGCTCTCAAACGGTGCAGCGCGCCGTTTTCCGCGCCTGTTCGCGCGGTTAAAGTTGCTTGCCTGTGGCAAGCAACTTTGCGCAGGGGCGATTCATTCGCCCCGAGCATTTCAATCAAAGGGCCCCAAACGGTGCAGCGCGCCGTTTGGGATTCTGATGCGCCCGATAGAAAATGACGGCGCACAGCCGGTCGAGGGACGCATGCTCTGCGAGGCTTTCGACAAGA
The DNA here is from genome assembly GCA_947630675.1 of uncultured Clostridia bacterium. Lineage (GTDB taxonomy): Bacteria > Bacillota > Clostridia > Oscillospirales > JAAYOS01 > CANRIN01. The sequence continues at coordinate 3,158 of CANRIN010000003.1, read as the reverse complement.
AAGGGCGGGAGACGAAAAGCCTCCCGCCCATACGTTCGGATAATTTACGAAACACAGCTAGAGCGCACGGACATCTCCCAGCATCCTCAGAAGGAGCCGCGCGGCGGCGCGGCTGTCCGCGAGGGCTCGGTGCGCCCTGCCGTCAAAGAGCCCGAAGCGCTTGCCGAGGACACCGAGGCTGTAGCTCGGAAGGCCGGGGTAGACGCGCCGCGAGTTCGCGAGCGTACACAGCACCCTCGGGCGGTAATCGATCCCCGCGCGGGCGCAGTAGGAGAGAAGTATCGGAACGTCGAACGGAGCGTTGTGAGCGACGAGAATATCGTCCCCTATGTAACCGAGAAAGAAGGCAAGAAACTCCTCAAACCGCGGCTTTCCTGCGAGCATACGGTCGGTTATGCCGGTGAGCTGCGTGATGGCGGGCGGGAGCGGCGCGCCCGCGCCGCAGAGGCTCGCCGCCTCGCTCCGAAGCTCGCCGAAGGCGACCTTCACGGCGGCGAACTCTATCACCTCGGTGTTGCTGCCGAACGCGCCGTTCGTCTCGAAGTCTATTACGGTAAAGCGCAGGCTCCCGGCGTTCGGGAGCCTGCGCACGTCGAGCCGTTCAAGCGAGCGGTAAGGCGTCATATCTTTTCGCCGAGTATCCAGTGTATCGCGTCCTCGGCGGCCTGGGACGCGTCCCCGAGCGGGTCGGAGGCGTAGCGGTAGTCGAAGCTGCGGCAGAAGCGGTCTATCTTGTCGCGCGCGGGCTGGAGTCCCTTTATCGCGACCTCCGCGACGGCGGAGGCAAAGCCGGAGGCGTTCTTTCCGAGCTCCTGCTCGGCTATGCGGAGCATGAGCGTCGCGTGGCGGAGGCAGAAGAACTCCTGCTTTGAAAACTTCTCGCGGAACGAGGCATCGGTCTGCCACAGGTAGGCGACGTTGCGGGCGAGCGCCGTCAGCGTCTGCGCCGCGCGCTCGCACACGAAGCATCCGTCGTTTGCGCGGGTGACGTAGGCGAGCGAGTTCGCGTAGCCCTTCTTGCCGGCGGAGCCCGGGCCCTTCAGCTTGCCCTCGAGCTCTGCGAGGTAGCTCTGGAGCATGAGGGAGAGGCTGAGGCGGTTGCCCATGGCAAGCATCTTCTCGTAGTGGTCGCGGCAGAAGCCGGTGAGGTTAGTCATCTGGCGGACGTCCGGCTCCATCATAGCTGCGCCCATGATATACTCGAGGCTGTGCCGCTCGAAGCGCTGGTGCAGACGGCAGAGGGGGCAGCCGTCATATTTGTCAAACTCTTCGTTGATAGGTATGGTATAATTTTTTTCAGCCATATTGCACCTTCCCACCTTTTGCTTTATAATAAGAATTGTGAAGTTATGCTTATTATAACTGTTCCGCGAGGGAAAAACAAGAGGGGGAAGCGATTTGAGCGAGTATTTTGTGCGGGGAGACAGCATAGTCCTGCCCGCCGAGGACTTCGACCCCGCCCTCATCTTCGACTGCGGACAGTGCTTCCGTTTCACACCGGACGAACGGGGGGTGTGGAGCGGCGTCGCGTTCGGGCGCGAGCTCGCGGTAGAGCGGCGCGGGGACGAGGTCTCGCTATACACCGACGAGGAGACGTTTGAAGACGTCTGGCGGCGCTACTTCGACCTTGAGCGCGACTACGCGGCGGCGCGGGCGCGCATCTCCCGGGACGGCTTCACGCGCGAGGCGGCGGCCTTCGGCGCGGGGATACGGATACTCGGCCAGTACTTCTGGGAGGCGCTCTGCTCATTCATCATCTCCCAGTGCAACAACATCACGCGGATACGCGGCATCGTAGAACAGCTCTGCGGCCTCTTCGGAGACGAGCTGCCGGGCGGACGGCACGCGTTCCCGTCCGCCGAGCGGATAGCGTCCCTTGAGCCGGACGACTTGGCGCCGCTCCGCTCGGGCTACCGCGCACCGTACATAATATCCGCCGCGCGGGACGTCGCGGAGGGACGCATAACGGCGGAAGAGCTTCTGCCGATGACGACCGAGCAGGCGATAAAGCGCCTGTGCAGCCTTGAGGGCGTCGGGCGGAAGGTCGCGAGCTGCGTCCTGCTCTTCGGCGCGGGCAAGCGGGATGCGTTCCCGGTGGACGTCTGGATGAAGCGCGCCCTTGCGGAGCACTATCCCCCGGACTTTGACCCGGTGAGCGCCTTCGGAGAGGACGCCGGGCTCGCGCAGCAGTACATATTCCACTATACGCGCCACCTCGCGGAGAAGGTCTGACACCGCGCGGCGCGGCAAAATGTGTTCATTCCCGACAGGGTCGAGATATTTTATTACATAAACGGAGGTCATAACAATGAAAAACATACCCGAAGTGAAGCTCGGCATAATCGCCGTGTCGAGGAGCTGCTTCCCGATGGCGCTGAGCGAGCGCCGCCGCGCGGCGGTCGTGCGCGCCTACGGCGAGGGACTTTATGAGTGCCCCGTAACCGTTGAGAACGAGCTTGACGCGAAGAAGGCCGTCGAGGACGTGAAGGCGCACGGCGTGAACGCGCTTGTCGTCTACCTCGGCAACTTCGGCCCCGAGACGCCGGAGACGCTTATAGCCGAGTGGTTCGGCGCGCCGGTGATGTTCGCGGCGGCGGCCGAGGGGGACGGCGACCTGCACGACGGACGCGGAGACGCGTACTGCGGCATGCTCAACTGTTCCTACAACCTCGGCCTGCGCGGTATCCGCGCGTACATACCCGAGTACCCGGTCGGCACCGCCGCCGAGGTCGCGGGGATGATACGCGAGTTTGAGCCGGTGGCGCGCGCCATAGTCGGCCTCTCGAAGCTGAAGGTCATAACCTTCGGCCCGCGCCCGGACGACTTCCTCGCGTGCAACGCGCCGATAAAGCCGCTCTACGACCTCGGCGTCGCGGTCGAGGAGAACAGCGAGCTCGACCTGCTCGTAGCCTACAACAAGCATAAGGACGATCCGCGCATCCCCGCGAAGGCCGCCGAGATGGCGGAGGAGCTCGGCTCGGACAACCCCTACGCCGGGGTGCTCCCGCGCCTCGCGCAGTACGAGATAACGCTTGAGGACTGGATAGAGCAGCACAAGGGCGCGCGCGAGTACGTCGCGATAGCCGCGAAGTGCTGGCCGGCGTTCCAGACCCAGTTCGGCTTTGTGCCGTGCTACGTCAACAGCCGCCTCACCGGGC
>CANRIN010000002.1 GCA_947630675.1 uncultured Clostridia bacterium | reverse complement strand
AATCGGGGCTCCGCGATGTTGCCTTCGGCAACATCAACCGCCGGAACCGCGGCGGCGCGGCTCTCCCCAAAAAGTCCTTCGGGCTTTTTGGGGACCCCTCCGATTAAATGCTCGCCCCGAATGAATCGGGGCTCCGCGATGTTGCCTTCGGCAACATCAACCGCCGGAACCGCGGCGGCGCGGCTCTCCCCAAAAAGTCCGGAGGACTTTTTGGGGACCCCTCCGATCAAAATGCTCGCCCCGAATGAATCGGGGCTCCGCGAAGTTAGCGGCTTCGCCGCTAACTTCAACCGCCGGAACCGCGGCGGCGCGGCTTCGCCGCGGAGTTTCCTCCTCTTACTCTCCTATGAGCTTTGTGCCGCCCGCTACTCCGCACACGGCGGCGAAGCGCCAGTCGTTGAAGCCGGCGGAGAAGCGGGCGTAGCCGCTCCAGATGTTCGCGTCGTTGGAGTCGCTCGTGCGGCTGCGGACCTCGAGGGGCGTCCTGTCGAGCCATACCGCGCCGCCGTGCTCGTCGTTATAGCGGCTGTCAAGCAGCACCCACGGCTGAGTCCCCTCGCCGATGTACTGGTTGAGGTACGGCCAGACTATCACGTTCCATCGGCCGAAGATGTAGTTGAAGCCGTTGTTCTCGGTCGACGGGTCCTTGTCCGCGCCTATCGCGGCAAACACTGCCTTCTTGAGCTTGTAGTCGTTGGGAATGAGTATCGTGTCCGGCGCAATGTCGAGCAGGTCGTTGTTGTCGCCGCGGAAGTGCTGCATGGCGGTCTCTGCCGCCGCAAGCGCGTCCTCGCTGAACGCGTCCGAGAACATATTCGACTGCGCTTTACCGCTCACCCTCGCGGGGTGATCCTTCGCGAAGAGCGCCTTGCCGTCCGCCGTGGTGACGTCGAAGGTCTTACCGCGGAAGTCCGCCGCGGTCTTTCCCGCGACGGCCGCGCCGTACAGCGCCGCCGCGAACTGCTCGCGCGTGCGGTAGTATCCCGCGACGAATCCGCTCGGCTTCTGCTTGAGGTCGATGAGCTTCGAATCCTCGACTATCTCGCGCGACAGCGCGAAGCTGTTCTTCCAGGTCATGTGCTCGAGGACCTTGGTGTACCCCTCGCGCATGCCGTCCATCGGATACTCGCCGTTCTCGCCCACCGGCTGGAAGCCGTTCATCGCCGTGAGCGACGTGAACTTCTCCGCCCAGTGGCGGCTGCGGCCCATGTTGAAGAGCTCGGGGATCATCGAGTTCTTTTCAAACGACTCCCCGCGCTTTTCGATGAACATTCTGATGGGCGCCTGGCTCTTCGCGAATATCGAATCCTGAAGGCCGCTGCCCTCGCTGAAAATAATATTTGCCATCCTTTACCTTTCCCGGCGGCTAATGCCGCCCGGGACCCCTTTCTTCCGGATTTTTCGGTACCCGGCGCATCCTCGCCGGGACGCATGTCTCTTACTCCCCGGCGTCCGGCGTCACGAACCGGACGAGTACCGGGTCGCCCACGGCCTTTCCCTGTATGCGGACTATCTCCGCCGCGCCGCCGGCCGTCGCCGTCACCTGCATGCCGCCGGTGGCTATCGTGACCTTGTCGCCGAGGTTTATCTCCGCCGCATCGGCCGAGAAGGTCGTCTCGAACACGATGTCCGGCTGCACGCGCATCACCGGGATGAGCTCGCCTGAGACGCACTCGCTCTCGCGCTCGCACAGGCTGATGTAGCTCGGCTCTGCCTTTGCCGCCGCGATCTCGAGCTTGCCGTTTGTGACCGTCAGCGTCATGCCCGCCTTCGGAGTTATCGCGCCGACGGGAAGATACTCTGTCACCGGCGCGCGCCCGTCGTCGGTCGAATGAATGAAAAATGCCATAACTGTCTGCCCCTTCGGTATCGGGGCTCCTCCTTCGTTATTTATTTGTCTGGCCTGCCGCAAAACCGCTTTTGCCGCCGGAGGTCGGCGGGCGGAACTGTCCGCAGTCCGCCGCGCTCCAGCCCGCTGCCGGCTTTTGCGGCCGCCCTCCGCCGCGTCCGTCCGTGTGCCCGGGAATGTCCGCGCGGCGCGGTCACGCGCGCCAATGCCGCTCCCGTGCGGCGCGTATGACTTCGCCCGTCTGCGCCGTACCGCCGTCGCGCCGGACATTCCCTTCCGCCTCACTTTCGGACGCCTGCCTCAGCCGCGGAGCGAGGAGATGTATCTACCGTAGTGGCGCGCTATCTCCGCGTCGCTTATCCCGGGGTTCATCGCCCTGTATCCCTCGCGTATCTCGGCCGGAACGCTCACCGCGTCCGCCCCGCGCGACTGTGTCCTCAGAAGATGCTGCTTGGACGCGGCGGCGGCGCGCGCCGCCTGCCTGCCCATCTCCGCGGCACGCGCGGCAAGCGTGTCGAAGTTTGCGAGCCGGTACGCATCCACGAAGCTGTTGCCTCTGCGCACAAGCTCATAGAAGCGCGGATAGCACTCCATACAGAGCAGATCCTCCGGTCCGCGTATCGAGGGATCGAGCGCCGCTATCTCGCGCATCTGTGCCGCTATCGCGGGCGTCATCGGAGGAGGTCCGAACGGCGCATACGCGCATCCGCATGCCGCGGCGCTCTCCTCCGCCGCATACTCTTCCGACGCGTACTCCTCCGGGGCGCGCGCCTCCTCGCTGCCGGGGACTGCGTTCTTCCCGGTGAGGCTCTCCTTTTTGCGCTCCTGCGCGGTCTTTCTGTCGCCCGCACCGGACTTTTCTCCGCTCTTCGCGTTGTTCTTGAAGTCGTTCATTCCGTTGTCTCCTTTCCCCGAACTCACTTGGCGGTGTTCGGGCTGTGGTTTTTCTCTCTCGTGTCGGAGCCGGTCTTGACGATGCTCCTGCCCTTCTTTGCCTTGAGAAGCGCGGGCGCCTTCACCTTCTGCGCCCCGCCGTTCGATATGGCTCCGATGTAACCGCAGTTCTTCACGATATCACTCCTTTCCGACAGTTTGTCTGCTTGTTTTTCTTGCCCCAAAAAGTCCTGCGGACTTTTTGGGGGCCCCTTTAATTGAAATGCTCGGCAGAAACACGAGGGCGCAAACCGTTTCCGCGCCGCGGCTCTCTGCCGCCCTCGTGCGCTTTGCCGCTTCGCGGCAAAGCCCGGCATTTGACGATTCCGCTGCCTGCGCGATGTTGCCTGCGGCAACATCAACCGCCAGAACCGCGGCGGCGCGGCTTCGCCGCGATGGAACTGCTCCCTATCCGGCGCTAATTTGCGCGCTCTTCCGACTCAGCTTCTCTTTCCAGCTTCAATTTTTCAACTAGGCTCGCCTTTGTCTCCCCCGCGCCGGGATAGTGGAGCATTTTTCTCCCCAAAAAGTCCAAGGGACTTTTTGGGGACCCCTCCAATCAAAATGCTCGGGGCGAATGAATCGCCCCTGCGCGATGTTGCCTGCGGCAACATCAGCCGCGCGAACCGGCGCGGCGGCGCGGCTCTGCCGCGATGGAACTGCTCCCTATCCGCGCTGTTTCGCGCGCTCTTCCGACTCAGCTTCTCTTTCCAGCTTCAGCTTCTCCCCAAAAAGTCCTTTGGACTTTTTGGGGACCCCTTTAATTGAAATGCTCGGCGGAAATGAATTCCGCCTGCGCGAGGTCGCTTGCGCGACCTCACCGCCGGAACTGCGGCGGCGCGGCTTCGCCGCTATGGAACTGCTCCCTATCCGCGCTGCTTCGCGCGCTCTTCCGACTCAGCTTCTCTTTCGAGCTTCAGTTTTTCAACTAGGCTTGCCTTTGTCTCCCCCGCGCCCGGATAATGAAGCATTTCCATCTTGGTCCAGAAGAGGACGAGCGTCTCGGTCTCGCTCGGGTCTCCGAACGCGCCGCTCTGAAGGTTCAGGCGCGTCTCCTGCCACATTGCCTCGCGGTTGGAGGCGAGCGGGGCGGAGGTGTCGCAGGAGAAGATGAACTTGTCGTTCCACCGCCAGCCTCCGGCGGGGTCGCGCTCGAGGAAGTCCCATCTGTCAAACGTCGAGTATCCGGTGTTGCCGTGGACGTCTCTGCCGAGGACCGGACGCGGCTCGTCCGCGTAGGCGAGCTTGAAGCGGAACATCGCCTCAAAGAGCGCGGCATACGCCGCCTCCTTCATCACGCGCTTGCTCTCGAGCCGCCCCGCCGACTGTGCGGCGGCGAACGCCTTGGCCTTGCCGCTCGTGGCGGTGGTGTCCCGCCGCCCCTGGAAGCTGTCGGTGATGCCGATGGTCTGCCGCGCCTCCTCGTACACCTCCGCGAGGTACGCCATGTCGTAGGACACGTCCGCCTGTATGTTGAACACCCCGATGAGCTGCTTGTCCGCGGCCGACGTGAGCCGCGCGACGCGCATGTCGCCCGCGTCGCTCTCGACCGTAGCGGTCGCCGGCAGCGTCACGATGCTTCCCCCGCCAATCAACTTATCGATTATCTTCGCTTCGATGCGGTTTGTCGTGTTCTGCTGGCTCGCTATCTTGTCGACGTCGCTGTCCCCGAGGAACTTGCCGTACACGCTGACGTTCTTCTGGAGTATTATCGGATAGATACCCGGCTTATAGAACGGTATCCTCGTCGGGAGTATCCTCAGCTCGGGTCCGTACCCGTCCTCAGCGCCGTCCGGCCGGGGCGCCTCCGCCACACGGACTGCTCCGGGGACAACGCTGCCGTCGCTTCGGACTATCGGCGTCCACAGCTCCTCGTACTCCTCCTCGCACTCCTCCCAGTCGTCCGCGCCGCAGTACGGGCAGACGTCCTTCTCCGGCGGCTCCCCGTCCGGGTCGGACAAGTCCTGCCAGTCAAGCGCGCGTATCTCCTCCGGCACAGCATCCGGCTTCGCGGCGGCGTTCTCCGTCTCCTCCCCTTCGGGCGACGGCACGAGCGGCGGGCGCACACGCTCTCTCAGCTCCGGCGCGCCGCACTTGCGGCACCTGCGGAGCCGCCGCGACTGGTAGTCCTCCATGTCGGCAAGAACGGTGTCGCACACCCAGCTGAAAAGGCCAATACCTCCGTCGTCATTGCGGTAGTAGGCGACATACTGTGTGACGAGGTCGTCCGCGCCGTCATCGGAGCCCTTTGCGGACGGGTCGGTCTCGCTCTCATCCGCGACGTCCACGCCGTAGCGGCGGCGGATCTGCTCCTTCGTCTGCGGCAGCTTGAGGAAGATGTAGTCCATGTCCTCGATGCCTGTGTACACACCGTCCTGCGGGACTATCTGCCTCGGGTGCAGCGCCGAGACCGCGAGCTCTCCGGCATCTCCCGCGCTCTCGTCCCACTCGACAAGGAACGCCGCGCCGCCCTGTATCGGCACCGTCCTCTCGAGCATGTCGTTTATCTGCTCGAACGGCAGCCGGTCGAGCTCGCCACGCAGCATATCCTCGATGAGCTTTGCCTTCGGCTCGTCCTCGCGCCGCCGCGCCGTGACCTTCGGCTGCGGAATGGTGCTCGACACCTGCGCCTCGATAAGCTCGGAGCAGATGTTCCTGATGTGCGGCGTCGTCGTCCGTCTCTCATGCGGCACCATCCTGCGGATGCCCGCGTCGCCGAGGTACAGCGCCTCACGCCCGCCCATCTTCGCGGCTTCTCCCGCGAATGCGCTCTCACTTCTCTCCAGCCGTTCCTGCCAGAGCTCGAGGCGCTTTCTCTGTTTCCTGTTCACTTCCAAAGTTACCCCCGTATCTGTTTTTGTGACTGACCGTCACTTCCCGCGCGGCGACGGTGCGCCCCATCTCTCCCGCAGCAGTCTCCGCTCCTCCATTGAGGCGGCGTACCAGTCCTCCCACATGCTCTCGGTCCACCGTGCCATGCGCCCCGGCTCGGGCAGGACGTCGCAGCTCTGCTGCGGACGGATGAAGTGCGCTATCGCGAGCGCCATCACGCGGTCGTCGTGCGCGCCCGCCTCCGCCTCCGCGCGGCCGTCCTCGCCCCGCACGAATGAAAGCATCTCCTCGAGCGTCCCCGCGTCCCGGACTATACCGATGTCCTCCCGCGCCGCGCGGATAAGTCCCGCGAGCATCACCGGGCGCGTCCGCGACGTGGTGAGGACACCGTAGCTGTGCTTCGGGGCGTGGGTGTAGTCGTCCACGCTCTCGCGGACATACAGCCTCGGATAGCCCAGCCGTTCGAGCTCGAGCGTCGGATAGGTCGAGAAGTTCGTCTCGAGGCCGACGAGCCCGTCGTTGTAGAATCTTCCGAGGCAGAACACCTGCCGCGCGAAGACGTCCTCGTCCATGCTCTGTCTGTGCAGTACGCACACCTGCTCGCCCGAGCGGTTGTCGAGCACCTGCACGCAGAAGCTGTCCGACCCCTCGCCCGCCGTGTCCCCTCCGAGGACGTACGGGACTCCCGGCTCCGGCTCCTGGTAGATAGAGACGAACCCGTCGCCGCACTCCTCGAAGCGTATGTCGCGGAGCTCCCTCCCGTCGTCGGTGTAGGCGAATACGCCCTTTCTTGCGGGCGCTTCAGCCTCGCTGAGGCGCTTCGATATCTCCGCCGCGTTGAAGACGCTCCTGCCCGCCGTCCCCCAGACGCCGAGCGCGTATACCTCGTAGAAGTATCCGTCGCTCTCGCGCATCCGCTCGAGCTGACCGCAGTATTCGCTGTCGACGAACCGGTTGTCGCGGTAGGTGGACTCGTGCGTCCTCACGTCCGGGTCCTCACGGTCGAAGAACCGCCTTTTCAGCCAGTGGCGGACGCTCACCGGGTTGAACGTGAGGATTATCTGCTTGTAAAACGGCGTCTCGCCGCGCAGACGTATATTGAGCTGGTTGAGGTCACTCTCGAGCAGTTCGCTCGCCTCCTCCACCCAGATCCCGGTGATGCCGTAGATGCTCTTGAGCTTCTCGACGTCGTCGAGCCCCGCGAAAAGTATCTCGCTCCCGTTCGGAAAGGTCACGCTCATCGCGCTGACGCTCCTGCCGCAGCCGATATCCGGGTAAAACTCGTCCACCGTGCCTACTATCTGCCGGTAACAGCTCTCGCGGAGCGTCCTGCCGACCTTCCTGCACACGAGGAACCTGTGCCCCGGCTCGCAGACCGCCCTCTCAACGAGCTTCCGCGCGGCAAAGACACTCTTGCCCGACCCGCCTCCGCCCTTCAGCACGAGAAACCGGTGGTCGTCGCGGTAGAGCGGGAAGAACGCGTCGTTTGTGGTGGCGCGGAGACGGCGGTACCACTCCGCGAGACGTCCGTCCCTCTCCGCCGCGTCCTCCGGCTCCGCGCCGTACTCATACAGCGTGTCCTCCGACGGTCTATCCATCCCCGTTCACCTCTGCCGCCTGCTCCGCCGCGTCCAGCTTTTCCGTGAAGCTCATCCCCCCGAACGCCGCCCGCGCCGGCGCGTTCTTCACGTCCCCGCTTCCCCGCCGGTAGCCGTAGTTGTTCTGGAGATTGAAGATGAGCCCCTGGACGCCGGTGCCGCGCGTGACGAGCTCCCCCTCGAGATACGCCTCGATCCTCTCGGCGGCGAGCTCCGCCTCCTTCGCGTGCAGCGGATGCTTTTCCGCGTCGAGATACTCGCGCCACTCGCCCTTACCTATCCCGAGCGAGAGGCAGAGCCCGCTCACCGACGGCGGCACCACATACTGCACCCGCCGTATGACCTCGCCGCGGTCGTTCGTGAGCGGTTCGCCGTGGCGGTCCTCCGCGTCCACCGTCCGGCATATCGACTCGAAGTACCGCTCGAGCGCCGCCCGCAGCTCCTCCGGCGTGTACTTGGGAGCGCTATGTGCCGCCGCGGACTTTCTCCGCCGCGCCGTCCCGCTCTTCGCTGTGCCCGCCTTCACTGTGCCCCCTGACCTTCCCGGCGCCCGCGGGCGCGCCGGTGTCTTTTCCTTCACCGCCTCTCCCATATCCTTTTCCGTATCGTTCAACCGATCGCCTCCATTTCGGACGCTTCCCGCGTCCCGAAACTTGTCGCATATTTGCTTCACATTCGCATTATATCGCAGAAGTTTTGTCTGTGAGTCTCATTTATGCGACAAAGCGGATAAAATTTTTTTGTTCCTCTATTTCTTGTTTTCCCGCTCTTTTCGAGCGTACTATATGCTTCTCGGAAACTTTTCATAGTATTTCCTCACTATGCGGTAGAGCGTAGCACGGCTGAGATAGTGCTTCATCGTCACCGCCGTCGCGGTCGTGTCGGAGGTCATGAACTCGAACAGCGCCTCGCTGTGCTGACCGCCGCACTCCGCGCAGAGCCGCCGTATCTTCTCCTGCTGCACCTCCGGGAGCTCTCTATAGCACCTCGACACGAAGTACACATACCCCTGCCTGTCATATCCGAGCTTTACTCCCTGCCTGAATCTGAACATCACGTTTCGCCTCCCTGTTCTTTTTTTCAAACCCGCATACCCGCGCTCCACGCCCCCCTTCCGGCAGACTGTCTCCGCCTCGCACAAGTACGCTTGTTCGATTTTGTTTCTCCATTTTAGCATACGTTTGTTCGACTGTCAACAAAATTACCGCAAAATCGAAAATTCCTCTTGAATACACAGGCGGTTAATTGTAGAATAGAACTATATTCTGGTGTAGTATACTCTCTTTTTTGTCTGCACCTTTTCGCGGCAGTGCAGCCGCAAAATATAAACACAGCCCGCGGCAGTGCCGGCAGGGCGAAAAGGATGGGAAATGGACAGGACGAATAAGCCAAAGCTCGATCAGCGTCGGGCGCCCATTTACGAGGCGCTCGAGAATTTCCGACAGATGCGCGTGGTTCCCTTTGACGTGCCCGGCCACAAGCGCGGGCGCGGCAATCCGGAGCTCACCGCCTTCCTCGGCGAACAGTGCGTCTCGGTAGACGTAAACAGCATGAAGCCGCTCGACAACCTCAGCCACCCGATCTCGGTCATACGGGAGGCGGAGATGCTCGCGGCGGACGCGTTCGGCGCGAGCTACGCCTTCCTGATGGTCGGCGGCACGACGAGCGCCGTGCAGAGCATGCTGCTCTCCTCCTGCAAGCGCGGCGACGAGATAATTCTCCCCCGCAACGTCCACCGCAGCGTTATAAACGCCCTCGTGCTCTGCGGCGCGGTGCCGGTCTATGTCGACCCGGACGTCGACCGCAGGCTCGGCATCTCCCTCGGCATGTGCCGGCGGGACGTCGCGCGGGCGATACGCGAGCACCCGAACGCCGTCGCGGTGCTCGTCAACAACCCCACATACTACGGGATATGCAGCGATCTCCGCGCCATAGTCCGCATGGCGCACGAGGCGGGGATGCTCTGCCTTGTTGACGAGGCGCACGGCACCCACTTCTATTTCGGCGACGATATGCCGATTTCGGCGATGGCCGCCGGCGCGGACATGAGCGCTGTCTCCATGCACAAGAGCGGCGGCAGCCTCACCCAGTCGAGCCTGCTTCTTATCGGCCCGCAGATGTCGGTCGGCTACGTCCGCCAGATAATAAATCTCACCCAGACCACCTCCGCGAGCTACCTCCTTATGAGCAGTCTCGACATCAGCCGCCGCAACCTCGCCTTGCGCGGCAGGACGGTGTTTGCGCGCGTCGGCGAGATGGCGGAGTACGCCCGCGAGGAGATAAACGAGATAGGCGGCTACTACGCCTTCGGCAAGGAGCTCGTCAACGGCGACTCGGTATTTGCCTTCGACACCACCAAGCTCTCGGTCCACACCCGCGACATAGGGCTTGCCGGCATCGAGGTCTACGACATCCTCCGCGACGAGTACGACATACAGATAGAGTTTGGCGAGATAGGCAACATCCTCGCCTATCTCTCCATGGGCGACCGTCCGCAGGAGCTCGAACGGCTCGTGAGCGCACTTGCGGACATACGCCGCCGCTACCAGCGCTCGAGCATCGGCCTTCTCAGCCAGGAGTATATCGACCCGGAGGTCGTCATGAGCCCGCAGGACGCGTTCTATGCCCCCAAGCGCAGCATCCCGCTCGCAAAGAGCTCGGGCGAGGTGTGCAGCGAATTCGTGATGTGCTACCCGCCGGGGATACCCATTCTCGCGCCGGGCGAGCGCATAACCTCGCAGATACTCGACTACATCGAATACGCCCGCAGCAAGGGCTGCTCCCTCACCGGCCCGGAGGACCTTGCGATAGAAAACATAAACATCGTCATCGGAGGTAGGAAATAATGGATCTCTGGTTCAGCGAATTTCATACCCCGGACGTGAAGCACAGCATAAGGGTCACGCGCCACCTGTACAGCGGCCGGAGCGACTATCAGCAGATAGACGTGTTCGACACGCCCGAGTTCGGGCGCGTCCTCACGCTCGATGGCAGCGTCATGCTCACCGAGCGGGACGAGTTCATCTACGACGAGATGATAACCCACGTCCCGATGGCCGTCCACCCCAACATCCGGGACGTGCTCGTGATAGGCGCGGGAGACGGCGGAGTCGTCAAGGAGCTCACGCGTTACAGTCAGATCCGCCGCATCGACCTCATAGAGATGGACCCGCAGGTCATTGAGGTCTGCCGCACCTACCTGCCCGAAAACGCGAGCCGGCTCGACGACGAGCGCGTTCATATCCGCTTTGAAAATGCGCTCCGCTCGATACGCCGCAGCAACGGCAACTACGACCTCATAATCGTCGACAGCACCGACCCGTTCGGCCCCGGCGAGGGACTCTTCACCCGTGAATTCTACGGCAACTGCTTCAGCGCCCTCCGTCCGGACGGGATAATGGTCAACCAGCAGGGCAGCCCCTTCTACCGGCAGGACGCGGAGGCCATGCAGCGCAGCCACAAGCGCATCTACACGACCTTCCCGATAAGCCGGATATATCAGGCGCACATCCCGACCTACGCCGCGGGCTACTGGCTCTTCGGCTTTGCGAGCAAGCGCTACCACCCGGTCGACGACCTGAACGCGGAGAAGTGGGCGTCCCTCGGGCTTGAGACCCGCTACTACACCCCGCTGCTGCACGTCGGCTCATTCTACCTCCCCGCATTCCTCGAAAACATGCTCCGCGAGGTGGAGCAGGACAACTCACAGACCATCCTCTGAGGCTGCGGCTTCCGCCGCCTCAGTACAGCGAGGTACATCAATGCTTGAGAAAAACGTAGAGACCTTCATCGGCTGCACGAGCGAATACCGTGATGCGCGGATAGTCCTGTACGGCGCACCGTTTGACAGCACGACGAGCTTCCGGCCCGGCGCGCGCTTCGGTCCCTCCGCCATCCGCCACGAGAGCTTCGGCATCGAGACCTACAGCCCCTACCAACGCCTCGACCTCGAAGGGTGCGCCGTGTTTGACAGCGGCGACATTGAGCTCCCTCTCGGCAGTGCGGAGGCGGCGCTCCGGGACATCGAGGAGCGCGCATCGGTCATCCTTCAGGATGGGAAGCTCCCGCTTCTGCTCGGAGGCGAGCATCTTGTCTCGCTCGGCGCGGTGCGCGCGCTCGCAGCGCTCCACCCCGACCTTCACATCGTACAGTTCGACGCACACGCCGACCTTCGCGACGACTACCTCGGCGTGAAGCTCAGCCACGCGTGCGTCATGCGCCGCGCGCACGACATGCTCGGAGACGGCCGGATACACCAGTTCTGCATCCGCAGCGGAGAGCGCGCGGAGTTCGACTTTGCCGAGCGGCACACCGACATGCACCCGTTCGGCTTTGACGGCCTCAAAGAGACCGCGGAGGCGCTTCGGAGGAGCGGCGCTCCGGTCTACCTCACGGTGGACATGGACTGCCTCGACCCCTCGGCGTTTCCCGGCACCGGCACGACCGAGGCGGGCGGCGTCACCTTCCGCGAGCTGCTCGCGGCCGTGCTCGAGGTCTGCCGCTGCCGCGTAGTCGGCGCGGACATAAACGAGCTTGCGCCTACCCTTGACCCGAGCGGAGTTTCTACCGCGACGGCCTGCAAGCTCCTGCGCGAGATGCTTCTCGCGCTCCTGGACCGCTGAAAACACAACTTTCGCCGCTTCCCGCGGCAGATAATGAAGGAGGACCACTATGAGCAAGGTATTGGTCATCGGCTGCGGCGGAGTCGCCTCCGTCGCGATACGCAAGTGCTGTCAGGCAAGCGACGTATTCACCGACATGTGCATCGCGAGCCGTACGAAGTCGAAGTGCGACGCGCTCGCGCGCGACCTCGAGGGCACGACCGGCACGAAGATAACCACCCGGCAGGTAGACGCGGACAATGTCGACGAGCTCGTCGCGCTGATAAACGACTATCGCCCCGACCTCGTCATGAACATCGCGCTCCCCTATCAGGATCTCACGATAATGGAGGCGTGCCTGAAGTGCGGCGTGAACTATATGGACACCGCAAACTACGAGCCGGAGGACACGAGCGACCCCGCATGGCGCGCCGTCTACGAGAAGCGCTGCCGTGAGGCCGGTTTTTCCGCCTACTTCGACTACAGCTGGCAGTGGGCTTACCGCGAGCGCTTCGAGAAGGCAGGTCTTGTCGCCCTTCTCGGCTGCGGCTTCGACCCCGGCGTCACGCAGGCGTACTGCGCCTACGCAAAGAAGCACGAGTTCGACACGATAGACACCATAGACATCCTCGACTGCAACGGCGGCGACCACGGCTATCCGTTTGCCACGAACTTCAACCCGGAGGTGAACCTCCGCGAGGTCAGCGCCCCCGGCAGCTACTGGGAGAACGGCCGGTGGGTCGAGATACCCGCCATGTCGATAAAGCGCGAGTATGACTTCGACGGGGTCGGCATGAAGGACATGTACCTCCTGCACCACGAGGAGATAGAGTCCCTCGCCCTGAACATCCCCGAGGTGAAGCGGATACGCTTCTTCATGACCTTCGGCCAGAGCTACCTCACCCACATGAAGTGCCTCGAGAACGTCGGCATGCTCTCAACCGAGCCCGTCATGTTTGAAGGGCGCGAGATAGTGCCGATAAAGTTCCTGAAAGCGCTCCTTCCCGACCCTGCGAGCCTCGGCCCGCGCACCGTCGGCAAGACGAACATCGGCTGCATCTTCACCGGCAAGAAGGACGGCGCGGACAAGACCTACTACATCTACAACGTCTGCGACCATCAGGAGTGCTACCGCGAGGTGAAGAGCCAGGCTATAAGCTACACCACCGGCGTTCCGGCCATGTGCGGCGCGCTGATGCTGCTCACCGGAAAGTGGAACACCCCCGGCGTCCACACCGTCGAGGAGTTCGACCCCGATCCGTTCCTCGACGCGCTCGACAAATACGGTCTGCCGCGCCGCGAAGATCGCGCCCCGCGGCTCGTGGAGGACTGACGGAATGTCAAACACCCCTGAAAGCCGTCTCCTGCGTCCCGCTGTGTCCGGCCCCGCCGACCCGCTCGATGCGTTTATCGAACGCTGCCGGGAAGCGATCCGCTCCGAAGGGCGTTCTTCTCTCGAGCTGCTCGCGGAAAGCTGCGACGGGTTTATCGCGCTGTGCGAGGAACACCCGGATATCCCGCGCCGCCTTCGCGAGCGGATAGCGGCGGAGCGGCGCGCGGGAACCGAGGAGGAACGGCACGAGCGCGAATTTGAGGAGTCGCACGGCTATCTGCACCCCGACTATGCCGACGCGCCGCCAGACCTCCCGGACGGTGAAGGCGCGTTCGAGCCGGCAGCTCCGGAGAGTGACGCTTTCCTCGACATCTCCGGCTCCAGCCTGCGGCTCTTTCCGGAGCTCGCGGACGACGCGTCGCCCGCCGAGATGCTCGAATACCTGTTCAACACGAAACACCCTGCCCTCGCCGGCAGGCGCGAATACATCCTCTCCCAGCTCGAGGCAAGCTGGGACGAGTACGACATAGCCTCCTATTTCAAGCATGTCGCGCAGTATATCTCGCGCGAATACGGCGAGCCGGGCGAGTATTATCCTTTTTCCCCCGCCGCCTCGCCGGAGGAAGCACCGGAGTTGAAGGATCCAATGTATGAGACCGTGACGCGCGGGAACGCGCGTATGAGGGTCATGTTTGACCCCGAAGAATTTTCAGGCGAGGAGGACGCGCGGCGCTACACCCAGGTGATGCGCATGGGCTATGTGGCTCTCGGTCACTACTCCTCCCGCTTTCTCTTCGCCCCCCAGAAGGAGACGGCGGCGGGCTTTTTCCGCGCGCTCAGCGAAGACATCATACGGAACGTGCCCACAAAAAACGTGCGCGCAATGCGCGGAATGCCCCTGCCCGAGACCACGCAGGACGTCATCCGCAGCTTCGGGGACGGAGAGACCCTCCGTTGGATACTCGACCACATACACCTCCAGGTCGAGGCGCATGAGCGCGAGGCCGCTCCGTGGGGATATGTGGAAAAGGACGGTGCGGAGCTCGATGCCCCCGGCACGGAGAAGCTGCTCCGTCAGTCTCTCTCCTCCGCCGCCGCGATACGCGGCGCGGGCGAGCTCGCGGCTGCGCGGGCGAGCCTCAAGCGCGCGGCGGCCCGCGAGTCCGCGGAGTTCTACCGCGGCGGTCCGCACGGTTCCGGCTTTTCGCTGTTCGACCCTGATGACGACGACGGGCGCGGAACACCGCCCTCCCCCGGCAAGGCCGGCGGGAACGCGCCGCACTGGATGGAGTCGGGACGGGCATATCGCGGCGGAGAGGACCGTCCCGCTTTCGCGGGGCTCCGCGGCGCGGATCCGTGGGACCTCTTCCTTCACCTTCCCACCCCCTGCTTCATTCTCGACGAGGAGCGGATACGTCAGAACTGCGAGCTGCTCCGGGGAATAGCCGAACGGAGCGGATGCAGGCTGCTCCTCGCGCAGAAGGCGTTCTCGAACTACGACCTCTATCCCATGATGGCCCCCTACCTCTCCGGCACGACCGCGAGCGGCCTCTACGAGGCGCGGCTCGGGCGCGAGGAGCTTCCCTCAAAGGAGGTCCACGTCTACTCCCCCGCCTACCGTCCCGGCGAGATAGACGAGATACTCGGCTATGCCGACCACATCGTTTTCAACTCCCACCATGAGCTGCGCAGCTACGCGAAGCGGGCGCACGATGCGGGTCTCAGCGTCGGTCTGAGGGTGAACCCGGAGTGCTCCACCCAGTCGCAGGGCTCGCCCTACGACCCCTGCGCCCCTCACAGCCGCCTCGGCATGACGCGCGGAAACTTCGACCGCACCGTCGACCGCGACCTTCTCCGCTATATCGACGGGCTGCACATCCACACCCTCTGCGAGCAGAATTCGGACGCGCTCGAGCTCACCCTTGCGGCGCTCGAGGAGAAGTTCGGCGACATACTCCGCCGCGTAAAGTGGGTAAACCTCGGCGGCGGCCACCTCATAACAAAGCCCGGTTACGACATCGAGCGCTTCGAGCGCTGTGTGCGTCACCTGCGCGAGACCTACGGCGTGGAGGTGTACGCCGAGCCCGGCGAGGCATGGGTATACAACGCCGGCTACTTCGCCTCCCGCGTGCTCGACGTCATAGACGACGGTCTCGACTGCATCGCCGTGCTCGACGCGAGCGCCGCCTGCCACACCCCCGATGTGATAGAGATGCCCTACAAGCCGCCGATGTACAACGAGTCGGAGGACGGCGGGCCGGTGCGCTGCCGGTTCGGCGGGTGCAGCTGCCTCGCAGCTGACAGCTTCGGCAAGTACGACCTGAAGGTGAAGCCGGGCATAGGCGAGCTCGTCCTCTTCGGGGACATGGCCCAGTACACCACCTGCAAAACAAACACCTTCAACGGCATACCTCTCCCCTCGATATACCTTCTGAGGGGCGACGGGAGCATCGACACCCTCGCCGAGTTCGGCTATGACGACTTCCGCGAGCGGCTCGGAAGCCGAAAGTCAAAGTAACGGTGCCATTACATACATACAAAACCGTGTCCGCAGACGGGAGCTCCCGTCTGCGGACACGGCAAAAATACACATACATACGGAGGGATATCTATGACAGACAGGTATTTTAAGGGACGTACGGCTCGCGGCATGGTGAGCACCTCCACGCACGAGCTCGTCGTCAAGTTCGGCCACCGCGCCGCGTTCGACGCCTTTGCAGAGGCGGGCTTCGAGGCGCTCGATTACGGCATGTTTCACCTCCCGCCGACGGGCGACCTCTTTGCGCTTGCCGACGAGGAGTCCTTTGCCGAGTACTTCCGCGAGGTGAAGAAGCTCGCGGACGAGCGCGGGCTGTGGATATACCAGTGCCACGCCCCGTTCCCGCTCAAGGTCTACGACGACGAGCGCGACCCCGCGCTGCTGAAGTGCGCGATACGCTCCATCTACGCCTCCGCGTACATGGAATGTCCTCACATAGTCATACATCCGGCGATGCATCCGAGCTTCATCTACGGAAGGAACCTCGAGGAGTGCCGCCGCTCCAACTTCGAGTTCTATGCGGCAATGTTCCCCGCGCTCCGCGACACCGGCGTCACTCTCTGCATCGAGAACATGTTCGCCTCCGACCCGGACACGCACAAGCTCGTGCCTACGACCTGCTCCTCCGCCGCCCAGATGATAGACTTTATCGACACGCTGAACGATATGTGCGGCGAGAAGCGCTTTGCCGCGTGTCTCGACACCGGCCACGCCGCCATCTCCGGCAGCGGGCCCGCAAATATGCTCCGCGAGCTTGGAGACAGGACCGTAACGCTCCACGTCCATGACAACGACGGGCTTTCCGACCGCCACCAGATACCCGGCATCGGCCGCCTCAACTGGGCGGAGTTCTGCCGCGCCATGCAGGATGTCGGCTACTCCGGCACGTTCAACTTTGAGGCGGACACCTTCTACAGCCAGTGGCAGAGCCCGATATACGACTACGGCGTCGCGAAGGCCGCGGCCGCCGCGATGTGCGCCGTCGGAAAGTCGCTGCTAAACTTTCGCAACAAATAGGTTGCCGGCTTCGCCCGCAACCTATTTGTTGCGAGGGCACCGGACAGAGCAGAGCTCTGCCGGTGCCTTGCGCTCCGCTTCGCCATTCCCACGCGGCCGGCGGCCGCGTGGGAGCCCTTTTGATTGAAATGCTCGGCGGAAATAAATTCCGCCTGCGCAAAGTTGCTTGCCTATGGCAAGCAACTTTAACCGCTGCGAACCGCGAGGGCGCGAACCAATTCCTCATCCGACATTTTACAACCCTCGCTCGCAATATTCGCTTTGCGAATATTGCCCGACTTTGAGCTAATTAGAATGCGGGAACCGCCTTCGGCGGAAAATCTATGCGCGCTACGCGAGATGTGTAAATTTTGCTCTACGGTTCGTACAATGTTGGGACGTCGGCGCGAAGCGCCGAGGTCTGATGCGCCCGGTAGAAAGTTTCGACGCGTAGCAAGTCGAAGGGCGCATTCATGCCGTCGGGAAAAATAATTGAAATTATTCGCGCTTTGCGCGAAACTCTGCGAGGCTGGGGAAGAACGGAGCCGGTACGCTTAGCGTACCGGCTCCGGTTTTGTTTCTGCGCCGTAAAATCACGGCGCGGTCTTTTCCAGAAGGTCTTTCAACGTGATATTACCGAAGAAGTCGTTTATCGTCTCGTAGAATTTTTTCCACATAGCGAGCGTCCTGCACTCCGCCGCTCTCGGGCAGGGCTCCGCTCCGCTCTTCAGGCACGCCACCGGCGCCAGGTCTCCCTCGGTGAGCCGCAGTATATCGACGACGGCTATACTGCCCGGCTCACCCGTGAAGCGGTACCCGCCTCCCTTGCCGTGGACTCCCTCCACGTATCCCGCCGCCACGAGCGACGGAAGTATCCGTTCAATATATTTGAGGGATATCCCCTGCCGCAGAGCGACCTCCTTCATCGGAACATATCCGCTCTCCCGCCTCTCGGCGAGGTCAAGCAGAACGCGGAGCGCATACCGCCCCCTTGTGGAAATCGTCGCCAAAGCCTTCTCTCCTCCCGTCACGTCCGGCGCGGAGCATTCTCCGCGAGCCGCAATCCTACTTTATAGCCGCAAAGCCCTTCTCGAGGTCTGCTATCAGGTCGTCGATGTGCTCGGTGCCTATCGACAGGCGTATGGTGTTCGGTTTTATATCCTGATCCGCAAGCTCCTCCTCGGAGAGCTGGCTGTGCGTCGTGGTCGCCGGATGTATGACAAGGCTCTTGACGTCCGCCACGTTCGCAAGCAGCGAGAATATCTCAAGGCTGTCTATGAACCTGTGCGCTTCCTTCACGCCGCCCTTTATCTCGAAGGTAAAGATCGAGCCGCCGCCGTTCGGGAAATACTTCTCATACAGCGCGTGGTCCGGATGGTCCGGCAGCGACGGATGATTCACCTTCTCCACAAGCGGATGGTGCGCGAGGAAGTCGACGACCTTCAGAGTATTCTCGACGTGGCGCTCGACGCGCAGCGACAGCGTCTCTATGCCCTGGAGCAGCAGGAACGCCGCAAACGGCGAAATAGTCGCGCCGGTATCCCTGAGAAGTATCGCGCGGACGTAGGTCGCAAACGCCGCCGGACCGGCAGCGTCCGCAAACGAGATGCCGTGGTAGCTCGGGTTCGGATCCGCAATGGCAGGATACTTCCCGCTCGCCTTCCAGTCGAAACTGCCTCCGTCGACGATGATGCCTCCGAGCGTCGTGCCGTGTCCGCCGAGGAACTTCGTCGCGGAGTGGACGACGATGTCCGCACCGTGCTCTATCGGACGGATGAGATAGGGCGTTCCGAACGTGTTGTCTACGACGAGCGGAAGGCCGTGCCTGTGCGCGAGCTCCGCGAGCGCGTCGATATCCGGGATATCGCTGTTAGGGTTTCCGAGCGTCTCTATGTATATCGCGCGGGTGTTCTCCCGGATCGCGGCTTCCACCTCCCCGAGGTCGTGGATATTGACAAACGTAGCGGTTATGCCGAAATTGGGGAGAGTGTGTTCAAGGAGGTTATAGCTGCCGCCGTATATGGTTTTCTGTGCCACGAAGTGGCCGCCGTTCTGGCCGAGGGCTTCGAGCGTATAGGTTATCGCCGCCGCACCGGAGGCGAGCGCCAGCGCCGCGACGCCGCCCTCGAGCGCCGCCACGCGCTTCTCGAGCACGTCCTGCGTGGAGTTGGTGAGGCGTCCGTAGATGTTTCCGGCGTCCGCAAGGCCGAAGCGCGCCGCGGCGTGCTCGCAGTTATGGAAGACGTAAGAGGTCGTGGCGTATATCGGCACCGCGCGCGCGTCGGTGGCGGGGTCGGGCTGCTCCTGACCCACATGGAGCTGTAAAGTTTCAAATCTGTATTCGGACATGGGTATCTTCCTTTCAAATGTGTATAGTCGGACAAAATGCCAGGGTCGTGTACCGCATTTCCCTCACATTCGCCCGAACCGGAAGTTCCGCCGGACAAGCTCTTCAAAAGTGTCTGTCATCGTCCGCCTCCTGTAAAATAGATCCGGGAGACCCGCAAAAGTCTCCCGGTACCGCTGCACAAAAATCATACCCTAAAAAGGACAGCAGGCGCAAGGGAGCCGCCGCACGGCGCGGCAGGAGCACATCCGTATCCGCATTCGCATATCCGCCCTTGCAAAACCCCGGATAGCCGCCGGCATGCTCCGCACCTCCCGTCTCAAATTACCTACCAAACAGGTTGGTTAAATATTACCACCGCGCTTCTGCTTTGTCAAGAGCAAAAATCAAATTATTTCGGACGCCGTGTCTTTCTTGTCCTTTCCCCATCCGCATGCTATAATCTACATATAATTAATATTCCGGCGCGGACATTCTCCCGCGGCCGATATCCGGAAGAGAGCAGACATCATGGCAAAATGGATATGGTACCCCGGCGACTACGAGATATATCACAGCCTGAAGCTTCACACCCGGCGCTACGAGCGCGGCGTGCATCTCCCCTGCGTATGGGACCTCGCGCAGCCCTACCCGAACATCGCGTTTTCAAAGCATGTCTCCCTTGCGGAGGAGACCACCTTCACCGCCTATGCGACCGCCCCCGGCTCGGTGGAGGCAGTGAGCGGCGAGTTCCGTCATGCGACTCAGTACCGCGCCGCCACCGGCTCACCGCTGACTCTGCCCGTGGGCGAGTACAACGTCACCGTCCAGCTCATGAAGCCCGGCGGGCTCCCCTCGATATTCATCGACTGCGGCGCTCTCTCCACCGACGAGACCTGGCACGCGAGCCACGCTATCCGCGACATAAGCGGCAGGATGGAATTCCCGAATGCGGCGTGTACCCCCGCCTATGAATCCGCCTCGGACGACCCGGAGGTCTTCCCCTTCGCGCACAGGCTCCTCGAGCCGGTCACCCGCCGCGCCGATGGCGACGGGTATCTCTACGACTTCGGCGAGGAGACCTTCGGCGCGCTGCAAATAGAGGGCTGCCTGCCCTCCGACGCGCTCATCGTCCGGCTCGGCGAGAGCGAGGCGGAAGCGCTCGACGACCGCGCCGTCTTCCGCGAGGAGGTGAACGGCTCCGACTGCTACTCATTCCCCTCCTTCGCGCTCCGCTACGCGTGGATATCCGGCGGCGAAAAGCATGTGCGGCTCGACCATGAGTACCTGCCGCTCACCGACCGCGCCTCCTTCGACTGCGACCTGCCTGAGGTGAAGCGCGTCTTCGACGTCTGCCGTCACACCTTCCACCTGAACAGCCGCGAGTTTTATCTGGACGGCATCAAGCGCGACCGCTGGGTCTGGTCCGGCGATGCGTACCAGTCCTACATGATAAACAACTACCTCTACTTCGACCCGGAGATAACGAAGCGCACCATACGCGCCCTCCTCGGCAAGCCGCCCTACCTCCAGCATATCAACACCATAAACGACTACACGATGTACCTTCTCATCTCGATATACGACTACTGGTACTCGACCGGGGACAGCGGCTTCGTGCGCGAGGTCTACGACCGCGCTGAGGCGCTTTACTCCTTCCTTCACGGCCGCCTCGACGAGGACGGGCTCGTCTGTTCCCGCCCCGGCGACTGGATATTCATCGACTGGGCCGCCTTCGACTCCGAAGGTCCGCAGTGCGCGGAGCAGATACTTCTCTGGAAGACGATGGACGTAATGGAGAAGCTCTCGGCGCTCGCCGGACGTCCCTCTCCTGTCCGTGCGGGCGAGGCCGAGGTGCTGCACTCCCTCATCGACGAGCGCTTCTGGGACGAAGGTCAGGGCGCGTATATTGACGGTTTCGTGTCCGGACGGCGGCATGTCACCCGCCACGCGAACATTTTCGCCGTGCTCTACGATTTCGCTCCCGAAAAGGCGGAGACGATAGCGGAACGCGTGCTCCGCAACGACTCGGTGGACGCCATAACCACCCCCTACTTCAAATTTTTCGAGCTCATGGCTCTCTGCCGCCTCGGGGACGTCGTCTCCGCGCAGAGGATGATACTCGACTACTGGTACCCGATGCTCGAGCTCGGCGCGACGTCGATATGGGAGCAGTTCGACCCGCGCGAGCAGGGCGCGGAGCACTACGCCATGTACGGCGACCCCTACGGCAGGAGCCTCTGCCACGCGTGGGGCAGCGGTCCGATATACCTGCTCGGGCGCTACGTCGCGGGCGTCGCCCCGACGGACGCCGGCTACGCAAGCTTCGACGTCGCCCCGCAGCCCGGGATGTACCGCCGCTTCGACGCGACGGTGCCGCTTCCCGAGGGCGAGGTGCATGTCCGCTTCGATGCGGAGTCCGGCGAGGCGTCCGCCTCGGCGACGCGCCCCGGCGGCACTCTCCGCTTTGCCGGCAAGAGCGTTCCCATTCCCGCGGACGGCTCCCCTGCCGTCATCCGGCGGGAGAACGCCTGACGGACAGCGCGTCACATGTCATCACCGGCCGGCAGGCGCGGGGCACCTTTCCCTTCACATACTTCCGCGCTCACGCCGCGGGCTGCGCGGCAGGCTTCCGGACAAAGAAACGGGACGGCTCACTGCCGTCCCGTTTTTGCCGTATTTTTCCGCACACCGGCCGCTTACTTCAGCAGCTCAAGGTACTCCGCGCCTATCGGCATATCCGCCATGTTCTTCGCGCGGTGCTCCGTGAGGATGTTCATGTCCGAGTCGATGACAAAGTACGCCGGAAGCTGGAACTCGTTGCCCTCATACTCGCCGTGGGCGAGGCCCGCGGCCTTGCCGCGCTCCATCTTTGCCGCGAACTTCGCCTGCATCTCCTCGGTCATGCCGTCGCGCATACCCTCGTATCCGTCGGCGGCCTTCACATTATAGAGGGGATACAGCTTCTGCTCGGGGTCGCTTATCAGCTTGAACGGGATGCCCTGCGCGTCGATACCCTTCGCGAGTATCTCCGGCTTGCTCTGGAGGACGACGAGTATCTGCGCGTCCTCAGCCGTGAATTTGCCGTACTCCTTTGCGAGGTCCATCAGGTCGACCTGGCAGCTCGTGCATCCGTAGTAGCGCAGGAAAATAAGGAAGGTCGTCTTCGCCTTCTTTACCTCTTCGCTGAGCACCAGCCCCTGCTCGGACGCCGTGTCGAACGTAAAATCGATTGCCTTATTCATTTTGTACCGCTCCTTTCCGGGTAATGCCCCTTTGTCGTATAATAGCACACTTTGCCGCTTCAGGCAAGCGTGCCGGCGCGCTTCTCCTGAAAATCCCTTTTTTACAGGGGAATATGACGATAATTACTGTGGATACTATATTCGACCGCAGTAAAGGAGGAATTTTTATGAAAGCAACCGGCATAGTCCGGCGGATCGATGACCTCGGCAGAGTCGTCATACCCAAGGAGATACGCAGGACGATGCGCATCCGCGAGGGCGACTCGCTTGAAATATACACCGATAAGGACGGCGAAGTCATCTTCAAGAAGTATTCGCCCATGGGCGAGCTCAACTCGTTCGCGGCTCAGCTCTGCGAAACACTTGCGAAGACGACCGGCGCGTCCTGCGCCGTCTGCGACCGCGACACCGTCATTGCCGCCGCGGGCGACTGCCGCCGCGAGGTCTATGAAAAGCGGATAAGCGAGGAGCTTGAGGGACTGATGGAGGCGCGCCAGCTTTACAGCCGCCGCCAGGGGACGAGCGAAGTCACGCTCGTCGAGGGCAGCGGCCCCGTCGTCGAGGTGGCGGCGCCGATACTCGCAGAGGGCGACGTCAGCGGATGCGTCGTGTTCCTCGCGGGCGAGGGCGGCGAGCCGATGGGCGACACCGAGTACAAGCTTGCCCAGACGGTCGCGGGCTTTCTCGGCCGCCAGATGGAGAGCTGAGGCTCCCGTGAGGGGCGGCGCGCGGACAGTGCCCGCCCCTCATTTCCTTTTTCGTCCGATTTCCCGCTTTCCCCGGAAACTTTTTGCAAAAAAAGACTTGCCAAAATTTCTCGGCGGTGCTATAATCATCTTAGTTCATCGTTAGTATATCATTTCACGGTCACGGAGTGGGTTTTCCCACTCTTTCTTATTGACCGAACGGAAAAAGCTGCTTTGGGAGGAACCATGGGTAAAGTGACCGACGCCGTCCGCGCGCTCGCCGCCCCGCTTTGCGAGGAGCGCGGCCTGATGCTCTGGGACGTGAGGTTCGAGAAGCTGGGCGGAACGAACACCCTCAGCGTCTTCGTCGACAGCGACGACGGCGCGAACATCGACGACTGCGAAGCGCTCAGCCGCGCGCTCGAGGCGCTTCTTGACGGCGAGCCCGACCTTATCGACGGCGCGTATTCGCTCGAGGTCTCCACTCCCGGCATGGAGCGGAAGCTCGAACGCCCGGAGCACTTTCTATTCTGCCTCGGCGAGCGCACGGAGGTAAAGACCTACGAGCCGCGCGACGGGAAAAAGACCTTCTTCGGCATACTCTCCGGCTTCGACGGGGAGCGCGGCTGCTTCTCCCTTGAAGAGGAGGAAAGCGGCGAGACTTTGAATTTCACCCTCGGCGAGGTGTCACGAGTACGCCTCAGCCCGGATTTCTCAGTATATTTTAAGGGGGAACTCTGAAAATGAACACGGAATTTTTTGACGCGATAGCCGACATAGAGCGTGAAAAGGGGATCCCGCAGGATTACATGCTCGACCGCATCGCGCAGGCGCTCACCGCCGCGTACCGCCGCTCCGCCGGCGTCGACGGCGAGAACGTCACCGTCATACCCGACCCGGAAACCAAAACGATCACGATGTACGTCACCTACGGCGTCGTCGAGAATATCGAGGACCTCGACGAGCCGGACGCGCAGCTCACCCTCGACGAGGCGCGCGTCATCGACCCGGAGGCCGAGGTCGGCGGCGTCGTCCGCAAGTACATCGACGTGTCGAAGCTCGGCCGCATCGCCGCCCAGACCGCAAAGCAGGTCATCATCCAGGGCATACGCGAGGCGGAGCGCGGCATGGTCCTCCGTGAGTACGAGAGCCGCCTGCACGAGCTCGTCACCGGCACCGTCCAGCGGATAAATCCGCGTAACGGCAACGCCTTCCTCGACATCGGTGCTACGAAGGACGGAGCTGTCGACGCCGTCCTGCCCCCCACCGAGCAGATACAGGGCGAGGAGATCCACGAGGGCGACCGCATAAAGGTCTACGTCGTCGAGGCGCGCAGCACCTCGCGCGGCCCGCAGGTCATGGTCTCGAGAACGCACCCGGGCCTTGTCAAACGCCTCTTCGAGCTCGAGGTGCCGGAGATACACGACGGCACGGTCGAGATAAAGAGCATCGCCCGCGAGGCGGGCAGCCGCACGAAGATAGCCGTCGCGGCAAACGACCCGAACGTCGACCCGATAGGCTCCTGCGTCGGCCCGAGGGGCGCTCGCGTCGAGCGGATAGTCGACGAGCTCGCGGGTGAGAAGATAGACATCATAAAGTACAGTGAGTCGCCCGACCTCTACGTCGCGGCGGCGCTCAGCCCGGCGGAGGTCGTGTCGGTCGAGCTGCTCGAGGACGGGAAGAGCTGTCAGGTCCTCGTCCCGGCGGACCAGCTCTCGCTCGCAATAGGCAAGGAGGGGCAGAACGCCCGCCTCGTCGCGCGGCTGACCGGCTTTAAGATAGACATCAAGCCGGTGTGATATTCTATCCAACATAAAGCAGATCTCAAGCACAACTATCTGATAAGCGGAGGGAAGCAGTGAAAAAGGTACCGCAGAGACAGTGCGTCGGCTGCCGCGAGATGAAGCCGAAGCAGGAGCTCATTCGCGTGGTGCGCGGCCCGGACGGCACGATAAGTCTCGACCCCACGGGGAAAAAGCCCGGGCGCGGCGCATACGTCTGCCGCGAGGGGAACTGCCTCCGCCGCGCGCAGAAGAGCCGCGCGCTCGAGCGGGCGTTTTCAAGCCAGATACCCCCGGAGGTATACGAGGAGCTCATTCGTCAAAGGGGTGAGAGCAGTGAATGATGGGAAGGCTCTGCGCCTCCTCGGCCTCGCTCTGCGGAGCGGACGGCTCGAGGTCGGCGCGGATAATGCGGCGGCGCTCGCCGCGTCCGGCAGGGCGCGGCTAGTAGTGACCGCAAGCGACATCAGCCCGCACGCCGCAAAGCGAGTCCGCATGGCGGCGGAGATGAACGGCGTTCCCTGCGCCGCCCTGCCCTGCACCAAGGCGGAGCTCGGCGCGGCGCTCGGCCGCGCGGAATGTGCGGCGGCGGCGACGGCTGACCCCGGCTTTTCCAAAGCGATAGCACAAAGCATTTCAAACGGAGGTGGCAACTCTATTGAGCACCATACTTAAATACAGAGTCCACGAGGTAGCGAAGGATTTCGGTCTTGCCTCCAAGGATATCATGAACATCCTCACCAAATACGCGACGACGCCCAAGAACCACATGCAGGTGCTCGAAGACAGCGAGCTCAATCTTATCTTCGAGAGCCTTACGCAGCAGAACGCGGTCGAGGATATGGAGGCGTACTTCAAGCGCAAGCGCGAGGAGGCGGCGGCCGTCGCCGCCGAGGCCGCAGCGGCGGAAGCGGCAAAGCCCGCTCCGGCGGCTGCCGAAGCTCCCGCTGCGGAAAAAACCGCCGAGGCGGCGCCCTCTGCCGAAAAGCCGAAGCAGAAGCCTCAGCAGGAGAAGGCAAAGCAGGAGAAGCCGAAGCAGCCGGAAAAACAGACCGAGCAGAAGCCGGCGGAACAGAAGCCCGCGGAGCCGAAGCAGCACACTCCGAAGCCGAAGCGCGAGGTGCGCGTCGTCGACACGCGCGGCGGCGGAGCGGTCGACCTCTCCAAGTACGACGACCGTGTAGATAAGCTCGTCACCGACCGCGCCCAGCGCATGAGCTCGACCGGCGGCAAGGAGAAGATAAAGCAGAAGTCGGCGGACAACCGCCGTCAGGTCATGGGCGGCGCGAAGCGCCGCGCGGAGGAGCAGGAGAAGATGCGCCGCCTCGCTGCCGCTCGCAGCAAGCAGGTGCAGCTCAAGGTCAGCATCCCGGACGAGATATCCGTCGGCGAGCTTGCCTCGCGCCTCAAGAAGACCGGCGCGCAGGTCGTCGGAACGCTCATGCGCCTCGGCGTCATGGCGTCGCTCAGTGAGACGATAGATTTCGACACCGCGTCGCTCGTCGCGATGGAGTTCGGCGCGAAGGTCGAGCACGAGGTCCACGTCACGATAGAGGAACGGCTCATAGACGCGAGCGAGGATGCGCCGGAGGATCTCGAGCCGCGCAGCCCGGTCGTTGTCGTCATGGGTCACGTCGACCACGGCAAGACCTCCCTGCTCGACTTCATCAGGAAGACGCACGTCACCGCGGGAGAAGCAGGCGGCATCACCCAGCACATCGGCGCCTACACCGTCGACTGGAACGGCAACCGCATAACCTTCCTAGACACGCCCGGCCACGCCGCCTTCACCTCGATGCGTATGCGCGGCGCGAATACGACCGACATAGCTATACTCGTCGTCGCGGCGGACGACGGCATCATGCCTCAGACCATCGAGGCTATAAACCACGCCAAGGCCGCGAACATCCCGATAATCGTCGCGATAAACAAGATGGATAAGCCGGACGCAAATCCCGACCGCGTCATGCAGCAGCTCACCGAATACGAGCTCGTCCCGGAGGACTGGGGCGGCGACACGATAGTCTGCAAGGTCTCCGCCGTCACCGGCGAGGGCATAGACAACCTTCTCGAGATGCTGCTTCTCACCGCCGAGATGCGCGAGCTCAAGGCCAACCCGAAGCGCCGTGCGCAGGGCTCGGTCATCGAAGCCCGGCTCGATAAGGGACGCGGCCCGGTGGCGACGCTGCTCGTGCAGAACGGCACCCTCCGCCAGGGCGACATCATCATCGCCGGCACGGCGGTGGGACGCGTCCGCGTCATGACCGACCACCGAGGCAAGCGCCTCACCGAGGCCGGACCCTCTACCCCCGTGGAGGTCGCGGGTCTCGCGGAGGTCCCGGCGGCGGGCGACAGCTTCCACGCCGTCGAGGACGAGAGGATGGCTCGCGAGCTTGCCGCCGAA
Source organism: uncultured Clostridia bacterium (assembly GCA_947630675.1). Classification (GTDB taxonomy): domain Bacteria; phylum Bacillota; class Clostridia; order Oscillospirales; family JAAYOS01; genus CANRIN01. The sequence continues at coordinate 53,473 of CANRIN010000002.1, read as the reverse complement.
CGCATAGAGGCCGCCAAGGCCGAGGCGAACCGCCCCGCCCAGAAGGTCTCGCTCGACGACCTGTTTGAGCAGATAAAGCAGGGCGAGGTCAAGGATCTCAACATCATCGTCAAGGCGGACGTTCAGGGCTCCGCCGAGGCTCTGAAGGCGTCGCTCGAAAAGCTCTCAAACGACGAGGTGCGCGTCAACATGATCCACACCGGCGTCGGCGCGATAAACGAGAGCGACGTGCTCCTCGCCTCGACTGCGGGCGCGATAATCGTAGGCTTCAACGTCCGTCCCGACCCGACCGCGGCAGACAACGCCAAGCGCAGCGGCGTCGATATCCGCCTGTACCGCGTCATCTACGAATGCCTCGACGAGATAGAGGCGGCCATGAAGGGACTCCTCGCCCCGAAGTACCGCGTCGAGGAACTCGGCCGTGCGGAGGTCCGCCAGGTCTTCCGCGCCTCGAACATCGGCACGGTCGCCGGCAGCTACGTCCTCGACGGCAGGATAGTCCGCGGCACGACGCTCCGGATAGTCCGCGACGGCATCGTCGTCCACGAGGGACCGATGGCCTCCCTCAAGCGCTTCAAGGACGATGTGCGTGAGGTCGCGAGCGGGTACGAGTGCGGCATCAGCATCGAGAACTTCACCGACATCAAGGAGGGCGACATCATCGAGTCCTTCCGCATGGTCGAAGTGGAAAGATAGTTTCACCCGGCGGACGGCTGCGGCCGCCCGCCGTTTTATCCGGAAACCGCCGGAGCTCTCCGCGCGGCCTTCCGAAAACTCAGGAGGACATCTATGGCACGAATAGACAGGATAAACGAAGAGATGCGCGCCGAGCTTGCGCGCCTGCTCCCCTCCCTTAAAGACCCCCGCCTCTCCGGCGGACTTGTGAGCATCACCCGCGTCGACGCCGCCGCCGACCTTTCGAAGGCGACGGTGTACTTCAGCGTCCTCGGCGGCGACAAAAAGGAGACTGCCCGTGGCTTCCGCTCCGCCTCCGGCTTCATCCGCCGGGAGCTCGCGCACCGGCTCCAGCTCCGCAACACGCCCGAGCTGTTCTTCAAATACGACGAGTCGATAGAGCGCGGTACGCACCTCCTCGAGCTCATGCGCTCGATAGAGCCGTCCGCCCCGGAGGACGCAGAGCCCTCTCCCGATGAGGTGGGCGACGATGAGTAAGACGGTAACACTCGCGGAGTGCGCGGAGCGCCTCCGCTCCGCGGACGACATCCTCATCCTCACCCACGGACGTCCGGACGGCGACACTATAGGCTCCGGCGCGGCGCTCTGCGCTCTGCTCCGCCGCCTCGGGAAGGCGGCGTATCTCTGCCCGAACAGCGACATCACACCGAAGCTCCGACCCTTCACCCTCGACTACCTCCCGCCGGAGGACTACGAGCCGGGATTTGTCTGCGCCGTAGACGCCGCGGACGAGCATCTGCTCACCGCCGATATGTGCGAACGCTTCTCCGGGCGCGTCGCGCTCTGCATCGACCACCACGGCACGAACTCGCTGTACGCGGAGGAGACCTGCGTCGACGCCGGAGCCGCCGCGTGCGCGGAGCTCATCGTCGCGCTCTCAAAGGAGCTCGGCGTGCCGCTCACCCGGGACATAGCGCTCCCCGCCTACCTAGGCCTCGCGACCGACACGGGATGCTTCCGCTACTCCTCTGTGCGCCCCGCCACGCTCCGCGCGGCGGCGGACGCCCTTGAGAGCGGCATAGACTTCTACTCGGTGAACCGCGTGTTTTTTGAGACGCGCTCCCGCGCCGCGCTCGCGGCGGAGAGCGCGGTGCTCGCACACACCGAATTCTTTCGGAACGGCGCCGTCGCCGTCAGCCGCTTCTCGCTTGAGGACGCTGACTCCACCCGTGCCGACCGTGACGATACGAACAACCTCTCCTCCGTCCTCCGCACGATAGAGGGCGTCGAGCTCGGCGTCCTGCTCCGCGAGGAGAAGGACGGCTGGAAGGTCTCCGCACGCAGCGCCCCCGGCGTCGACTCGGCCGCCGTCTGCGCGCGCCTCGGGGGAGGCGGACACGCCGCCGCCGCCGGCGCGACGATACACGCGGGCTACGAGGCCGCGCGCGAGGCGCTGCTCCGCGCGATATCGGAGGAGCTCGGTGAGCTATGATGCGCAGCGGCATAATTGTTATCGACAAGCCTGAGGGCATATCGAGCGGCGGCGTAGTCGGACGGGTCCGCCGGGCCTTCGGCATAAAGCGCGTGGGGCACGGCGGTACGCTCGACCCGATGGCCTCCGGCGTCCTGCCGGTGTTCGTCGGGCGCGCGACCCGCGCCTCCGGCATGCTTCTCGACGCGGACAAGACCTACCGCGCGGGCTTCATCCTCGGCATACGTACAGACACGCAGGACACGACCGGAACTATACTCGAACGCCGCGAGGTCACGGCCTCCCCGGAGGAGGTCGAAGCGGCGCTACGCGGATTTGTAGGCCGTCAAAAGCAGACGCCGCCGATGTACTCCGCACTCAAGCGGGACGGAAAGAAGCTCTACGAGCTCGCCCGCAAGGGCGAGGAGGTCGAGCGCGAGCCCCGCGAGATAGAGATATACGACATCAAGTACCTCGGCTGCGAAGCGGGCGAGCACCGCATGGAGGTCTCCTGCTCCAAGGGAACCTACATCCGCACACTCGTGGACGACATCGGGCGCGCGCTCGGCTGCGGGGCCGCGATGAGCAGCCTCCGCCGCGTGCGCACCGGCCCGTTCTCTATAGAGAACGCCGTTCCGCTCGACGAACTTACGCCGGACACGCCTCTCCTTCCCACCGACTACCTCTGGCGGACGCTGCCGGAGTTCGTCGCCTCGGCGGAGGCCGAGGCGCGGATACGCTGCGGCGCGAACATCTTCGCGGACATCCCGGACGGCGACTGGCGCGTCTTCTCCGAGTCCGGCGAGTTCCTGATGCTCGGCCGCGCGGAGGGACGCATCCTCTCCTGCGTGAAAAACTTCTTCGAGGTGGACTGAAATGCGATATGCTGTCGCGCTCGGTTTCTTTGACGGCGTACATATCGGCCACACGGCGCTGATACGCCGGACGGCGGAGCTTGCGGGGCGTCTCGGCCTCGAGCCCGCCGTCTGCACCTTTGACCGCTCCCCCGCATCCGCGCTCGGAAGGAGCGGCGTGAAACTGATAAACTCGCTTCCCGACCGAGCGGCGCTCCTGCGCTCGCTCGGTGTAGAGCACATCTTCGTTCTCGGCTTCGACGAGCGTCTCCGCTCGACCGAGCCGGAGGATTTCGTCTCGCTTTTGGCTTCAAAGTACGACGCCGGCGCGCTCTGCTGCGGCTGGAACTACCGCTTCGGCGCGCAGGGACGCGGCGACTGTGAGCTGCTTTGCCGCGAGTGCGCGCGCCTCGGTCTCGGCTACGATATGCAGCCCGCGGTGGACGCAGGCGGCTCGGCGGTGAGCTCCACCCGCATCCGCGCGCTCCTGGAAAGCGGGGACGCGGAAGAAGCGCGTGAGCTTCTCGGCCACCCGCACATTCTCTCCGGTGAAGTCCTGCGCGGCAACGCGCTCGGCAGGACGCTCGGCTTCCCGACGGCAAACCTCCGCGTGCCGGACGGTGTCCTCGCACCGCGCTACGGCGTCTACGCCGTCCGCGTCCGGCTCGGAAGCGAGACCTTCGGCGGCATAGCGAACGTCGGTGAGAAGCCGACCGTCGGGAACTACGCCGTCGGCGTCGAGACGAACATCTTCGACTTCGACCGCGACATCTACGGCGAGGAGATGACGGTCGAATTTCTGCGCTTTGTCCGCCCCGAGCGGAAGTTCTCCGGGCTCGACGAGCTGCAAGCGCAGGTCCTCGCCGACCGCGAGGCGGTGCGGCGCAGTCTCAACCGCGAATAAACGCGATTTTACGCAAATATCTCCGAAAACACGAACTTTTCGGAGATATTTTCATACGGACTTTTCCTGTCCGCCGTCGTTGTTGTTCACAGCAGTTGCTTGTACAGTAAATTTCTGTTACTACATACTCACAACGGTCAGGCCCGGCCGAAACCGAAAGGAGCTGCAAGATGAAAAACATCCTGAAATCCATCCTACGCGCGCTCCCGCTCGCGCTGATGCTCGCGCTTCTCTGCTGCTCGTGCTTCACAACCTACGACACGTCGACGGAGGTGGACGGCTACACCGTCGACTTTCAGACGGGGCAAATCACCGACGGCGAGAACGTCTACGAGTTCACATGGAGCGGCGACGAGGACGACGGCAGCGCGACCGTCACCCTGCCGAACGGACACTACTTCCTGCAAGAATGGGGCCCTTCCCGCGTAAACGGCGGCATGGGCACCACCACAGTGGACGAGATGGATCTGGCGACGACGCTCCCCGACGTCGTGCGCGACGCGCTCCATGCGCGCAAAAATCCCCCTATCCTGCCGCCTCTTCCGTTCATTGTCGCCGGTTTCGGGGTGCTGTTGATATCCTATCCCAAAATCTACTGGTACCTCTCCGGCGGCTGGAAGATAAAGGACGCCGAGCCGTCGGACGCTTACCTTGCCATAGGCCGCATCATCGGCGGAATTATCGTCTTTGCCGGAGTAGTTCTGTTCTTTATCAAAATAGGAGGGAGATAGAGCATTCGCGGGAAATCGCGGGGCGTAACGAGTTGAGGGGCGCAGTCTCTGCGAGGCTGTCGGCAAGCGAACCGCACGTCGTCCCTCCTGCCACCCTCAAAAAATCCCTGGACATTTCAAAATTGCCGCACGTTCCGCGCAACGCGCGGCAATTTTTGTTGTCTATATGTGTAAAGAGCTCTTTACCCGGCGCATTGAGGCTCCGCCGCAGTCCGCCAACACCCGTTTGAGTCCGTTCCCGGCGGCGCGCCGGAAGCGAGAAAGGAGGCCGCCATGACAGACGAGGAGATAGTCGCGCTGTACTTCGCGCGCTCGGAGGAAGCCGTCGCCGCGACCGAGCGGCAGTACGGCGCGTACTGCCGCCGCATAGCGCGCTCTATACTTCTCAGCGACGAGGATGCGGACGAGTGCCTCAACGACGCTCTGCTCGCCGCGTGGCGCTCTATACCTCCGGCAAAGCCCCGGAGTCTCGCCGCCTACCTCGGGCGAACGGCGCGCAACCTCGCCCTCAACCGCTTCAAGCTGTACTCGGCGCAGAAGCGCGGCGGCAGCGAGACGGCACTCGCCCTCGACGAGCTCGGCGACTGCGTCCCGTCCGGCGGCTCGGTCGAGGATGAGCTGGATGCGGCGCTCCTCTCCGAGGCAATATCGCGCTTCCTCCGCGCCGAGCCGGAGGAGAAGCGGAGGGTGTTCGTCCGCCGCTACTGGTACCTCTCCCCTCTTGAGGAGATCGCGGCGGAGTACGGCATAAGCCGAAGCAAACTCACGAGCCTCCTGTACAGGATGCGGAAGGACCTGAAGAAATTCCTTGAGAAGGAGGGCTTTCACGTATGAAAGAAAATTACAGCGAAGCGATGCTCCGCGCAATAAGCAATATAGATGACGACCTCATACTTTCCGCCGCGCCGGGCGAACCGAAGCCGCGTCCCGCCCGCCGCGTGCGCTTCGCCCGCCGGACGGCGGCGGTGCTTGCGGCGGCACTTCTGCTCTCGCTCGCGGGCGTCGGCACGGCAATGGCCGTGAGCGAGGACGTCCGCGACAGCGTGACCGAAACCGCCAAAGCCGTCCGGGACGCGGTGCTCCGCGTATTCGGCTACGGCGACCCCGCGCCCACGAGCGCCGCCGACGCGCAGTTCCGCCGCGACCGCATAGACCGCTCTGACGGCATCGAGCACGCGCGCCTCACCGAGCTTCGGAATGAGGCTCAGCTCTGGCTCCGCGAGGAGCTTTCTCTCGACAGCGGCATAGACTTTGCCTCGGAGGACTGGTCGGACGCGGAATGCGTGTATGTCTGCCTGCTCGAGCGCCGCCGCGAGCCGCTTGCAGGCGAAACAGCGGCCGCGGGGTACGATTCCCCTGTCCTCGCCGTCGTCGAGTGGACGGAGGACGGCTTCGTCCTCCGCGAGCACACCGGGTTTTCGGAGGCTCCGAACGATGTCGCCGTCGCGGAGACTGAGGACGTCACCGCCGTATTCGGCAGCACCGCGCCGCTCGACGACCGCTTTGCGGAGCTCGCGTCCGTCAGCGCCCGGTGCTCGGACGGTTCAGTGAACATCTGCCGGACCTTCGGCGACGGATACTTCTTTCTCGTCGTGTGGCACACCGAACCGGGCGCGACGCTCGAGCGGATATACGCCTCCGGCACCCTGAAGGAACCGGCGACTCTGCCGCGTCAGTACGACCTCGCGATCGGGCGTTACCTCGACGAGGCGCAGGTGACCGACGTGACGCTCTGCCGCACCCCAGGCTCGGCCGAGTGGCAGAACTACTGCGCCATAGTCGACGGCCGCGAGATGTTCTTCGAGCCGTTCGTCGCACCTAAACCTTGACGCAATTCCCGCGCGGTCGGCGACCGCGCGGGAGCCCTTCCGATTAAAATGCTCGGGGCGAATGAATCGCCCCTGCGCGAAGTTGGTGGCTTTGCCACCAACTTCAACCGCGCGAACCGGAGCGGAGCGCGGCTTCGCCGCGACAGCCTCGCAGAGTTCGCCGCGCAAGCGGCGAATATGGTCAAATTCATTTTCGGCGGCGTGTACAATGCGCCCCTCGCGCCTCTACCGTATCCGACTCTCTACCGGGCGCATCAGACCTCGGCGCTTCGCGCCGGCGCCCCGACCTTGTACTGCGCGAAGCGCGCGTCGAAGACGGCGAGGCGCGTAGCGGAGCGCTGCCGTCGGTAAGGCTATGCCCTATCCGACGGCAGCGCAGGAAATTGGTAAGGCGGGCAGACTTTGTCTGCCCGCCGCGATTCGCTGCGAAATCTTATTTTTCATACGGGTTGACATGCACCATGCAGTGCTCGACCCTCAGCCCCGCGTCCTCGACGCCCTTGTGCACCGCCTCCGCTATCCTGTGCGCGTCCCGCAGCGGCATGTCCGCATCCACCGCTATCTCGATATCCACGAACGCGACGTTTCCGCTTATCCTCGCGCGCAGCTCATCCACCGCGCGGACGCCCTCCGTCGCGAGCGCCACCGAGCGTATCTTATCAAGCTCCTCCGCCGGCACGCTGCGGTCGGTGAGCTGGCTCATGGCCTCGCGCAGGATGTCGAACGCCGCCTTGAGGATAAGCACCGCGACCCCTATCGCCGCCGCCGGCTCGAGCCACCACACGCCGAGCATGTTCCCGCCGACGCCGACGAGCACCGCCACCGAGCTCACCGCGTCGGTGCGGTGGTGCCACGCGTCCGCCATCAGCGAAAGCGAGTTCACCTTCTTCGCCGCGCGGCGGGTGTAGCGGAACATCCACTCTTTTGCCATGATCGAGATGACCGTCACCGAGAGCGCGGCGGCGGACGCCTCCGAGCGTTCGCCGAACCACAGGCTCCGCGCGCCCTCCACGCCTATCATCACCGCCGTGCCGCCGAGCGCCACCGCAAGCAGTATCGACACAAGGCTCTCTATACGCTGGTGCCCATAGGGGTGATCCTCGTCCGCGCTGTTCGAGGCGAGCCGCAGCCCGAGCAGCACCGCCACGGTCGTCGCGACGTCCGAGACGGTATGCACGCCGTCGCTTATCACCGAGACGCTGTGCGCAAGGAATCCCACCGCAAGCTTCACCGCCGCCAGCACGGCGTTTGCTATCATGGTCATGATCGACACTTTTTTCGCTGTCGAATAGCTGTTTTCCACAGATAAGTCCTCCTTTGGCGGACATTTTCCGCACGGGCTTGCATCTCCGCGCCCGTGCGTGTATAATACATATATGTATATGCCGCGCCGCCCTGCGCGGACAATGCGCCGCGGGAATCATCTTTCCCGCGCTCACCTCCGGCATATTGCCGCCGGAAGATTTCAATTAACGCATATTGTATCACATGTCCGCGCCCCTTTCAAGGGCGATTTTGCCCTCCGGCGGCGGCAGAGCGGGCTTCTCAGCGCACCGCCGCAGGCTCCGCGCCACACACCGCAAAATAAAACTTTTTTCCTCAAAACGGTTGACAATCGCGGTTTCCGCCGCTATAATATTATCTGCCGCATTGAGCGGGTCCGTAAGCGGCGTATGCCCGCCCGCAAGAGCGAGAATGAAACGGAAGAAGGTTTTTACTCAAATGGTAGCAATTTTTGAGACCGGCGGCAAGCAGTACAAGGTCACCGAGGGCGACGTCATATTCGTCGAGCGCCTTGAGGCCGCCGAGGGAGAGACCGTCAGCTTTGACAGCGTCCTCGCGATAGTCGACGGAGGCGAGTCGAAGTTCGGCACGCCCACGGTCGAGGGTGCGAAGGTCACGGCAAAGGTCATCAAGAACGGCAAATCGAAGAAGATTGTCGTCTACAAGATGAAGGCGAAGAAGAACTATCGCCGCCGTCACGGTCATCGTCAGCCGTACACCCGTCTCCAGATAGAGACCATCACCGCATAAGTGACCCGCATCACTCTCACCCGCCGCGCCGGACGTATCGTCCGCGTAGAGGCGGAGGGTCACAGCGGCTATGCCGACGCGGGCGAGGACATCGTCTGCGCGGCGGTTACGGCGTCGTTTCGCCTGATGTGCGCGCAGCTCGAGGCTCGTGGCATCGGCGTGAAGGTCATGACAGACGACCGCCGCACCTTCCTCTCTCTTGAGGCGGAGGCGGCGGGGCACATCTTCGCGGGCTTTGAAGCGTTCGCGCGCGAGCTCTGCGAGGAATATCCCGAAAATATATCTGTAACGGAGGTAGAGCAAAATGCTTAGAATAGGGCTTCAGTTCTTCGCTCACAAGAAGGGCGTCGGTTCCACCCGCAACGGCCGCGACAGCGAGTCGAAGCGTCTCGGGGCGAAGCGTGCGGACGGTCAGTTTGTCCTCGCGGGCAACATCCTCGTGCGTCAGCGCGGCACCAAGATCCATCCCGGCACGAACGTCGGCAAGGGCGGCGACGATACCCTCTTCGCGCTTGTTGACGGCAAGGTGCGTTTCGAGCGTCTCGGCCGCGACCGCAAGCAGGTCTCGGTCTACGAGGTAGAGGCTCAGTAAACGGAAAAAGTCCTCTGCGGACTTTTACGCAAAGCCGCCGCTCCGCGCAGCCGGTTTTTCCGCAGTATGAGCCGCAGGAAAAACCGGCGTATCTCAAAGCGGAACGCGGCGGATAATTTCGAGAGGCTTAACAGGCGGCAATTCTGCCGCCTGTTTTTCCGTAAAGCGGGCATTATAGCTGACGGCAGACTATAAATCCGCTCGGAGGTATACAATGTTTATTGACACGGCGAAAATTTCGATACGCGGTGGAGACGGCGGCAACGGTGCGGTGAGCTTCCACCGCGAAAAGTACGTCGCGGCCGGCGGGCCGGACGGCGGCGACGGGGGTGACGGAGGAAACGTCGTCCTCCGCGTCGACGACCACATGGCGACTCTCATGGACTTCCGCTATCAGCGCAAATACGCCGCCCCGAACGGCGAGAACGGACAGGGCAAGCGGTGCAGCGGGCGGCACGGCGAAGATCTCGTCATACGCGTGCCGCGCGGCACCGTCGTCCGGGACGCGGAGAGCGGCGCCGTCATGCACGACATGTCGGACGGCGCTGACTACGTCGCGGCGCGCGGAGGCCGCGGCGGCTGGGGCAACCGCCACTTCGCCACTCCGACGCGCCAGACACCGCGGTTTGCAAAGAACGGCCTCAAAGGCGAGGCGCGCGAAATTCTCCTCGAGCTGAAGCTCATAGCGGACGTCGGCCTCGTCGGCTTCCCGAACGTCGGCAAGAGCACCCTGCTCTCCGTCGTCTCCGCCGCGCGCCCGAAGATAGCCAACTACCACTTCACCACCCTCCAACCCAATCTCGGCGTCGTGCGCGTGGACGAGACGACGAGCTTTGTGCTCGCCGACATCCCCGGCATAATCGAGGGTGCGGCGGAGGGCGCGGGACTCGGCCACGACTTTCTCCGCCACATCGACCGCTGCCGGCTGCTCGTCCACCTCGTCGACATATCCGGCAGCGAATTGCGCGACCCCGTAGAGGACTTCGAGACGATAAACTCGGAGCTCGCCGGTTGGAGCGAAGCTCTTGCCTCCCGCCCGCAGATAGTCGCGGCGAACAAGTGCGACCTCGCGGACGAGACAAACGAGGCGGCGGCGAAATTCCGCGCCTATGCGGCGGAGCACGGCCTCGAGGTCTGCGAGATATCCGCCGCCACCGGCATGGGTGTGCAGGCGCTCATATACGCGATAGCGCGCCGCCTTGCCGACCTGCCTCCCGTGGAGTACTACGAGCCCGAGTACGTCGAGCCCGACCTTGAGCCCGGACGGCCGGAGGACGTCACCGTCCGCCACGAGGACGGCGTTTACATCCTCGAGGGCGACTGGATAGACCGCATCGGCGGCAGCGTCAACTTCGACGACTACGAGAGCCGCATGTGGTTTGAACGTATGCTCCGCACGAGCGGGATGTTTGCGCGCCTCGAGGCCATGGGGATACAGGAGGGCGACACCGTCTGCATCGGCGATTTGGAATTTGAGTATCTTTTCTAAACGGGCAAGGCCCGTTTAGAAAAGTCGCGGCAAATCGCGCTCGCTTCGCTCGCTTACCAATTTGCCGCGAGAACGCTCCGCTTCGCGCCTCGACGGCTTCGCCGCCTTCGACGCGCGCTACGCGCAGGGTATTTTCGGCGACGTACACGCCGCCGCCGAAAATGATTTTAATCTATTTCGCGCCTATCGGCGCGAAACTCCGCGAGGCTTATAAGGACTGCGGCAAAGACTTTCAGATGAAGTATCTCTCCACCGTCTTTTTCGTACAGCCGGGCGGGCTGTACCGCCAGTAGTCGATATGTCCGTCGGTGATGAAATACTCCATCGGCGAGGGTGCCGCCTCGAAGCGCTCTATGACGAGTAGCTTCACCTTCATCCGCTCCGGGTTTATCGACTTTATGTATACCGAGACGCCGTCGCCCTCGGAAAGGCCCTCCCGCCGCTCGGTGAGGCCGGAGAGGTTCGGGGCGAGCTCGATAAACGTCCCGTATTCCTCCACTCCGCGCACCACGCCCGCGACCGTCTCACCCGTGCCGAAGCGTGCGGCGTTCTGCTCCCACGTCCCGAGCAGCTCGCGGTGGGTGAGGTTCACCCGCCGCCGCTCGCGGTCTATTCCGAGCACGGCGGCATAGCCGTCCTGACCCACCCTGAAACGGTCGGCCGGGTGCGAGATGCGGCTTATCGAGATGTTCTCTATACCGATAAGGCTCGCCGTGCCGCACCCGATGTCCACGAATGCCCCGAACGGCTCGAGATGCGTCACCCGGAACGGCAGCACGTCCCCCGGCGACAGCGCCATCAGCGCGTCGGACGCCTCCTCCTGAGCCGCGCGGCGGCTGAGGATCACTTCTCCTCCGCGCTCCTCCGGCCTGAAACAGACGTAACGCCCCACAAGCGAGATTATCGCTATGTCGCGCACGCCGGGCCCCATGGCAGCCTCGGCGCGCGGTATCACTCCGACGCGGCCGCCGAGGTCGACGTACAGGTTCCGCTCCGCGTCACAGCGGACGGCGCGCGCCTCGAGTATCCTTCCGAGCGCCGCCGCCCGGCGAAGGCCCTCCTCCGAGCCTATGAACTCGCGGTTCTCCTCCGAGCCCACGCGATAGCCCTCCGGCAGATATTTTTCCCGCATATTTCCCGTCCCTTCCGCAGCTTTGCTTTTCTACAAGCCAATATATTGCGGGGGACGCGAAAAAATACCTGTCCGCCGGAGAGCCGCCGCACTAGCTCACGCGGATGTGCGCCGCATGACAGTTTGAAAGGACCGACACGGCCGTTCTGACGTCGTGCGCGTCGACGAGCGCGCGCACGAGAACCTCGCGCGACACCGGCACATCCTCGTCCGCACCCGCGAAGGCCGCCGAAAGTCCGCTTGTCTCGCCCGCCGGCCTCGTGTAGAGAAAGCCGCCGAACTTGCCCATGTTGGCCCCGGCAAGCGAGCCCCAGTTTTCACCGATATTGTTTGAAAATATCGAGTTGTACGGGTTTATCAGCACGCCGACATCGTCCGACCGATACGGTCTGTGCGTCGGTGTGACGTCAAAGCGGGAGAAGCGTACCCCGTTCGCATGCAGTCTTCCGCGGATGAAGTCCGCCTCGTCCGGTGTGTCGACCACCGCCGTGATGAATTTGTCCAAAGTATCCCCTCCCATTAAATTTCGAGGGTATTTTGTCCGGCTTTACGCCGGTTTATTTGCGAAAGAGGGATAGAATATGGATATACGCCCGGGCGACACGCTGGTTCTGAAGAAGCCGCACCCCTGCGGCGCTTTCGAGTGGGAGGTCACCCGCGTCGGAGCAGACTTCAAGCTCCGCTGCCTCGGCTGCGGGCGGGAGGTCATGCGCCCGCGCCGCGAGGTCGAGCGCGGAGTGCGCCGCGTGCTCCGCGGCGGCGCGGAGGTCTTCCCCGCGCGGGATTCCTAACTCCGCAAATCTGCCCCAAATCTCCGAAAAGCGCCGGAAACGGCTTGACAACCCGGCTGCGGGGTGCTACAATCTGTAAATAGCGAAAGACTGCGACCGGGAGAGTAACGGCGGAGCGCGCCAAGAGAGGCGGGGTCGGGGGCTGAAAGCCCTGCCGCGCCGCGAAGCCGCGAAGTTCACCCGCGAGTCGCGCGGCTGAAAGCCCGTGCCTGTAGGCCGCGACGTGGGCGCACGTTACAGCGCAGACGAGGGCGCGGAATACTCCTGCGCCGAAGTTGGGTGGTACCGCGAAGTCTGCCTTCGCCCCAATGCGGGCGGAGGCTTTTTGTTTGCTTTCGCGCCGCAGCAGAAGCGCGCTCCCGTCCCTCCCTCGGCGGACGGGAGGACGGAAAAGTCGAATGTGCCATTACATCACAGGAGGTCATATTATGCAGGAAAAACTTGAGTTTCTGCGCCGCGAAGCGCTCGAAGCGCTGGAGGCGGCGAAAAGTTCCGAGCAGCTGGAGGAGCTGAGGGTCCGCTTTCTCGGCCGCAAGGGCGAGCTGACTGCGATACTGAAGCAGATGGGCTCCCTCAGCGCCGAGGAGCGGCCGAAGATGGGCGCCCTCGCAAACGACGTGCGCGGTTTCATCGAAAAGGAGCTCGAAGTCCGCGGTAAGGCGCTCGCGGAGGAGGCTCTCGCGCGCAAGCTCGAGAGCGAACGCGTCGACGTGACTCTTCCCGGCTCGCACCGCGAGCTCGGGCATAAGCACCCGATGACGTCGCTGCTTGACGAGGTGAAGGAGATATTCATCGGCATGGGCTTCGAGATAATCGACGGCCCGGAGGTCGAGACGACCTTCTACAACTTCACCGCGCTGAACACCCCGGAAAACCACCCGTCCCGCGAGCCGCAGGACACCTTCTACTTCTCCCCCGACGTCCTGCTCCGCACCCAGACCTCGGCGATGCAGGCGAGGTATATGGAGACGCACAAGCCTCCCTTCCGCATCATCGCCCCCGGCCGCACCTACCGCAAGGACGAGGTCGACGCCACACACAGCCCGATGTTTCACCAGATAGAGGGGCTTGTCGTCGACAAGGGGATAAAGTTCACCGACCTGAAGGGCACGCTCGACATGCTCTTCAAGAAGATATACGGCGAGGATACGCGCATCCGCTTCCGCCCGCACCACTTCCCGTTCACCGAGCCCTCCGCCGAGATGGACCTCCAGTGCTTCAACTGCCACGGCGAAGGATGCCGGATGTGCCACGGCGAGGGATGGATAGAGATGCTCGGCTGCGGAATGGTCCATCCGAACGTGCTGCGCATCTGCGGCATCGACCCGGACGAATACTCCGGCTTTGCATTCGGCCTCGGCACCGACCGTATGGCCATGTGGCGCTACGGCGTGAGCGACATGCGCCTGTTCTTCGACAACGACATGCGTTTCCTCACGCAGTTTTAAGGGAGGTAGAGCGGTATGAATCTTTCAAGAAAATGGCTCCGCGAGTTTGTTGACGTCTCCGACGTGAGCGACCGCGAATTCTATCAGCGCATGACTATGACCGGCTCGAAGATAGAGACGGTCACCGACTGCGGCGAAGCGACGACGCACGTCGTCGTCGGCCTCGTGAAGTCCGTGGAGAAGCACCCGAATGCCGACAAGCTCGTCGTCTGCCATGTCGACGTGGGAGACGGCGAGGACCTCGTTATCTGCACCGGCGCTTCCAACGTCACCCCCGGCTGCGTCGTTCCGGTCGCGCTCTGCGGAGCGGACCTTCCGAACACCACCCATCCCCACATCGAGAAGACCGTCATGCGCGGCGTCGAGTCGAACGGTATGCTCTGCTCGATGGGCGAGCTCGGGCTCGACCTGCGCGACCTTCCCGCGGGCGACCCGGACGGGATACTCCTTCTGAACGCCCCCGGCATGGACGTCCTGCCCGAGGACTACAAGCTTGGCGACGACATCCGTCCTATACTCGGCCTTGACGACCACATCGTCGAGTTCGAGATAACCCCGAACCGTCCCGACTGCCTGTCGGTCATTGGCCTCGCGCGCGAGGCCGCCGCGACCTTCAGCCGTCCTCTCTCGCTCCACACGCCCTCGGTCAAGGGCGGCGCGGGACATATCGGCGACATGCTCTCGGTCGAGGTGCGCGAGCCGGAGCTCTGCCCGCGCTACACCGCCCGCGTCGTTAAGAACGTGAAGATCGGCCCCAGCCCGAAGTGGATGCGCGAGCGGCTCCGCGCCGCCGGCGTCCGCCCGATAAGCAACATCGTCGACATCACAAACTATGTCATGATAGAGTACGGCCAGCCGATGCACGCCTTTGACTACGCCTGTCTCGACGGAGGGCAGATAGTCGTCCGCCGCGCGGATCCCGGCGAGACGATGGCCACCCTCGACTCGAAGGAAAGAGCCCTCACCCCCGACATGCTCGTCATAGCGGACGAGCACAAGGCGAGCGCCGTCGCCGGCGTCATGGGCGGCGCGATAAGCGAGATAACCGACAAGACGACCACCATCGTCTTCGAGAGCGCGAACTTTGACGGCGCGTCGGTGCGCCGCACCGCCGTCGCGCTCGGTATGCGCACCGACTCCTCCTCCCGCTTCGAGAAGGGGCTCGACCCGGAGAACACGATACCCGCCGTCGACCGCGCCTGTGAGCTCGTCGAGCTGCTCGGCTGCGGCGAAGTCGCGGACGGCTATATCGACATCAACAACACCCACTACACCGAGACCACCGTTCCGCTCGAGTGGGAGCGGATAAACGCCCTTCTCGGCTGCGACCTCTCGGAGGACTACATGGCGGAGGCTCTTCGCCGCCTGCACTTCACGGTGGAGCGCGAAGAGAACGGCTATGTCGTCCACGTCCCGTCCTACCGCATGGATGTCAGCATGATGGCCGACCTCGCGGAGGAGGTCGCGCGCATGTACGGCTACGACGAGCTCGACACCACCCTCGCGATGGGCGCCGCTACCCTCGGCGGCTACACTCCGCGCCAGACGGCGGAGAACCGCGCCGGCGTTCTCGCCCGCGCGCTCGGCTACACCGAGGTTCTGACCTACTCCTTCACCTCTCCGAGCTTTGCCGACCGTCTGCACCTGCCGGAGGACTCGCCTCTCCGCAACACCATGAAGATACTCAACCCCCTCGGAGAGGACCGCTCCGTGATGCGCACAACCACCCTTGGCTCAATGCTCGAGGTCGCGGCGAAGAACTGCGCCTCCCGCGTGCCGGAGGCGCGGCTCTACGAGCTCGCGAAGGTCTATCTTCCGAAGGGCGACGGCTCCTGCTCCGAGCCCAAGCGTCTCACCCTCGCAGCCTACGGCGGGGAGTACGACTTCTTCACTCTCAAGGGCGACATCGAAGCTCTGCTTGCCGGCCTGCATGTCACCGGCCTCGAGTGGAAGGCCCTCCGCGACGACGCGACCTTCCATCCCGGCCGCGCCGCCGCCATACGCGCGGACGGCGTCCTCGTCGGCAAGGCGGGGCAGATACACCCGACCGTGGCCGAGGGCTACGGCGTCGACGCCGGACTGTATATCGCCGAGCTTGACTTTGAGGCGATATGCGCGCTCGACGCGGGCGACCCGACCTTCAAACCTCTCCCCCGCTTCCCGTCCACCTCGCGCGACATGGCCGTCGTCTGCCGGGAGGATATACCCGCGGGCGACCTCATCCGCACCGTGCGGAACGCCGCGGGCGGGCTGCTCGTGAAAGCGGAGGTCTTTGACGTCTATCAGGGCGAGCACATAGCCGACGGCTTCAAGAGCGTCGCCATTTCGCTCGAGTTCCGCGCGGACGACCGCACCCTCACCGACGCCGAGGTCGACGCGTGCTTCGGCGCGGCGCTCAAGGCTCTCGAGGACGAGCACGGCGCATCGCTGCGCTGATTCTCCGGTCTTTTGACCGATTGCCCCGAAATATTACAATCAGATTAAATTTCAATACGTCTATTTACAATCAAAAAGAAAAGAGTTACAATACAAGCATAGAACAGTTTTTCGATTTTCAAGGAGGCAGCCGTATGGACGCGACGCGCAAATTCTCACCCATTGACGACGAACACCGTATCCCCATGCGTGAAGCGCTGCGCGCCGTTTACAGTTCCCTTCAGGAGAAGGGTTACGATCCCCTCAATCAGATAGTCGGCTATCTGCTGAGCGAGGATCCGACCTACATCACAAATCACAAGAACGCGCGGAGCCTCATCCGCCGCCTCGACCGTGACGAGCTGATGCAGGAGCTCGTGCGGAGCTACCTCGGCATCGAGGAATCGGAAAAGTAACTCACTTTAATAGCAGCGTATCGAAATCCTCCGGGGCGCTTTCTCTTGAGAAAGCGTCCCGGCTTTTTTGTCCGTATCCGGCCCTTTCGGCGGGCATCCGCACCTGCGCTCTCCCATGGGTGCCGCCGTGCGGGACGCTATGTTCCTTTTTGTGTGCCGTTTTTTACTTCATTTTACAGGCTTTTTCTGCCAAATGTGGAAATTGCTGCCGATTATTCCCGGTTATAATAAAATTAATTGTCTTTTACGGGATTTATTTTGCTTTCCGCTATTGACACCGCCGCCCGCCGGTGATAAAATAGTTACAAAATAGTTACAACCTTCGGAGCGTATCTGAAAGGAGATATCAATGGCGAAGAAAAAGACGGCCGAACTTTCCTGGCGCGGGTATCCTCTCGTGCGGAGCGGCAACACACTGTATTACGGAAACATTACCGACCCCTATATCGCGATGCTCAGAATCATATCCACCAAGCAGGTCGGCGACCTCGAGGTGGCGGATAAGGTCTCTCTCCAGCTTCAGGCCACCGGTGAGGACGTTCACACCCGCGACCGTGTCCAAAAACGTGCCGAGAAGGACGGGCTCTACCCTGCTCTCGACCTCGCAAGCGTCTGGCTCTCCCGGGCGCTGAAGGCATAAGGCGGCGCAAGATGAAAAGAAGTTTAAAGATACTGATCTGTGCGGCGTCGCTTCTGGTTCTCGCGATTTTCGCCTGCTCTGCGGACGCCGTCGAGGCAGGGACTGTCAACACATCCAACGGACTGCGCCTCCGCTCCGCCGCGAGCACCTCGTCCGACACCATATCCGTGCTTCCGAACGGCTCTGAGGTCATCATAACCGAATTCGGCACCGAGTGGTGCAAGGTCAGCTGCGGCAGCAAAGAGGGCTACATGTCCACCGCATATCTCACCCATTCGGACACCGCCGCTTTCGAAACGCCGTACACCGGCAAGGTCACTGCGTCGGTCGTCAACCTCCGCGCCGAAGCCAATACGACGAGCACCGTGCTCGGACAGCTCATTGAGAACTCCGAGGTCGTCATACTCGGCGTGTCCGGCGGCTGGTACCACGTCCTCGCAAACGACATCGAGGGCTTCATCCACCCCGAATACGTCGTCCCGACGGCGGTCCTTTCGGCAGACACCGCTCCGGCTCCCGCGGCGGAGCCCGCCGCAGCTGCCGAGAGCACCGACTTTGTCCCAGCCTCTGCCGACGGCGTGAGCGATCTTCGCACAAAGCTCATCAACTTCGCAAAGCAGTATATCGGCACCCGCTACACCTACGGCGGACGTTCCCCCTCCACCGGCTTTGACTGCTCAGGCTTCGTGTACTACGTCTTCAAGAACTTCGGCTACACCCTTAATCCCGGCGCCTCGACCCAGATGGACAAGGTCACGGTGATAAAGAGGGCAGAGCTCATCCCGGGCGACCTGGTCTTCTTCAATAACGGCACCGCCCGCCGCGCGAGCCACGTCGGCATCTACATCGGCAACAATCAGTTCATCCACGCGGTTTCCCCCGGAAATCCGCTCGCCATCTCCTCGCTCGACGGCGGATATTACACCCGCTACTTCGTCGGCGGCGGCAGAGTGCTTCCCACCGCGTGACACTCGAATTTCAGACATTGCAGAAACGAGACCGCTCCGGCGGCCTCGTTTTTTTGCTGCGGCTCGCTTTGCCGCCGTCCTGACGGCTTGTTCGGCGCTTTACCGCCGCGAGTGATAATATTTACGAATAACCGACGGAACATGAACTTGCTTTTTGTTTTGTCTTTTTCTTGTGTTAGTGCGTAGAATGTGGTAGTATTTATGTGTATGTCAATCGACTAAGGAGGCGCTTTTCAGATGCGTTTTACCAAGATGCACGGCTGCGGCAACGACTACATATACGTCGACTGCTTCCATGAGAAGGCGGACGTGCAAAATCCCGAGCAGCTTTCAAGGAGACTGAGCGACCGCCACTTCGGAATAGGCTCGGACGGTCTCATCTTCATCAAACCGAGCCCCGTGGCGGACTGCTTTATGGATATGTACAACTACGACGGACCGCGGAGCGAGATGTGCGGCAACGGCATCCGCTGCGTCGGCAAGTATCTCTACGACCACGGCATCGTCGACCGCGACGTCATAACTGTCGACACGCTCGCGGGCGTCAAGACCCTCTATCTGCACATCGAGAACGGCGTCTGCACCGGCGCGACTGTCGACATGGGCGAGCCGATACTGCTCCCGCAGATGATACCCACCGAGCTCCACGGCAGCGACGGGCGCGCCGTCGACGTCCCGCTCGACGCGGACGGCGTCACCTACCGCGTCACCTGCGTGTCGATGGGCAACCCGCACGCCGTCGTCGTGGTGGACGACCCCGCGTCCTTCCCCGTCCGCGAGGTCGGCATGAGAATAGAGACGCACCCCGCCTTCCCCCGCCGCACCAACGTCCACTTCATCCGTGCGGAGTCGCGCGACAGCATTATCATCCGCACCTGGGAGCGCGCCACCGGCGAGACGCTCGCCTGCGGCACCGGCAACTGCGCGTCGCTCGTCGCGGCGACGCTGCTCGGTCTCTCGGACGGCGAGGCGGAGATGCACTGCCTCGGCGGCACGCTTCACATCAAGTGGGACAGGAACGACAACCACGTCTATATGACCGGCCCCGCCGCCGAGGTGTTCACCGGCAGCATAGACATCTAAAACCCGAAAATACCCCTTGGTCAGGAGGAAAAATCAATGAAACTGAATGACAACTTCCGCAAGATGCAGTCAAACTACCTCTTCTACACCGTCCGCGTAAAGACGAACGAGTACCTCGAGAGCCACCCCGGCGCAGAGGTCATACGCCTCGGGATAGGAGACGTCACGCTCCCGCTCGTCCCCGCCGTCATAGACGCGATGCACGCCGCCGTCTCGGACATGGGCAGCGCCGCCACCTTCAAGGGCTACGGCGAGGACTTCGGCTACTCCTTCCTCCGGCGTGCGATAATCGAGCAGGACTACAAGCCGCTCGGCGTCGACCTCGCGCTCGAGGAGGTCTTCATCAACGACGGCGCGAAGAGCGACACCGGCAACTTCGCTGAGCTCTTCGACCGCGACAACGCCGTCGCCGTCTGCGACCCGGTCTACCCCGTCTACGTCGACTCGAACGCCATGGCCGGCCGCGCCGGCGACTTTGACGGCGAGCGCTGGAGTAAGCTCATCTATATGCCCTGCGTCGCCTCGAACGGCTTCATTCCGGAGCCGCCGAAGGAGCACGCGGACATCATCTACCTCTGCTTCCCGAACAACCCGACCGGCGCACACATCGGCTACGACGAGCTGAAGGCGTGGGTCGACTACGCCCTCCGCGAGGGCTCGGTCATACTCTACGACGCAGCATACTGCGCTTTCATCGAAGGCGACATGCCCCGCTCGATATACGAGATAGACGGGGCGAAGCGCTGCGCCGTCGAGTTCCGCAGCTACTCCAAGACCGCCGGCTTCACCGGCGTGCGCTGCGGCTTCACCGTCGTACCGAACGACCTTGTCTTCGACGGGCAGAGCCTCCGCGCGATGTGGGCGCGCCGCCAGACCACCAAGTTCAACGAGGCGAGCTACATCTCCCAGCGCGGCGCGGCGGCCATATACACGCCGGAGGGCGCAAAGCAGGCCATGGAGTCCATCGCCTACTACAAGAACAACGCAAAGACCCTCCGCGAGGGACTTCAGGCCCTCGGCTTTGAGGTATACGGCGGGGTACACTCCCCCTATGTCTGGCTCGCGACGCCGAACGGCATGACCTCGTGGGAGTTCTTTGACGCGCTGCTCGACCGCGCGCAGGTCGTCGGCACCCCCGGCTCGGGCTTCGGACCGTGCGGCGAGGGCTACTTCCGCCTCACGAGCTTCGGTACGCTCGAGAACTCGCTCCGCGCGCTCGAGCGGATAAAAGAAAACTTTTAGCTTTCGCGGGAAATCGCGCTCGCTTCGCTCGCTTACCAATTTCCCGCGAGGCCGTCGGACAGAGCGAAGCCCTGCCGGCGGCAACACTCCGCTACGCGCCGAGTTTTCCGCCTTCGGCGGAAAATCGACGCACGCTCCGCGAGAGGTGTAAATTTCGCCGTACACGCCGCCGAAATTTACGGATTTGACTTTATTTCGCGCCGTTGGCGCGAAACTCTGCGAGGCTTTGTTGAGACGTCGGCGCGGAGCGCCGAGGTCTGATGCGCCCGGTAGATGGTCGGATGCGGTACAGGTTCGCGGGCGCATTCTCTGCGAGGCTTTGTTGAGACGTCGGCGCGAAGCGCCGAGGTCTGATGCGCCCGGTAGATGGTCGGATGCGGTACAGGTCCGCGGGCGCATTCTCTGCGAGGCTTTGTTGACAAACCGGGCAGGTAAGACTTTTAAGTTTGGAGGAACGCTATGTATATCGAATCAAAGTACACCGACTACATGATCGAGACCTTCGGAAAGCTGGTCGCCATTCCCTCTCCTACCGGCTACACCCGCCGCGCGGCGGAGTGGATAGCGTCCGAGCTGCGCAGGTTCGACTTCGAGCCGGTGATAACGAACCGCGGCAACGTCCTCTGCCGCGTCGGCGGCGACGGAGACGGCATCCTCCTCTCCTCGCACTTCGACACGCTCGGCGGGATGGTGCGTTCGGTGAAGCCGGACGGACGCCTCCGCATTGCGCGCCTCGGCGGTCCCGCCCTCGGCAGCTACGAGGCGGAGAACTGCACCGTGATGACCCGCGGCGGCCGTGAGATCCCCGACACCTTCCAGATGAACGAGCCCTCGAGCCACGTCGCGGGCGCGAAGCTCTCGGACACGAAGCGCACCCTCGAGGAGATGCAGGTCGTGCTTGACATCGTCACCTCCTCCGCGGATGAGACCAAGGCCGCGGGCGTCGAGACCGGCGACATCGTCGCGTTCGACCCGCGCTTCCGCGTCTCGGGCGACGACTACATCAAGAGCCGCTATATCGACGACAAGATGGGCTGCTCGGTGCTCCTCGCCCTCGCGAAGCTGATAAGCGAGCGCGCGCCGCTCCTTCCCCGCACGCTCTGGCTGATGTTCACCTGCCACGAGGAGGTCGGCACCGGCGCGGCGAGCGGTCTTCCGGACGGCTGCACCGAGATGATAGCGGTCGACATGGGCTGCGTCGGGGACGACCTCGCCTGCACCGAGCGTGAGGTCTCGATATGCGTCCTCGACGGCGGCGGGCCCTACGACTACGGCCTCGTCTCCGCCCTGAAGGACGTCTGCGTGCGGGACGACATCCCCCACGCGCTCGACGTCTACCCCTTCTACGGCTCGGACGCGGACGCCGCCGTCGGCGCGGGGTACCACCTCCGCCACGCCTGTATCGGTCCCGGCGTCTACGCGAGCCACGGCTACGAGCGGACGCACCGCCGCGGCATCGAGGCGACGCTCCGCCTCGTCGCGGGCTATGTCCTCGGATAAATAATAACGCGATTTCTCTTAAAAAACGTCCTTTGCGGAGTTGTTGGAGCCGCGCACCGTTCCGGTGCGGAAAGGAGCGTAAAATGAAAAGGAGAATGTTTTTCGCCTCGCTCGCGGTGCTTGCCGTGACAGGTCTGCTGGCGCTCGTCCTGTTTGTTCTCCCCGACCCGGCGGGCTTCCCCGATGCGCTGCCGGAGAACATGTCGGAGGAGGACCGCGCTCTTCTGGAGGAGGAGCCGCTCTTTGCCGGTTTCCTTTCGGGCACCGGTCAGGTGCTCATTGACCGTCTTGACCCCATCGCCACGAAGGACGGCGATATCCGCCCGTATCAGGTGAACAGCTCCCGCGGCTATGCGCGCGCCTTCATCTTCCCGGAAGGCTCGGTCTTCTGGTGTGAGACGAGCCGCATTCCCTTCACGCTCTCGCTCGACTGCGGTGCGGGCGCGTCCGCCGTCCGGCTCGACCCGGGCGACGAGCGCTCTCCGCTCCTCGTGCAGAGCGGCCCCGGCGGGCTTGGGATGCTCGTCGAAGCTCCGCTCGGCGCGGTCATAGACGGAACGCCGAACGATCCGTTCGGGATCACCGCAGTTGAGGAGCGCAACGGCACGGCGTCGCTCCGCCGGAACAGCGTAACTCTGGAATTTGACAGACCGAAGGACGAGGGCCACGTCAGCTCCGTCTGGTGGGTCTATGCGTCGGAGGGAGCCTTCCCCGCAGATGAGGACGTCCCTCAGTGGCTCTACGACTGCGAGGTGGACAAGCTCGGCGCGGACGACCGCATGGCGCCCTCCGGCTATTACCGCACCTCCCCCGAGGACTACTCCCCGTCCGGGGACGGCTGCTTCTATCTCGATCCCGCGGCCAGTACTCCGGTCGATATCGCGCGCCGCTGTGACGACCCGGATGCGCTCCGGATAGCCGCGGCGATGCTCGACATACAGCGCGGTGATCTCGAGCTCTCCACCCTCTCCGAGCTTGTCGACTCTCCTGACGCCGTTCGCTACCTGACCTTCGAGTACCCCGACATTATCCCGCCGGAGCTGCTCGGCGGCACGTTTGACGAAAGCTCCGAGGCGGGCTTTATCCCCACTGCGCCCCGAAGCGAGCAGCTTCAACATGACTACAGCGTCGGAGCGGGCTTCCACGACGCCCGCGCCAACACCGACCTTGCCGCGGGTCTGCTCGCGCTCGGCGAAAAGCTGGGCGCGGACACGTTTGACGAGAGCGCCGAAAACTACGTCCTCTACCTCTGCTTCCACGCGCTCACCCGCTCGGACGAGACCGCGAACGGCGGGCTCCTCGTGGACGACTACTCCCACCCTGACGGCTCGAAGCGCACCCACTGCGCCCTCAACGATCAGCTCGCGGAGACACTGCTGCTCTACAGCTCCGGCATACCCGAGGCGGAAGACGTCGCCCGCCGCATGCTCCTCGGCATCGAGGACACCGCAGAGGACTGGGTACGTCCCGGCGGCGGCCTCTACTGCGCGCGCTTCCCGGACGGCAGCTACAGCGGAAGCGCTCCCGACTCCGCCTACACCGACCTTCTCGCTCTTGACCGGTACCTCGGCGGCAGCGCCGCCCTCGCGCGCCTCGCGGATGCCCAGCGGGAGTGGATGGACGCAAACGGCGTCACCGCCGAAGACCAGTGAACCGGCGCCCCTCGGATCGTCCGAGGGGCGTTTTTTCTCACGGAAGTCCCGACACACACGAAAAGTTTCCTTCGGGCGAAAATCGTCGGCAGAGCGGCCATATTCATTATTTATGTAAACTTGCGTCAAATCCGGACGGAAACGAAATATCGCTTTCGGCTTTTGGAAAAAATCCTCAATTCAGGCTGAAAGTCTTGCCCCGCAACGGTTTCAGTCCTGTTGATAAGTCTGTGGATAATGTGAATAACTTCTTGTTGTAGGTTTATTGCTATTTTTTATGTCCACCGATCTCATTATTATGCCCTCTAGAAAATCCGCCCCGGAAGTGGCGGATTTTCTCTGTTCCCACCGAAAATCGAGTATTTTCGACCGAATGGCATCTTCTGCCAAAAAGTCGGTTTTTCTCCTTTTGTGCACGGCGGAGCCGTTTTCGGCCGACTGCGGTCACTCTTATACGAAATGTTATCCGGCCTTTACCTCCGTTCCCGCGCGTATATGTGTTTATTCATTCATCTGTCCGCCCGGACTAAAAAATCGGCTGTACTTTTGTTCAAATCGGACGGCGCGCCGCAGTTTCCTTGACTTTAGTAAGCGTTTGATTTAGTATATAATTGTAAATTGGCGGGGAACGCGCCACGCTGTCTGTAAATATTGCACAAAAATACTCCCGCCGAAAAAAATCAAAGAGAACGGAGGAACTTTGTATGGCCGCTAAACCGATATGGCAGGACCCGTCGGTCCAGCACATCGACCGCCTGCCCGCGCGAGCGGGGGTGTTCTTCTATCATGACGAGGCTTCGGCCCTCACGATGGACCGCGCCCTCTCCCGCGACTACATCAATCTCAACGGCGAGTGGGACTTCAGCCTCGTCGAATCGCCGCTGCTCACCCCGGCCGGCTGGGAGCAGCCCGACTACGTCCCGCTCGAGGACTGGGGCTCGATACGCGTGCCCGGCTGCTGGCAGATGCAGGGCTACGGACACCCCATCTACTCCTCCATGCCATATCTGCATCCTATCGACCCGCCTTATGTCCCGGATGAGAACGACACCGGCCTCTACCGCCGCATCTTCGTCCTGCCCGAGAGGTTCGAGGGCAAGCGCGTCACGATAACCTTTGAGGGCGTCGGCAGCGCGTTCTGGTTCTATGTCAACGGCAAAGAGGCCGGCTTCTCGAAGGGGCCGCACATTCCCGCCGAGTTCGACATCACCGAGCTCCTCGAGCCGGGCGAGAACCTGCTTGCGGTGAAGGTCGTCCGCTTCTCGGACGGCAGCTACCTCGAGATCCAGGACATGATGCACATGAGCGGCATCTTCCGCGACGTGTATCTCACCGCCACCCCGAAGGAGGGGTACATCGAGGATATCTACACCCGCGCCGACATGCACGGACACCTCACGAGCGCCGTAAAGCTCGGCGGCGAGGGACACGTCACCGCGCACCTCTATGACGGCGACACCGTCATAGGCGAGGCCGAGGGCGACACCGCGGGCGGCGAAGTCACCCTCACTATGGACATCGAAAACCCGAAGCTCTGGAGCGCCGAGGAGCCCAACCTCTACACCCTCGTCGTCTCCTCGAACGGCTCGTATGCGCCGATGCGCGTCGGCTTCCGCACGGTCGAGACCGACGGCGTCCTCTTCAAAGTGAACGGCGTACCGATAAAGGCGCGCGGCGTTAACCGCCACGACACCCACACCGACCTCGGCTGGGCGGTGAGCGTCGAGTCGATGGTGCGCGACATCACTCTGATGAAGCAGCACAACATCAACTTTGTCCGCACGAGCCACTATACCGACGACATCCGCTGGCTCGACCTCTGTGACAAGTACGGCATCTACATCATGGACGAGACCGACCTAGAGTGCCACGGCATGAGCGGCAAGAACATAAGCGAGCTCTCCGACTCCCCCGAGTGGACCTACGCCTATGTCGACCGCGGCGAGCGCATGGTCATGCGCGACCGCAGCCACGCCTGCGTCGTTTGGTGGTCGCTCGGCAACGAGAGCGGCTTCGGCGACAATCACCGCGCCATGAGCCGCCGCTTCAAGGAGCTCGACGACCGCCCCGTCCACTACGAGGCGGCAAAGGACTCCGGCGGCTTCAACATGGATGAGCTGCTGAGCTCCGGCAACCGCCAGAAGATAATGGAGGCTATGGCGGAGCACCGCCGCGCGCCGTGGGACCCGTGCGTCGACTGCGAGTCGGTGATGTACCCGACGGTCGAGCAGGTCGAGGAGTACGGCAAGCGCGACGATCCGCGTCCCTTCTTCCTCTGCGAGTACGCACACGCGATGGGCAACGGCCCCGGAAATCTCAAGGAGTACTGGGACGTCATCTACAAGTACCCGAAGCTCATGGGCGCCTGCGTATGGGAGTGGGTCGACCACGGCGTCCGCGTCCACGAGGATGACGGCAGCACATGGATAGCCCACGGCGAGGACCTCGGCGACATGCCGAAGCAGCACGCGAAGAAGTCGAACGGCAACTTCTGCAACGACGGTCTCAACAGCCCCGACCGCATCCCGCACCCCGGCATGATCGAGCTCAAGAAGGTCTACGAGCCGGTCGCGGTCGAGCTCGTGCATGAGAACGACCCGACCCTTCTCCGCCTCACGAGCCGCCTCTTCCACGCCACCACCGACTACCTCGAGGCTCACTGGAGCGTGGGTCAGTACGGGCATCTCGTCTCCTCCGGCTCGCTTGAGCTTGACAGCCTGAAGCCGGGCGAGACCCGTGAGTATTCCATACCCGCTGTCACCCCCGCCGCAGGCGAGAGCACTCTCGACGTGGTCTTCACCCTGAAGCACGACACTCTCTACGCGAAGGCCGGCTTCGAGGTCTGCCGTTCGCAGTTCGTCCTGCCGGAGAAAGCGAGCGACAGGATACTCTTCCCCGCCGAGGGCACCCTCGAGACCGATGAGGATGACCGCTTCATCTCGGTCTACGGCGGCGACTTCACGGTAGTGTTCGACAAGTTTGCCGGCACGCTCGACGGCTGGGAGGTCGCGGGCAGAGAGCTCATCACGAGCCCCTTCACGCTGAACTTCTGGCGCGCCGTCACCGACAACGACATGCGCGCCTCCTCGATGTGGCGCGACCGCGGTCTCGACGTGCTGAAGCCGCGCACCACCTCCGCGATGACCATGACCGAGGAGAACGGCGCCGCCGTCGTCACGATAGAGCAGCGCTGGGCCAGCTATCCATACCGCCCGGTGTTCGACACCGCGACGAAGTGGACCGTCCGCCCGGACGGCTCGATAGCCGTCGAGGTCACATATTCCGTTGTCGATGCGAAGTACGTCGAGGGGATGTTCTTCCCGCGCCTCGGCGTCACGATGGGCCTCGACGCCGGCTGTGACCGCGTGACGTGGTACGGACGCGGCCCCGGCGAAAACTACGTCGACCGCTGCACCGGCAGCCCGATAGGCGTGTACAGCGCGAAGGTGCCGGAGCTCCACGAGAGCTACATGCGCTGCCAGGAGAACGGCGCGCGCACCGACAACCGCTGGGTCGCCGTCCGCGACATCCGCGGCATGGGACTCATCGTCACGGCGGAGAGCGCACCCTTCACCTTCACCGCGCACGACTACACCGACGCGGCGCTTGACGCCGCCGAGCACGATCACCTCCTCGAGCACGCGGACTGCACCGTCCTCGATATCGACATGGCGCAGGCCGGCCTCGGCTCGGCAAGCTGCGGACCGGAGCAGCTTGAGAAGTACAAGCTGTACCTCAAGGAGCCCGCGACCTTCAAGTTCCGCATGCGCCCGTTTGACGACCGCACCGCCGACCCGTCGGTGCTCGCGCGCATCGTCACCGAGTAACATTTCGATTATTTCTTTTCTTCATACTCCCCCAACAGGAAGAACCGCGGGCGTAAAGCCCGCGGTTCTTCCTGTTGGGGGATTTCCCCAAACGGCGCTTTGCGCCGCTTGGGGACCCCTTTCGATTAAAATGCTCGGCGGAAATGAATTCCGCCTGCGCGAAGTTGGCGGCAAAGCCGCCAACTTCAACCGCGCGAACAGGCGCGGACGGCGCTTACGCGGCGAAACTTTACGAAGCCTCGCGCTGTGCTTCGCGCCTCGCCAGCTCCGCTGTCTCGACGCACGTTGCGCGAGAGGAGTTTTCCCGCCATACACGCCGTCGGGAAAACAAATCTAAGCAAGATCAAAATCCCGCTGATACCCTCATCGCTCCGTGTCAGTCGATTTATAAAGCGGGCATATTTCGGGAAAAAGGTACGGTATATCTTCCAAAAAAATCTCAAGTGAAAACACGACGCAAAAGCGCAACTTCCGATTTTTTCTCCGCTTTGTATCAAGCTCCGCAAGATTATATCTATATCCATGTTCCCGCCTATTCTGACTTACCGCCCGCCCAGCTCAACGGCTGCTATCTCCCTTGTTGGCCAGAAGGCGCAGAGATGCAGTCGGACGATATTTCCGACAAACGGGTAAAACGACCGCAAAAACAGGGACAGCGCGGAGCAGACCGCTTCCGGCTCGTCTATCAGGACGGTGACATGCGGCGTCCACACGCGTTCCCTATCCGTTTCGCACGCGTCGTGAAGCGCATCCAGCTGCGCGTTTCTTTCGGGCGCGGCAAAAAGCACCTTGCCTCCGGCGAACATGCCGATATGGTTGATGTGGACCGGAATTGCCGGGAATTCGGCGGCGGCTTTTTTCATCAAACCAACGACTTTCTCCTCCCTCTCAAGAGGAAACGAGGCCAAACTGATGTGATAAGGGAGCCCCGGCGTCTGTGTCCCGACAAATCCTGCCTTTGCCAGCGTGTCATACCACTCAGACAGACGTTTTTGCGAAATCTCGTCCAAGTCCGCCATAAGAGTTAAAAATTCTTCCGCCATAGTATCCTCCGTCCCTGCTTCCGATGCAAAACACATTCCCAAAACCGCAGCTTTGCATCAGGCTCCGCGGGACTATTTCTCCGAGTTGTCAAAGAGCCAGATATTCCCCGGCGTGCCGTCGTGGTACTCTGTGCCGGGGACGGCCTCGAGAAGCGTCCCCTTCCCGCCGGTGTACTCCGTCACCAATTTGTCCCAGAATTTCTTCGACGGGACGTTCGTCGGCAGGTACTTGAGCTGCCAGTGCCCGCGGAACATGTCAAACGCCGTCCGCGCCGCCCACGAGCCGACGCCCATCCGCTTATATCTGTTCATCACGAAGAACTCCGCGAGGGCATAGTCGCACTTCTCCCCCGGAAGCTCCGGGTAGTCGTTTACCATCACGAAGCCTGCAAGCTTCCCGTCCGCCACGATGAAGAACGCCCAGCGGTTCTTCGCCGTCCAGTAGCCGTCGAGCCAGTCGTAGCCGTAGAGGCCGAGCGGGCTGACGTCGGTCTTGTCGTAGAGTGAGAAGTCGTAATTGTACTTCTCCATGAGGTTAGAGAGTATCGGCTTTTCTTCGACCGTTACCCTTCTCAGTTCAAGCTTCATAGTTTTCCTCTCTGTGTGGCGCGCGGCTTCCGTGTCCGCCGCGCTGTGGTTGTGTACTATCGGACAAGATTATAAACGATTTACCGCATTTTGTCAAACCGATTGACTTCGGTCTCTCGCCGTGCTATGATTTTACAAAAGAGAGCGCATATAACACAACAAAAGCGCCGTTTCGGAGGATATTATGAACATCATTACCGCAAAGAACTATTCCGACCTCAGCCGCAGGGCGGCGGGCTTCATCGCCTCTCAGGTGACGCTGAAGCCGGACTGCGTCCTCGGTCTCGCGACCGGCTCCACGCCGATAGGCATTTACCGCGACCTCATAGAGCGCTACCGCCGCGACGAGCTCGACTTCTCCCGTGTCCGCACGGTGAACCTCGACGAGTACAAGGACCTCGCGCCGACGCACCCGAGGAGCTACGCCTTCTATATGCACGAGCACCTGTTTGAGCATATCAACATCGACGAGGACGACTGCTTCCTGCCGGACGGCCTCGCCGAGGACGACGAGGTGGAGTGCGCCCGCTACGACGACCTTGTGGAGGAGCTCGGCGGCATCGACCTCCAGCTTCTCGGCCTCGGCCACAACGGACACATCGGCTTCAACGAACCCGGCGACGCTTTCATCCCCGACACTCACCTCGTCACCCTCAGCGAAAGCACGATAGAGGCAAACAGCCGCTTCTTCGACGAGGGCGAGGCGCAGCCGACAGGTGCGTACACCCTCGGCATACGCGGGATACTCTCCGCGCGGCGGATACTGCTCGTCGTCTCCGGAGCATCCAAGGCGGAGGCCCTGCAAAACGCGCTCTGCGGCCCGGTGACGCCGCGCTGCCCCGCGTCGGTGCTCCAGCTCCACCCGGACGTCACCGTTATCGCGGACGAGGACGCGCTGTCCGGCATGGGTCTTTGACCCGTCCGCGTGCCGCCCGGCGCGATGTCGTAGCAAACATACGGCAGTCCGACAGCGGACACGCACGGGAGGCTCGGATGGCTTATTTTCGGCTCGCCCGGGTCTGGAAAGACAACCTTGGGCAGGCCGGTCGCCGGGGAACTAGGCTTATTACGACATTGACGACTACATCCGGAGAAGAGACACCGAGATTTCCTTAATTGTGATGTATCCCAAAGACCAAAAAGCTGCTAGAAGCGCCCGCCAAACGGCGGGCGCTTCTCTATTTATTCTGTCTGCCGGCGATCATTCCGCCTTGCGGATGAGTATGAGCGGCGTCAGCTCGTCCGACTGGCCCGCCGGGTTGTCGCGGATCATCTCAAGGAACACCTCGTCGCTCACCGGACGCTTCTCCGGACCTCCGAGTATCTCACGCTCGAGGTCGTTCGCATCGACGATGTAGCAGTTGATGCCGGTCTCACGGCCTATCTCGGCGCAGACCTTGTCCGGCTCGCGCGGGTTGAGTATAGCCATCGTCTTGTACACATCAAAGGAGGAGTGCGAGTAGAAGCCGTCGATACCGGCTATCCCGTGTCCCGCGACCTTGTAAAACACGCCCTTCTTTCCGAAGAGCTTGCCTATGACGTGGCAGAAGCACGCGAAAAGTATCCTCGGCAGGCCGGCGAGGTCGATGGCGAGCTGAAGCTTGTACGGCTCGTCCATGCCTATGCCGGCGGACGAGCGGGACGCAAACTTGGAAAGATGCTTTGCAAACCATCCGAGCTTCACGTCCTTCATCTCGACGACGTTGTTCTGGCACATACCGATTATCTTCTCGCTCACCGAGAGTATGTCCCCCTCACGGTAGAGCGGCAGGACATACTTCTTCATCAGCTCGATATAGCTCTCGCCGCGCTCCACGAAGTGCGTCTGTATCGCGAGGCGGTCGTAGACCTCCCCGCCCGCCGTTATCTGCGGGCGGACGAAGTATGTGACCTCACCCTGCGTGCGCTTTGCCTCATCGGAATTTCTGAACGCCATAACATATCCCCCTGTCTTGATTTTCCTTTATCCGTTGTTTTCCGTGTCGGCGCCGCCGTCGGAGAAAACAGGCTCGTTTTCCCATGAATACGGCTCCTCCGCCGTCTGCGGAAGTCCCTGCGGGCTCCATTTCAGCTCGCCCGCCACCTCCTCGTCGGTTCTGAAGAGGTAGCTTTCGTTTGCGTAGCGGTCGCAGAGCGAGGCGTCGACGTGGTACCACTTCCCGTCCAGCTCCACGAGGTTCCAGCTGTGCTCCGCGCCGTTCCATCGCCCATTCACGCGGCGCGTCTCGATGCCGAGCTCACCGCAGAGCGCCGACAGCGCGAGTGCGTAGCCCTCGCTTGCCGCCGCGCCGTCCACCAGCGCTCCGTAAGCGTTGCGGACGTCGCCCATGCCCTCCGGGTCATAGTAGTCGTACTCCGGCTCGTCCACGAGCTCACACCGCTCGCAGAGCGCGCGGACGAGGCCGCGCACCGTCTCCGCCGCGCCGTCTTCTTCGACGGCGGTGTCGGCGAGCATCCCGCCTATCGCGTCCTCGAGCGCGTTCTGCCGCTCACGGAGCGTTTCCACGGGGTAGGGATAGGTGAACTTCACCTCGATTATCCGACTGAGCCCGCTCGACGGGTAGACGTTCACCTCTATCGACGGGTCGCAGAGTGAAACGAACGGATCGCTTTCCATGTACCCGGCAACGATTTTCGCGGCGTCGTAGCTCTCCTCGACGTAGTAGGAGACCTCCGCCGCAAGCTCCGAGCCGAAATCCCTGAGCGTGGAGAGCAGCTCTGTGCGGAAGTCCGCCGCCCCGCTCACGCTCTTTATGCGGTCAAGCTCCTCGCGGCTGCGCGAATAGGTAATAGAGACGCTTGCCTCGTAGTTTGCGAGCACCCTCACGCAGTTGTAGGACATATACTCCACGCCGTAAGCGCCGAGAGGTTCGTTGTTTGTCACCTCGCTGCACGCGGTGCGGAGGTCGTTTTCCGCGTTCCCGTCGTAGCCCGTGAGGGTGACGGTCCCCTCCTCCAGTCCCGCTTCCACGAAGTGGAGTATGGCGCCGCGCAGCTCGGTGTAGTTCGATGCCTTAAGCTCTCCGTTGTGCTCGTGCGTTATGGTGCTGCTGTCGAGGTGCGGATGGATGTCCGAATAGCTGCTCGGGCCGCAGCCGCAGAGCAGAAGCGCCGCCGCAAGCGCCAACGCGGCAAGCCTTTTCAATGCCTCTCCTCCTCCCCGTTTCGCTTTATATATTTTCTCACGATTTGCCGTTTATTGCAAGCCCTTTTCCTTTACAAGTTTGCCTCCGCGTGATATACTGTCAGCAAGGTGCGGCCATGCGTCGCCGCCCATACATAAAGAGACAGGTGAACCGATGCGTATAAAAGCAGTCCTATGGGACATGGACGGAGTTATAATAGACAGCGAGAAGTTCTACTGGGAGGAGATGGACCGCTTCTACGAGGGGATAGGCGTGTTCCTCTCCCCGGAGCGGAAGCGCAGCTTCATCGGCTCCTCCGCGATGATAAACTCCGCAAACGTCAAGAAGTGGTACCCCGACCTTCCGCAGACGGCGGAGGAGCTTTGCGCCGGCCACAAGGCCGCGCTCCTGCGCGGGATAATGCGTGTGGACGGGCTTATCCCCGGCGTCGGGGAGTGGCTCTCGCGCCTCCGCGCCGCGGGCGTGAAGAACGCCGTCGCGACGAGCTCCACAGGTGAGATGCTCGACTGGGCGACGCGCGCGCTCCGCCTCGACGAGATATTCGACACCATCGTCACCGCCATGGACGTCCCGCGCGCGAAGCCAAACCCGGACATCTTCCTCGAGGCGGCGCGCCGCTTCGGCGCGGATCCGGCGGACTGCCTCGTCATGGAGGACTCGCAGAACGGCGTCCTCGCGGCGAAGGCGGCGGGGATGCGCGTCGCGGTCTTCACCGGCGCGCCCGGACTTTCCGGCGCGCCCACGCCGGAGGGCGGCGACTATATCTTCGACAGGTACGACGACGCTGCATTCGACATGCTCTTCAAGTAAATTCGTCCTTTCGGACGCAAAAGACCGCCCACACAAACGCGTCCGGCCGCCAAATAATACTGAAAAAACGCCCACACATCGTTTTTCGATGTGCGGGCGGTCTTTTTCAGCCGGACAGTCCGTTTCTTTCGGTTATCTTACACAGTACATGTATAGCGTACGCCACGACCGATGAGAGTATAGCCAGTCCGAGCATGCTTGCCTGTAAGGCAAGGAGCCCTACGCAAAATTCGTCGCCGTGCTTTCCGAAGGCTTCCTGCGCAGTAGTGACGATGCTGAGTATTACCGGCGCCACCACATGCATCATATGCTCCCAACCGAGCGGCGTCCAATAGCACGATATTTTTGCGGCTATATAAAAGAGTATAGCTAAGATAATAGCGGCTGTCCGTGCTCTTTCCAGCTTGTATACCATGGCAAACTCATACTCCTTTCCGCTTCAGCCTCTTTTGTAAATCATCCTCAGCTCCGTGTTGGGTGTGCCGAGCATGATCTCCGCTTCGGTCCCGTCAAAGCGAAATCCGTATCTCTCATAGAAACGGATTGCTTTGTCGTTTCCCTTCAGCACCCACAGCGCAACTCTTTTATAATTCGACAGCCTATCGAGCGCGGCGTTCATCAGCTCATATCCGATCTTTTTGCCCTGATACTCCGCAAGGACATAGATCGCATAGACTTCGCCGTGTTCGGGGAGAGTTTCGTCCCGATAGGAGCCGTATCCCGCAAACCCCACCACTTTTTCTCCGTCCTTGGCCACAAGAATGTTGTCGGGCCGCTTGTGCGCGGTATTTATGC
Organism: uncultured Clostridia bacterium; assembly: GCA_947630675.1. Classification (GTDB taxonomy): domain Bacteria; phylum Bacillota; class Clostridia; order Oscillospirales; family JAAYOS01; genus CANRIN01. The sequence goes on along the minus strand of CANRIN010000002.1, from coordinate 19,437 downwards.
ACTTTTCAAGGGTGTGCCGCTCCAAATATGCGGGGTCGACAAGACCCGTGTAGGTTTCCTGCCAGGATTTGTAGTGGACGTATCCCTTGCCGTTTATTTCGTCCTCGCTCTCCATCGGTTTGATGATATATCGGCTCATTGCTTGCTCCTTAAATGTCGACTACCAAACCTCTTCTCCAAATCTCCGCATATACCGAGCGGCGCTTTTACTCCCCCGCGGCGGCGGGTTCCGCCGCCTGCTCCTCCGGGGAGGACGCGTCCTGCGCCGCTTCCGCGCGTTCGAGCGCGCGGCGGGCGTTTGCGAGCATCAGCTTGAGGCGGTTCTCCTGGTTTACCGAGGTCGTGCCGGGGTCGTAGTCTATCGCGACGATGTTCGCGTTCGGATGCGCCTCGCGCACCGGGCGCATCATACCCTTGCCGACGATGTGGTTCGGCAGACAGCCGAACGGCTGCGTGCAGACGATGTTCGTCACGCCCGAATTTATCAGCTCGAGCATCTCGGCGGTGAGCAGCCACCCCTCGCCCATCTTGTTGCCGTAGCCGAGGAAGCCCTTCACCATCTCCTTGATATCCGCATAGCGCGCGGGGACGGGGTACCCGTCCGCATAGCTTATGCACTCGCGCAGGAGGTCCTGATATCCGATTATATAGTTGCGGAGTACGGTCGCGACGACCTTCTTTGCGGCCTTGCCGCCGTATATCACGCTGTCCTCAACGCGGTTGTCCACCTTGAAGATGAGGAAGTCCATCAGACCCGGGACGATCACCTCCGCGCCCTCGCTTCTGAGGAAGCGCTCGAGGTTATTGTTGCCGAGCGGCGCGAACTTGACGTATATCTCGCCGACGACGCCGACGCGCGGCTTCTTCACATCCGAGAGCTTCAGCGCGCCGAAGTCGCGCGCGATGGCAAGCAGGTTCTCGCGGACCTTCTTCTTGTTGGGAAGCTTCGTATGGCTCATCTCGTCGGAAAGGCGCGTCGTCCACTTCTTCACGAGCGCGTCGGTCTCGCCGGCGTTTACCTCGTAGGCGCGGGAGCGGTTCGAGAGCCACATCAGCGCGTCTCCGTACACGACGCCGGTGATAAGGCGGCTTATCAGCGGCAGCGTCATCTTGAAGCCGGGGTTGCTCTCGAGGCCGGAGAGATTCAGCGAAATGACCGGCACCTTGTCAAAGCCCGCCTTTTTCAGTCCCTTGCGGAGCAGGTGTATGTAGTTCGAGGCACGGCAGCCGCCGCCGGTCTGGGTTATCATCAGCGCGACGTGATCCATGTCGTACTTCCCGCTCTTCAGCGCGTCTATCATCTGACCTATAACGAGCAGCGCCGGGAAGCATATATCGTTGTGGACGTGCTTCAGTCCCGCGTCGATTATCCCGCGGTGCGTGGTGTTCAGGACCTCGACCTTGAGTCCCTCGAGGCTCAGCGCCTTCGTTATGAACTCGAAGTGTATCGGCAGCATCTGCGGAACGAGGACGGTGTAGCTATCCCGCATCTCCTTTGTGAAGAGCAGACGCCCGTCCTTTGTGTATTTCAGCTCAGCCACGGGCGCTCACCGCCTTTCTCTCCCGCGCCTCCATCGCCGCGACGAGCGAGCGGAGCCGTATCTTTGCCGCGCCGAGGTTCGTTATCTCGTCTATCTTGACCTGCGTGTAGAACTTACCGCTGCGCTCGAGGATGTCGCGGAGCTCGTCGCCGGTGATGGCGTCTATACCGCAGCCGAAGCTCACGAGCTGCACGAACTCCATGTCGTCCTGCGTCGCGACGTATGCCGCCGCGTTATACAGACGCGCATGGTAGCTCCACTGGTTGAGGACGTGCAGCGGCGCGGCGCTGCCCTTGGGCGCGACCGCCTCCTCGGTTATAACGACGAGGCCGAGCGACGTAATGAGCCGGTCGATGCCGTGGTTTATCTCCGGGTCGATGTGGTAGGGTCGTCCCGAGAGGACTATCATATTCTTTCCGTGCTCCCGTGCCCACGCGACGGCCTCCTCGCCCTTCATGCGGATGTCCTCGCGGAAGGCGTGATCCGCCTCGCGCGCGAGCTTCACCGCGTGCTTCACCTCGTGCTCGGAGAGGTCGGGATAGTAGGGATGCAGCGCCTCATAGAGCTTCTTTTCAAAGCCCTTGCGTGTATATATCAGGTAAGGATTGAGGTATTCGAGAGTCTTCGTCACCGGCATGTTCGCCGCGATAAGCTCGGGGTAGTACGCCACGACCGGGCAGTTGTAGTAGTTGTCCGCCTTCTCGTACTCGGTGTTGTTGTACGGCGCGCAGGGATAGAAGATACGCTTCACACCGCGCTCCGCGAGGGCGGCTATATGTCCGTGGACGAGCTTTGCGGGGTAGCAGACGGTGTCCGAGGGTATCGTGTCCTGCCCGAAAGAGTAGAGCACGCGGTCGCTCTGTCCGGAGAGCACCACCTTCACGCCGATGTTGCGGAAGAACGCGCCCCAGAACGGCAGCGTGTCGAAGAAGTTGAGCGCGAGCGGAATGCCTATCTCGCCGCGCGTCGGGTTCTCGCAGACTTCGGTCTCGAGCAGCTTCTTATACTTGTACTCGTAGAGGTTCGGTATCTCCTCCGAACGCTTGGAAGCGCCCGCGCCGCGCTCGCACCGGTTGCCGGTGATGAACCGCCGCCCGCCGGTGAAGCGGTTGACGGTGAGGGTGCAGTGGTTGCCGCAGAGCCCACAGCGCGCGGCGGAGCTCGTGTGCTCGAACTGCTCCAGTTCCGCGAGGCTTATGAGCGTGCTCTCCTCGCCGCCGCGCTCGCGCGCGTAGAGCGCGCAGCCGAATGCGCCCATCAGTCCCGCGATGGCAGGGCGCGTGACTTCGCGCCCGAGCTCGCGCTCGAACGCGCGAAGTATCGCGTCGTTGAGGAACGTGCCGCCCTGCACCACGACGTGGCGCCCGAGCTCCTCCGGGTCGACGACGCGTATGACCTTGTACAGCGCGTTCTTGACGACCGATATCGAGAGCCCCGCGCTGATGTCCGCGACGGTCGCGCCCTCCTTCTGCGCCTGCTTTACCGACGAGTTCATAAATACGGTACAGCGCGAGCCGAGGTCTGCGGGATGCTCGCCGAAGAGGCCGAGCTTTGCAAACTCCGGCGTGGTGTAGCCTATCGCCTTCGCGAAGGTCTCGATAAACGAGCCGCAGCCGGACGAGCATGCCTCATTGAGCATTATCCCGTCTATCGCGCCGCCGCGTATGCGGAAGCACTTCATGTCCTGGCCGCCGATGTCTATTATGTAATCTACCTCCGGCTCGAAGAAGCGCGCGGCGGTGTAGTGCGCCACCGTCTCGACGATGCCGCTGTCCACGCCGAACGCAGCGCACATCAGCTCCTCGCCGTAGCCGGTGACGGCGCTGCCGCGAAGGGTTATCCTGTCGCCGGTTATCTTCCGTATCTCGAGCAGCTGCTCGCGCAGGACCTCGACCGGGTCGCCGCGGTTAGGCGCATAGTAGCTGTAAAGTATCCTCATATCGTCCGAGAGCAGAACGAGCTTTGTCGTGGTGCTTCCGGCGTCTATGCCGAGCCACGCGCCTCCCTCGTACTCACCCGGGTCTACGGTGTCCACCGACGCAGTCGCGTGGCGGCGTCTGAACTCCGCGTACTCCTCCTCGCTGCGGAAAAGGGGTTCGAGGCGGCTCGTCACCGTGATGTCCTCCGCCGCCGCGAGGCGCGCGGCCACGTCCGCGAGCTTCAGCGGCTCGAAGTGCTCCGACTCGACGGCGCACCCGAGCGCGACGAAATACTGTCCGTCCTTCGGGAACCGCGCCTGCTCCGGCGTGAGCTTCAACGTCTTCACAAACAGCCGGCCGAGCTCCGGAAGGAAGGAGAGCGGCCCGCCGAGGAACGCGACGTTCCCCTCTATCCTTCGTCCCTGTGCAAGTCCGCCTATCGTCTGGTTGACGACCGCCTGGAGTATCGACGCCGCAACGTCCTCCCGCCGCGCGCCTTGGTTCAACAGCGGCTGCACGTCGGTCTTCGCGAACACTCCGCAGCGCGAGGCTATCGGGTAGAGCTTCTCCGCGCGGGAGGCGAGGTCGTTCAGCTCGTCCGCCGTGATGTCCATCAGCGTCGCCATCTGGTCTATGAAAGCGCCGGTGCCTCCGGCGCAGGTCCCGTTCATCCTCTGCTCGGTGACCTGACCGAAGAAGATTATCTTCGCGTCCTCACCGCCGAGCTCTATGACGGCGTCGGTACCGGGCAGGAACTTCTCCACCGCGGTGGAGCTCGCCACGACCTCCTGCACGAACGGCAGCCCCGCGCGCTCCGCCGCGCCGAGGCCCGCCGAACCTGTCACCGCCGCGTGCAGCTCTATGTCGCCGAACTTTTCGAGTATCTCGGAAAGTATCTCGCCAATGAGCTCGCGCACGCGCGCGTTGTGCCGTTCGTAGCGTTTGTAGAGCATCTCGCCGCTCTCGCTCATGAGCACCGCCTTGACGGTTGTGGAACCGACGTCAATTCCCAGAGATTTCATTTCAGTTTCTCATTACCTTTCTGCGCTGTTGCATTTAATATAAATTATACACCCGCGAATAACTTTTTCAATAGGACATTTTTAAAAGAAACGGCAGCATTTCTCAATTATTGTTTAGCTGCTTCCGGTATGTCCGCCCCGGCGGCAAGCTCCGAAAAGCTCTCTATTGCCATGTCCGCCGCGCGGCGGATCTCCTCCCAGTCGTCCCGCGAGCTCTCGTCATACACGGCGACGACTCTGAAGCCTCCGTCCTTCGCTCCGCGCACGCACTTCAGCACGTCCTCGAACACGACCGTCTCCTCCGGCGGGACGCCCATCCTCTCCGCCGCGAGGATGTACACGTCCGGAAATCCCTTCGGGCGCGCCGCCTCGGAGGTATAGACCACGGCGTCCGTGAGCCTGTCGAGGCCGAGGCGGCGGAGAAGTCCCGCACAGAGCTCGGGCTCGTTTGACGTGGCTATCGCCGTCTTCACCCCGGCTTCCTTCAGCGCGCGAAGGTACTCGAGCGCACCCGGCTTTGCCTGTATATCGAAGTCGTACTCCCTCTGCACATAGCTGCGCCACTCCGCGATGAGGTCGTCCGGCGTCTCGTCATAGAGCCCGTAGCGCTCTATCGTGTACTCAGCGGCAAGGCGGAAGTGCAGCGCCTTGAGCGCCGCGAAGTAGTCCGCCTCCTGCGGCAGGCCCCGCTTTTCGAGGAATGCTACGTCCGCCGCGTGCCATGCGCCCATGCTGTCCACCAGCGTTCCGTCCAGATCGAATACCGCGCCCTTCATATTTGCCTCCTGCCTGTCCGCATTTTTTGAAATCAAACATTTTTGCCGCAAAACGAAAGGGGGCTCCGGGTAGGAGCCCCCTTTCCCGCCGGACTGTCAGTCGCAGCTGTTGCCGAAGAAGCCGATGAGCACTATCGCGATGATAATGACCCAGAGCCAATCGTTCTGACGGCTGCTGCCGAAGAGACCGGAACCGTTGCAACAAGTCATGCTGTAAAACCTCCCTCTGTGGATTACACTCCATCATATTCGGGAGGCGGGAATTGGTGACTCAGCCCAGAAGACGCACTCCGCCGTTCACGGCGGCGGTATACTGCCGCTCGGTAAACACGCCCGCGCCCATCAGCTTTTCCGAGAGGACCGTTCCGTTTTTGCACTTTGCCGAGAGTGCGCGCCACGAGACGTAAGCCATCGCGTCACGGATGAAGCTCTGCCGCACGATGCTGTCGTGCTCGAAGTCGGTTATGACGCCCAGGCGCACCGCGGCGTACGGAGCATCCGCCCAGTCAAAATCTCCGGCGTTATCGCTGTAACCCAGAGCGCGGAGCAGGAACGTCATGTACATCTCCGCCGTCACCGGGAGGTTCGGACTGAACTTTCCGGTGCTCGTCCCCTCGGTGTATCCCTTGGAGTAGGCGTAGCCGACATACTTCTCGGGTTCTCCCGCGTTCCACTCCGGGAGGTCGGTAAAGGGACAGTCCCCCGTGTAGGCAAGCGCCTCGTCCTCCTCTCCGAACAGGCGGAGGAACATCACAAGGCCCTCGAGGCGCGTCGCGCTCCGTCCGAGTCCGAAGCCCTTGCCCGTGCCCCGCATCACTCCGAGCGTGTACAGCGCGAACGCCGCGTCCGTATGTCTCGGACGAACGGCCGGAAGGACCTGGTACCGCCCGGTGACGAGCACCGTCGCGCCGGACGCCGTCTCCGCCCCCGCGAGGCGCTCGCTGTCCGTGACGACGTAGCGCACTCCGGTTTTCATCGCAAGCGAGGCGTAGCCGAGCGAAGCGTCCGTCACGTTGACGACCTCAGCCGCGCGCTCTCCCGCAAGCGTCGCCGCGCCGCTCACGAGGCGCATCTCTCCGCCCGTCGCGACTATCAGCCGCTCGCCCGCGGCAAGCTTCACGGAGACGGGACTCGCCGCCGTGAGCAGATAACCGTCGTCCATCAGGCGCATGTACGCCTCGTACTCTATCTGCCGGTCCAGCCCGGACGAATTTATCTGCACGCTCGAGGCGTCCATACCGTCTATCACCCGCAGCGCCTCGTCGCGGAGCGCCGCAAGTCTCGGCTCCGCCGAGGATGCGGCCGCGCTGAGGTTTGCGTTAAACTGCGGTATCATCTTGTTTTCTATGTAGCTGAGGGTCACGACCGGGTCGGAGCCCGTGCCGCCGCCCGCCGCGATCGAGGCCGCCGCGGCGAGCAGCATCACCGCAAGCGACGCCGCTATGAACCGTTTGAGCGCCATGACCGCACCTTCCTTTCGGGATAATCTGCCGTATATATTGTACCACAAAACATACCCGCTGTTCAACACTATTTTTCCCGCAGCGCAGCCCTCGCGCAAAACCGCCGGAGGCGTGAGCCGCCTCCGGCGCAGTATCGCAGACCTTACCGTGCGAGGGCTCGCCCCGCGTCAGTCCTTTTCCGAGTCGTCGTGGCGCAGTATCTTCCAACGCTCGCCGAGCTTAGGATACGCCTGTGAGAGTCGCCTGCGCAGCCTCCGCTCGCGCGTGATGCGCCGCTCGCTGTACCTCCTGCGGGACCGCTCGAGCTTGTTGTGCATCTCCTGCGTCATGCGGCGGAACTCCTCCGCGTTCAGTGCGCGCTTCTCGCGAGCCTCCTCGACCTTCTCGCGTAGCGACGCCGCGATCTTGTCAAAGGTATGCATCTTGCCGAGTATCAGCACCGAGTCCGCTATGCACATCACGCCGAGCACCGCCAGCGCGGATATCCCGACCCAGAGCGGCACGAGGGCTATGAGCGAGTCGAGCCACGGTATGAAGAAGAGTATCGCAGGCGTCGCGAGCGGGCCCCACGCGAGGCTCTCGGGCACGGCTATGCGCCCGTTCAGATTGAACCGGTGGTCGGAGTAGTCCCACCAGCGCTGGTGGAACATCTTCTCGAGCAGCCATCCCACAAAGTATTCCACGGCGCAGGCGATAAACGCGCTCACTATAAGCAGCGCCGCTATGCCGTGCGCCGTCGGCGCACCGCCGCGGAACAGCAGCAGCTTCACCGGCGTCAGCGTCACGATTATTATGCACATCGCCGTTCCGTATATCGGGCATATTGGCCCGGTGAGGAACCCCCGGTTGACAAATTTCTTCTGTTGAAAGCTCACAAGCGCGCTCTCGAGCATCCACCCCACAAAGCTGAATATCAGAAAGTACCAGCAGAAGTTGTAGATACCGGGCATAATGACTCTTCCTCCAAACAAGTTTGCACAGCATACAGTATATCAATTCCCGCAAAAAAAGTCAAATCAATCATATTTGACAATCCGGTGAAAACAGGCTATCATAGAGACAAATATATACGAAAAGGGCCTTATGATATATGGATAACGGCAAGACAAAGATCCCGGCGGCGGTGATCCGCCGCCTTCCCCGCTACTACAGGTGCCTTGCAGCGCTCGAGCGCGAGGGCGCCGAGCGCACGAGCTCGCAGGAGCTCGCGCAGGCGCTCCGCCTCACGGCCTCGCAGGTACGTCAGGACCTCAACCGCTTCGGCGGCTTCGGCCAGCAGGGCTACGGCTACCACGTCCGTCCGCTCCGCGAGGGCATCGGCGCGGTGCTCGGCGTGCGCGAACCGCGCGGAGCGGTGCTGCTCGGCGCGGGTAACCTCGGCCGCGCGATACTGAAAAACTTCGACTTCGAGGCATGCGGCTTTCGGATGCTTGCCGCGTTCGACGTCGACCCCGCGATAGTCGGCACTTCGCAGCACGGCGTGAGCGTTTATCCCCTCGACGTGCTGGAGGAGTTCACCCGGCGCTACCGGCCGTCGGTCGCGGTGCTGACGCTGCCGGCCTCCGGCGCGGAAGAGGCGGCGAGCCGCCTCGCCTCGCTCGGCTACGGCGGGATATGGAACTTCACCGGCGCCGACCTCTCCGAAAACAACCGCGGTCTTGCCATAGAAAACGTCAACTTTGCGGACAGCCTCATGGCTCTCCGCTTCCGAATAAAGTGATCCGGGAGGCGAAACCATGCTCACAAGCCAGAAAATGCGCTCCCTCTCTCCGGAGCTCGACCCGCTCCGCCTCGGCACCAGCTGGACGCCGGAGGAGCTTGCTCTGCCGCAGGTATTCGTCGAGAGCACCTTTGGGGACAGTCACCCCGGTTCCTGCCATCTCGACCGCCTCACGGACGCGGTCCTGCGCGGGATAAGAGACGCGGGAGGGCGCGGCGCGCGGTACTTCTGCACCGATATGTGCGACGGCGAAAGTCAGGGCACCGACGGTATAAACTACAGCCTCGCAAGCCGCGAGATGATCGCAAACATGATAGAGATACAGGCAAACGCCACCCCGTTCGACGCGGGCGTGTTCATTGCGAGCTGCGACAAGGGGCTGCCCGGGAACCTCATGGGTCTCGCGCGGGTGAACATCCCGTCGGTCGTCGTCTGCGGCGGGACGATGAGCGCCGGCCCGGAGCTCCTGACGCTCGAACAGCTCGGGATGTACAGCGCAAGGTTCGAGCGCGGCGAGATAGACGCCGCGCGCCTCGAGTGGGCCAAGCGGAATGCCTGCCCCGGCTGCGGCGCGTGCAGCTTCATCGGCACGGCCTCCACCATGCAGATAATGGCCGAGGCGCTGGGGCTCGCCCTCCCCGGCAGCGCGCTTCTCCCCGCCTCCGGCCCCGATATAGACGACTGCGCCTACCGTGCCGGGCGCCGAGCGGCGGAGCTCGCGCGCGAGGGCACCCGCCCGCGCGACATCGTCACGCGCGAGAGCTTCGAGAATGCGATAATGGTCCACGCCGCCATATCCGGCAGCACGAATGCCCTGCTGCACCTTCCCGCCATAGCGCACGAGCTCGGCATAGAGATAGACAGCGACACCTTCGACCGCCTGCACCGCGGCGCGCATTGGCTGCTCGACATCCGCCCCGCCGGACGCTGGCCCGCCGAGTTCTTCAGCTATGCCGGCGGCGTGCCCGCGATAATGGAGGAGATAAAGGACTCCCTGCACCTCGACGCGCCCACCGTCACCGGCAGGACGCTCGGAGAAAACCTCGCGGAGCTGCGCTCCTGCGGCTACTACGACCGATGCCGTGAGCTTCTGGAGGACGCGAACCGCAGGTACGGCCTCAGCCTCACGCGCGAGGATATCATCCGCCCCTACTCGCGTCCGCTCGGCACGGACGGCAGCATCGCCGTCCTGCGTGGGAACCTCGCGCCGGAGGGCGCCGTGATAAAGCACACGGCCTGCCCCCGCGAGATGTTCCGCGCCGTTCTCCGCGCCCGTCCGTTCGACAGCGAGGAGGAGTGCCTTGACGCGGTGCTCCACCACCGCGTCAAGAGAGGCGACGCGGTCTTTATCCGCTACGAGGGTCCGAAGGCAAGCGGTATGCCCGAGATGTTCTACACAAGCGAGGCGATAAGCTCGGATGCAGAGCTCGGGCGCGCGATAGCGCTCATCACCGACGGGCGCTTCAGCGGCGCTTCGACCGGCCCGGTGATAGGCCATGTCAGTCCGGAGGCGCAGGCGGGCGGTCCGATAGCCCTCGTCGAGGACGGCGACCTCATCGAGATAGACATTTCCGCGCGGCGGCTCGCGATAGTCGGCGTCGGCGGCGAGCGCCGGAGCGCGGAGGAGATAGACGCGGTGCTCGCGGAGCGCCGGAGACACTGGCGGCCGAAGCCGCGCAAATACAGGAGCGGCGCGCTCCGCCTCTTCGGCGAGCACGCCGCAAGCCCGATGAAGGGCGCGTATCTCGAATTTGACGACTGAACATAAAGCAGCAAAAAACATCCCGCTCCTCTCGGAGCGGGATGTTTTTTCTCAAAACGTATCGAAATGTATCGGCCCGGGAAGCCTCGGCTCAGAACTTGCCCCTCTCGCGGTCCTTTTGCTCGAATATCTTCTTGAGGAGGTCCCAGTCGTCGTCCTCGGCGTCCTTGCCGCCGTCCGCAGGCGCGGCGGCGGGAGCATCCTGCGCGGCGGCGGGCTCTGCGGCCTTCGTCGCCTCCTGATGGCTCACGCCGGAGCCGTCCACAAAGTTCGTGGCTATGACGGTTATGCGGATCTCATCGTCGAGCGAGTCGTCAAAGCCCGCGCCGAAGATGATGTTGCAGTCCTCGCTGACGGCGGACTGGACCATGCTTGCGGCGGTGGTGACATCCTCGAGGCGGAGGGCGGTGGAGCCGGTGATGTTGAGTATCACGCCGCGCGCGCCGTTTATCGAGGTCTCGAGCAGCGGGCTCTCTATGGCGATGCGCGCCGCCTCCTCGGCCTTGTTCTTGCCGGAGGCCCTGCCCACGCCCATGTGCGCAAATCCCGCGTTCTCCATGACGCTCTGGACGTCCGCAAAGTCGAGGTTTATGAGGCCGGTGACCTTGATGAGGTCGGATATGCTCTGGACGGCCTGACGCAGCACATCGTCCGCTATCTCAAAGGCGTTGAGGAAGGTTATCTCCTTCTCGCTGACGTGCTGGAGGCGGTCGTTGGGGATGACCACGAGCGAGTCGACCCGCTCGTGCAGCTCGTCGATGCCGGCGTTTGCCTGGTTCCTGCGGCGCATGCCCTCAAAAGCGAAGGGGCGCGTCACGACGCCGACGGTAAGTATGCCCATCTCGCGGGCGATATCCGCAATTATCGGCGCGGCGCCGGTGCCGGTGCCGCCGCCCATTCCGGCGGTGATGAACACCATGTTCGTGCCCTCGAGAGCCTTGGCTATCTGCGCGCGGCTCTCCTCGGCGCTCTTGCGGCCGACCTCGGGGTTGGAGCCCGCACCGCGGCCGTGGGTGAGCTTTTCGCCTATCTGTATCTTCTCGGTGGCGGAGGAACCTTTAAGAGCCTGTATATCGGTGTTGACGGCTATGAACTCCACGCCGTGCATCCCGGAATTTATCATGCGGTTTACGACGTTGCAGCCGCCGCCGCCAACGCCCAGAACTTTTATGACGACGCCGGCCTCTACTCCGGTATCCATGTCGAAAGTCATACCCATTTTAAACTTCCTCCCCAAAGAACTTTTTTATCCGGCAATATCTGCCTTAACGTGACATACACAAGGTATTGTACAGCATATACTCACAGGTATACTATATTTTATCGCGTTTTTCCACGCAGGTCAAGAGCCGAGCGCGCATTTTCCTAAAAATAAGCGATTTTTCAGAACTCCTCGAGGAACCTTGCCTCTCCCTTCTCAATAAGGCGGCTGAGGTCGATGCTCCCCTTCTGATTCGGGCCCAGTTTGTTCTGCACTATTTCGCGCAGATATTCTATCTTATAGTCCAGATCCTCCGGCGCGCCGAAGTCGACATCGAAGCGCCCTCCGAGCTCTATCGACACGTCGTACAGCCCGGACAGGTCTATCTCCTCCACATCGCGGAGCAGTCCGGAGCGCTCCAGCGCGGCGAGTGTGTCGACGTAGGTCTGAAGGCGAAGCTCGCCCTCCTCGCCGAGCTCGGCCATGCTCCCCTCGAGCGGCGTCACCGGCTGCACACCGTCCACCCGTATGAGCCCGGACGGCTCCTCCGTTACGCGTTCGAGCAGCTTACCCTCGGCGTCGCAGAGCCAGAAATCCCCGGTCCCGGTGAAGTACGCCGCGGCCTTCGTCTCGGTGACGGTTATCACGAGCGTGTCCGGCAGGCGGCGGGTTATCTTCACCTCGTCCACATACGGAAGGGCGGAGGTTATCCCCATGGTCATTGCGTGCTTGTTTATGAACACGAGGTTTGAGCCTGTCTCCGCGCCGGATGCGGCGATTATGTCCGTATCCTTGTAGTGCTCGATGCCGTCGACCTCGATGTGCTTCATCTTGAAGAATATGAATATCGCCGCCGCCGTCACCGCCGCTATCACCGCGACGAGGAAGAGCACCGACAGGCAGCCGGGTGCTCCCCGTCCGCCTGTGCTTCTCCTTCTCGGTTGTCTCCTTCTTCTCGGCATCTCAAAACGTCCTTCTGTACCTTTATTCCCGGCTTATGTCCGCTCCGAGCGAACGGAGCGTCTCCTCCAGGCCGAAATATCCCCGCTCGATGTACTCGGTGCTGCCGATACGGGTGCGTCCCTCCGCGCCGAGCGCCGCGACTACGAGCCCGGCACCGCCGCGAAGGTCGGTGGCGTGTACCTCCGCCCCGGCAAGGCGTTCCACGCCCTGCACGAGCGCGACCCTGCCCTCCACGCGTATCTCAGCGCCCATACGCATGAGCTCCCCCGCGTGGCGGTACCTGCTCTCGAAGATGTTCTCTACGAACATCGTCGCGCCGCGAGCCGTCGCCATGACGCTCATCATTATCGACTGAGCATCGGTGGGAAATCCCGGATAGGGCTGCGTCTTTATCGGCCGGACCGCCGCGAGCCGCCTCGCGGCGGACACCTGTATGACGCTCCCCTGCTCGCACACGTCCGCGCCGGCCTCGCGGAGCACCGCGCTGACGGCGCTCACCTGCTCCGGCCGCGCGTTCTCGACGAGTACCGCGCCGCCTGCGGCGGCGACTGCCGCCATGTATGTAGCCGCGACTATCCGGTCGGGTATGACCCTGTGCCGCGCGCCGTGCAGCGGACAGCCTCCCTCTATCTCGACAGTCATTCCGCCCGCGCCGCGCACATCCGCGCCGAGCGCACACAGAAAATTCTGAAGATCGACTATCTCCGGCTCGCGCGCCGGGTTGAATATCCGCGTCCTGCCCTTCGCCGCAGTCGCGGCGAGCATGATGTTCTCCGTCGCGCCGACGCTCGGGAACGCCAGCGTCACGTCCGCGCCGCGCATATTCTCCGCGCGGCAGCATATCCTTCCGCCCGACTCGTCTATCTCCGCGCCGAGCGCCCGGAGTCCCGCGAGGTGGAGGTCTATCGGTCTCGCTCCGAGCTCGCATCCGCCCGGCCTGCTCACCTTCGCGTATCCGCAGCGCGCGGCGAGCGCGCCGAGAAACGTCACCGAGGAGCGCATCTCCCGCATCTGTGCGTCCGGTATGTCCTGCCGGACGATGTCCCCCGCGCGCACCGCAAGGGTGTCTCCGTCCCGCCGCACCTCGGCTCCGAGGCGTGAAAGTATCCTCCCCGTCGCCTCAACGTCCCGCAGAGCGGGGCAGTCCTCCAGAACACATTCGCCGTCCGTTAATACACAGGCGGCAAGTATCGGCAGCGCGCTGTTCTTTGCGCCGTGTACGCGCACGCTGCCGTACAGCTTCTTTCCTCCGTCGATAATTAGCGTGCCCATATCCGCCTCCGATTGAACAATGGTTTGGTCTTTCGTCCGCACCATACTATTCTTTCAGAGTACAGACGGTGAATACGGCCGGCAGAGCCGCGCCTCAGACCCCGCGGCGCGGAGTCGATGCTTCACCGCTCCCCGTCCGCAAGCCCGCATATAGTGTCGTATATCCTCGACGCCGCGTCGAGGACGGCCATCTCCCGCAGCGCCGCGCTCATCCGCGCGAGGCGGGGCGGGTCGTCGAGAAGTTCCTTTATCGTTCGGTAAAGCAGCTCGGGCGTACAGTCATTTTCGACTATCACGACCGCGCCGCCCGCGCGCTCCAGCGCTCTCGCATTCGCCTCCTGGTGATTTTCCGCCACATTCGGGGAGGGGATTATCACCGCCGGCTTCGCCGCCGCAATAAGCTCGCTCAGGGTGCTTGCGCCGCCCCGGCATACCATCAGGTCGGCGGCGCACGCCGCCTCCGGCATGTTGTAGATATACTCCCGCATGTCTATCTGAGGCTGACGGTCGAGGTCGATGCCCATCTCCCTGAGGAGGTCGGGCATCCACTTCCAGCCGAAGCTGCCGGTGGAGTGGATGTGGCGGAACCTAGCGCCGTCCTCGCACTCGAGGCGCATGACATTTGCGATCGTGCGGTTCATCTCCCGCGCTCCGAGGCTTCCCCAGTAGCTGACGACCACCTTTTCGTCCTGCGGTATCCCCATCGCGGCGCGCGCCCGCTCGCGGCTGCCGAAGATGAACTCCTCGCGCACCGGCGTGCCGGTGACGACCGTCCGCTCCGGTTCCTTGTAGTGCCGTGCTGCCTCGGCAAAGCCGACCATTATCCTGTCCGCGTGCTTTGCGAGCACCGAGGTGGTGAGACCCGGCTTCACGTTCGACTCATGTATCGCCGTCGGGATGCCGAGCTTCTGAGCCGCCGCTACCGCGGGATAGCTTGCAAACCCGCCGGTGCCGACCACGACGTCCGGCTTAAACGACGTTATTATCTCCTTTGCCCGCTTCAGCGCCTTTCGGCGCATGAAGAAGACCTCCGTGTTGTGCTTTATCGCCGCCGGGCTCAGTCCCCGCGCAAACGAACCTATCCGCACCGTCTCGATGTGGAAGCCCTCGCGCGGCACAAGCTGCGTCTCCATGGCGCCCTGAGCCCCCACGAACAAAACCTCGCTCGACGGACGCCGCTCGAGGACCATCCGGGCGACGGCTATGGCCGGGTTGATGTGCCCCGCCGTGCCGCCGCAGGTAAAGATAACTCTCATGCTCCGCCTCCTCAGCCCGACCGCTGTGCGGGGATCTGCCGTGACACACTGAGGACTATGCCCATCTCCACGAGCTGAATGAGCAGCGCGCTGCCTCCGTAACTGAAGAACGGCAGGCTCACGCCGGTGGTGGGTATGAGGTTTGTCACGACCGCGATATTGAGGAACACCTGCACGCCAAAGAGCGTCGTGACGCCGGCGGCAAGGAGCGACCCGAATCTGTCGCGCGCCTTTACCGCTATCCAGTAGCCGCGAATGACGAGCAGGGCAAAGAGCACGAGCACGACGCACGCGCCGACGAACCCCAGCTCCTCGCAGATTATCGCAAACACGAAGTCGTTCTGCTGCTCCGGCAGGTAGAGGTACTTCTGACGGCTCTTGCCTATGCCGAGGCCGAGCAGTCCGCCCGAGCCGACGGCGTAGAGCGACTGGATTATCTGGTAGCCGTCCCCCTGCGCGTCCGACCACGGGTCCTGCCATATCTGAAGACGCGCTATCGAGTGGCTCATGTTAGTCATTATGAACCATATCCCGACTATGCCTATCGCGCCGACCGCCGCGAACCATCCCCAGTGGACGCCGCCTACGAACATCAGCGTTCCGCCGACGACGGCTATGAGTATCATTCCCGAGATGTGCGGCTGTGCCGCCATCAGTCCGCATATCACCGCGAGTATGCCGGCAAACGGGAGTATGCCGTAGCGGAAGGTCTTCATCTTCTCGCGGAAGGCGGAGGCCATCGTCGCAAACGTCATTATTATGGCGAGCTTCGCTATCTCGCTCGGCTGAACGCTTATCGGGCCGAAGTGCAGCCACCGCGTGGCGCCGCCGCCCTTCTTGCCGATGCCGGGGATGAGCACCAGTCCGAGCAGCACTACCGCGACGGCGAGTGCGCCGAAGCTCAGCATACGGAAGCTCTGGTAGTTCATCCTGCTGATGAAGAGCATCAGCGCGACGCCGGCGACGCCGACCGCGCCCTGCCTTATCAGGAAGTGCGCCGAGCTCGACTCCTTGTAGTATGCGGAGGCGTAGCTCGCCGAGAACATCATTATTGTTCCTATCGACAGCAGAAGTATCACGAGCAGCAGGAACGGGAGGTCCATCGGCCTCATCACCCGTTCGGGACGCGCTGTCTTCGATTTTTTCTTCTTTTCGTTCAAAGTATCCGTAGACTGCATAGTGCCTCCCGAATCGTTGGATTTTTACCGTGTTCCCTGCCGCCGTACCGGGCGCGGACCGTCCGCGCTCCGTCAGACCGTGTGCAGGCCGCCCATGCCGAGGTACGCGACGGCACACATCACGACCGTCACAAGGCCGAACACGAGGCAGAGCTTCTTTTCCGACCAGCCGCCCATCTCGAAGTGGTGATGTATAGGCGCCATTCTGAAGAGCCTCTTGCCGTGCGTCGCCTTGAAGTATACCACCTGAAGCACGACCGAAAGTATCTCTATAACGTAGATGAGCCCGACTATCGGTATAGCGAGAGGCGCGTCGCACGCGAACGCGAGCGCGCAGACCATACCGCCGAGGAAGAGCGACCCCGTGTCGCCCATGAATATCTTTGCCGGGTTGAAGTTGTATACGAGAAAGCCCGCTATCCCGCCGGTGACGCCCGCCGCCACGGCGCTCACGCCGAAGCTTTCGCGCATCACACCGAGCACGGCAAAGAACACCATCACCGGCAGCGACACCGTGCCGAGCAGACCGTCCACGCCGTCGGTGAAGTTGACGGCGTTCACCGTCGCCACTATCGCGAGCACCGCGAGGACCATGTAGAGCGTCCAGTCTATCGGTATCGTCACGCCCGCGAAGGGTATGTAGACATTCGGCGTGAGCATGCCCGCGAGCCGCAGATAGCTGACGTATGCGAGCGACCACGCGACCTGGAGCACCAGCTTCTGTATCACCGTGAGGCCGAGGTTGCGGTGCTTTGCGACCTTCACGAAGTCGTCCAGGAAGCCTATGACGCCGAAGCCGAGCGCAAACAGGAATACCACCGCCGGCAGTTCCGCATTTCCTCCGCCGGAGACGAGCGAGGCTATCGTCGCCGCCGCGACCGTGACTGCGGACGCCGCTATGAACATCACGCCGCCCATCGTCGGCGTGCCCGCCTTCGACATGTGCCAGCGCGGGCCGTCCTCGCGTATCTCCTGCCCGAAGTGCTTTTTCCGCATGAAAGGTATGAAAAACTTTCCCACGACCAATGCGACTATGAACCCGACTATCGGGCTTGCCGCCGCCGTTATCTTCATCACGCTTTCCATCCCGTTATCCTCCCGTACCTCCCGCCGCGAAACGCCGTCCCGCGGCCGGACCTCTTATTTTGCGAAATACTCCGCGACGACTTCCCTTTCGTCGAGGTGCCTTCTCTCTCCCATTATCTCCTGATAGGTCTCCTGACCCTTGCCCGCGAGCAGGACGACGTCGCCCTTCTTCGCCGCGCCGAGCGCCCACGCTATCGCCTCGCGGCGGTCGGGTATCACGACGCGCTTCTCGGGCTGCTTCATGCCCGCGACGATGTCTTCGATTATCGCCTCCGGCACCTCGCTCCTCGGATTGTCCGAGGTGACGACGCAGAAGTCCGCAAGTCTCTCCGCCATGTCGCCCATTATGGGACGCTTCGTGCGGTCGCGGTCGCCGCCGCAGCCAAAGACTATTATCAGCCGTCCCTTCGTCGTGGGTCGGAGCGCGCGCAGGATGTTCTCTATCCCGTCCGGCGTGTGCGCGTAGTCGATGACGACCGAGTAATCGGTGGGCGTCGTCACGAGCTCCGCGCGTCCCTTGACGCCTCCGAACTCTCCGAGCGCGCGCGCCGCATCCTCGAGGGATATACCGAGCGCGGCGGCGCAGCCGAGCGCCGTGAGTGCGTTGTGTACCGAGAACTCCCCGGGTATCGCGAGCTTGACGTGCGCCTGTTCACCGCCGCGCCGCGCCACGAACTCCACTCCGTCCGGGGTGTAGGTGACCCGCGCCGCGGATATCGCGGCGCCGCTCTCGCCGTGCGCCGTCGTAGTGACCGCGGGACACTTCACCGTGTCCGCGAGCCGCCTGCCGTACACGTCGTCAAGATTTATCGAGGCGAGGCCGCAGATGGAGAAGAGCTTTTTCTTCGCTTCAAAGTAGTTTTCCATCGTGCTGTGGAAGTCGAGGTGATCCTGCGTGAGGTTCGTGAACGCCCCCACGCGGAACTTCACGTCCGCCACGCGGTCGAGCGCGAGCGCGTGGCTTGAGACCTCCATGACGGCGTACCGCTCGCCCGCCGCCGCCATCTTTGCGAATATCTTCTGGATGTCCGCCGACTCCGGCGTCGTGCGCGTAGCTTCGATATGCTCGCCGCCCGCGATTATCTCGTTCGTGCCGATGAGTCCCACACTCACCCCGCGCACCTTCTCAAGTATGTGCCGCACGAGGTAGGACGAGGTCGTCTTGCCGTTCGTGCCGGTGATGCCTATGACCGTCATCCTTTCGGTGGGCCGTCCGCAGAGGTTCGCGGCGGCGCGGCTCATCTCGCGGCGGACGCTTCCCACGACCACGCAGGGCACGCCATCTATCTTTCGTTCGGCGAGTACCGCCGCCGCGCCACGCTCGAGCGCCATGGGGACGTACTTCGCGCCGTCCTCCTTCGTACCCGGCACCGCCGCGAAGAGCGCGCCGGGCGTCACCGCGCGGCTGTCGAATACCACGTCGGTTATATCGGTGTCGGGAGAAGCGGTGCTTTCCAGTATCTCCGCGCCCGCAAGTATATCTCTTAGCTTCACTTTTCTCTCCTTTGTCCGTGTGCTGCGAATTATCCGTCTACATTGTTCCGACGTTCGAGTCTAGGAAGCTCACGTCGACTATCGTGCCGCGCTGTACCTCCGTTCCTCCCGCTATCGACTGGCTCACCGCGCGTATCGTGGAAGCCGTTGCGCTCAGCGCTCCGGAGGGCTGTAGGTAGAGACCCGCATTTGTCAGAGCTACGTTTGCCTGCTCCGGCGACATTCCTATCACATACGGCACCGTCACCGTGTCGCTCGGCGCGTCTCCCTCGGTATAGAGGACTATGCGCGAGGAGGTCGTGACCTTCACTCCTCCGGGCGGGATCTGGCCGGTGACGGTCTCCCCGTCGCCGACGACGCGCACGTTCTCGAACCCGCGCTCCTTCAGCGCGTTCTTTGCCGCGTCCACCGCTACGCCCTCCACGCCCGGCACCGACACCGTCGCGCCGAACAGCTCCTCGCCGGAGTACTCCGGCTCGTAGCCGAGGTAGGGCAGCAGCTCCTCGAGTATGTCTCCCGCGAGCGGAGCGGCGAGGTATCCGCCCGACCGCTGCGACACCGGCCAGCTCTCGCCGGGGGTGTCGAGTATGACGAGCAGCGCTATCTCCGGGTCGTCCGCCGGGGCGACCGCCATAAAGCTGACATCGTACTTTCCTTCGCTGTCCGCGACGCCTATCTTCTCCGACGTCGCGGTCTTGCCGCCTATCCGGTAGCCCGCGACCTGCGCGTTGCGTCCCGAGCCGTCCGCCACGACCGCCTCCATCATCCGGCACATCGTCGCCGA
>CANRIN010000001.1 GCA_947630675.1 uncultured Clostridia bacterium | reverse complement strand
ATAAAATCCTCCGGATGCTCTACGCCAAAGACATCCCGTAAAAGCGACAGCCAAAATGCTTGGCTTTGTCCCTTCTCATAGCCTTTGCCTTTCCAGTTAGCCGCGAACTGCTTGGCGGCCCGCTTTTGTTCTATGTCTGTCATACTACCACCTCAGCGATGATTGGTTGATTATGAAAATGCTTCTGTCTCTTTCTATAACTATACCACAGAGAGCGGCAAATTTCCAGAGAGAATACAGAGGTTCAAATTCTGCTAATAATACCCGAACAGATATGCATAGCGAGTGGATGCACCAATTACACGGATAATAAAAATTGGTGCTGTCAAGTGCCAAAACAGCACTCCACGTCCACGTCAAGACACAACACAAATGCCGCGACTTTGTCGCGGCATTTGTGTTGAGTTTTCCCCAAACGGCGCTTTGCGCCGTTTGGGGACCCCTTTTGATTAAAATGCTCGGCGGAAATGAATTCCGCCTGCGCGATTTCGCCGCTATACGGCGAAATCACCGCGCGAACAGGCGCGGAGCGGCGCTTTGCGCCGTTTGGGGACCCCTTTAATTGAAATGCTCGGGGCAAACACGAGGGCCCTCATCGGCACATATTCAGCCCTCGTGAGCTTTGCCCGCTTCGCGGGCAAAGCCAAGCTTTGAATGTGGTTCGGCTGCGCGATGACGCTTACCTCACCGCACGGTTCAGTCTTCGTTCTCACTGAGGTAGCGCTTTATCTCCTCCACGAAGCGATCCCCGTAGCGCTGCATCTTGTTCTGACCCACTCCGGCCACCGAAAGCATCTCCGATTCGGTCGTCGGCTTCTTTGCCGCCATATCCCGGAGCGTGGCGTTCGAGAACACCATGAACGCCGGTATCCCCTCCTCCTTCGCCGCGCGATAACGGAGGTCGCGGAGCGCGGCGTACAGCCCTTCGTCTGTCTCTGCGCCGGCCTGTGTCCGCTTTGCGGCGGACGAAGGTTCGGCGCTCTTTCCGCGGACGCGCATCGTGACCTTCTCATGGCGGCGCGACGCGTCCTCCGCGCGGTCTGTGAGAAAGAGCGCTCCGTGAATGGGGTCGACCCGGAGAAATCCCTGCGTCTTGAGGCTTTCCAGTATCTCCCGCAGCGTATCGGACGAAACGCCGCGGAGCTTTCCGTAGACCGGGAGCCCGTCCAGCCCGAGGGCGAGGATGTCCCGGTCCCGTCCGCCCCGGAGCACCTTCATTATCTTCGCCGAGCCCAGGGAGTACCCTATCCTCTCACGGACAAGCCGCACGCACTCGAAGACTGCTCCGGCCTCTCCGGTTATGTCCTTCTCGGAAAACGACCCGTCGCAGTTCCCGCAGTTGCCGCAGGTCTTCGGATGCTTCTGACCGAAGTAGTCAAGTATATACCCCCGCAGGCACCGGTCGGTCTCGCAGTAGCCGACCATCTCGCCGAGGCGCTTCAGCGCCTGCTCCGTGACCTTTGACTGTTCATCCTCGGTGAGCTTCTCGCTCCCGCCGGAGTGTTCTATGAGAAACTGCGCTGTCCGTATATCCCGCGCGGAATAGAGCAGGATGCAGTCCGCATCCGAGCCGTCCCTTCCGGCGCGCCCCGCCTCCTGATAGTACGACTCGATGCTCTGCGGCATGCTGTAGTGGATGACGTAGGAGACGTTCGACTTGTCGATGCCCATTCCGAAGGCGTTCGTCGCCACCATGATGCCGCACCTGTCGTAGATGAAATCGTCCTGATTGTTCCGCCGCTCCTCTTCGGTGAGACCGGCGTGGTATCTTGTCGCGGAGAGGCCGGCGCCGCGGAGCATCCGGCAGACGCTCTCGACGTCCCTCCGAGTCGCGCAATATATGATGCCGCTCTTTTCCGCGCGCTCAGAGACGAGGGCCAGCAGCGCCTCGTCCTTCTTTTTCGGCTTTATCACCTCGAAGCGGAGGTTTTGCCGGTCGAAGCCGGTGACTATGCGGAGCGGCCGGTCCAGCCCGAGGGAGCGCTCTATGTCACGGCGCACACGCTCGGTCGCGGTGGCCGTGAAGGCCGAGACGACAGGGCGGCGCCGCAGCTTTCCGACAAACTCCGATATGCGCAGATAGCTCGGCCTGAAGTCCTGTCCCCACTGCGAGATGCAGTGCGCCTCGTCCACGGCGAGCAGCGATATCCGGAGCCTCTGCGCGACCGATATGAAGCCCTCGGTCGCGAGCCTTTCCGGGGCGATGTAGACTATCTTGTACCTGCCCTCCAGCAGGTTCTGATAGACCTTGTTTATCTGCCCCGCCGAGAGCGAGCTGTTTATGTAGGCTGCGGGGATCCCCGCAGCCTTCAGCGCCGTCACCTGATCCTTCATCAGAGAGATGAGCGGGCTCACGACCAGCGTTATCCCCGTCATGAGTATCGCCGGTATCTGATAGCAGAGGCTCTTTCCGCCGCCCGTCGGCATAACGCCGAGCACGTCGCGGCCCTCCATCTGTGCGTCTATGAGCTCCTCCTGTCCGCCCCGAAAGGACGAATATCCGAAGAAGTGCTTCAGCACGTCATACTTTTCTCCCGTCACCGCTGTCTCTTCTCCCCGTCCGCAAGCCGTTCGAGCTCCGCCATGTCCCTGCACAATCCGCCGAAGTCGAGGAAGTCCTCTATATACTGCTTACGCAGCAGCCCGCGGGGTATAAACTCGTTATACTTGCCGAGTATCTGCACGTCCTCCGGCAGCGGTAGGGCATACATATCCGGCTCGGAGGTCAGGATGTCCGAGATTATCTCCTCCAGCTCCTCCTCGGAGCCGTCAAAGACGGCCTCGAGGTACACGCAGGTCGGCCACGGATGCTTGCTCTTCACTCCCCTGCTCCGCAGGAGGTAATTGAGCGTCATTATCTGCCGCGTCCCGACCCACGGGAATATCGCATAGCGCTTGTCCGAGAGCGCGGTGACGACGTGAGTGAGCACGCCGCTGTTCCGCGTGATGTAGCGTATCTCGCCAAGGCGCTCCGCACAGCTCGCGCTGAGGTACGGATACGTCTCGTCCGAGAGGAGGATGCTCCGCATCTTCCGCATGAGGACGGTATGCAGCTCGTTCTCAAAGTCCACGTCCCAGTCCACGACCGATATCCCGGGCACGCGCTTGACAAATATGACCTTGCTCTTGACGTTGACGTCCACCGTCTCCCATGTGAGGCCCGCAAGCGCGAAGCGCGTGCCCACGGGGTACACCTTGTCGACGGTGCCTATCATGCGGTTCTCGTCCTTGACCTCAAGATATTCCGGGGCAAGGAACACGGTGAGGAACTTGTGGCTGTTTGCGACCTTTTCTCCCTCTCTGCCTATGATGAGGCCGCCGCGCTCCGTGCGCTCAAGCTGTTCCTCCGAAAGCATGTACTCGAGGAGCGTCCTGTAGTCCTCCTTTGACACCTCCCGGAAGGAACCGAGCGTCAGGATACTCTGTGCGAGCGCCGCCGCGCTCATCTCGCCGTTCGACTTGAGGGTGCTCATCGTCTGGTGATAGACGAGGTTGTATGCGTGCATGCGCGGCGGGATGGGCTCTATCCAGTGTTCCTTCAGATAGAGCTCGATTATCGCTATCGTGCGGATGAAGTCCCAGTTTATCGGCCCTAGTGTGTCGTCCGAGTTTATCCTGAGGTTTTCTACAAACGTGAAGAGCAGGCGGCTCACCTGACCGCGCCGTCCGCACCGTCCGAGCCTCTGCGCGAAGCTTGAGACGTTGTACGGCGTGCCTATCTGCACCACCTGGTCGAGCGAACCGATGTCTATGCCGAGCTCGAGCGTCACCGTCGCGCCGGTGACTATCTTCTCGTCCTCCGACTTCATCTCGTCCTCGGTGGTCTCGCGCAGGAGCGCGGAGACGTTGCCGTGGTGGACGCGGTAGACGTCCGGCGCCTTGTTCTTCAGGGCTATCTCGCGGAGGTTTGCCATGACGAACTCTATCTCCTCGCGGCTGTTCGCGAAGATTATCGTCTTCTTGTCGAGGGTGTTTCGGAACAGGTACTCGAAGTGCTCGCGGTCGCCGAGACCCATCCCCGCGGCGGAGTTGCCCGGAAGGACGGTGTTCTCCACGTCGCGCGAGTCGGCGTAGTTGACAAACCGCTCGACGTGCAGTCCGATGCGCTTCGTTCCCTCGTCGGTGAGGGGTGAGACGCACCCGCGCCCCGTGCCGGTGTTCAGCCAGTCCTCCGCGAGCGAGACGTCCCCGAGCGTCGCGGAGAGGCCTATCCGCCTCGGGTTTATCCCGACGAGGCGGTTCAGCCGCTCTAGCACACAGAGGAGCTGTATGCCCCGCACGTCCCGCATGAACTGGTGCACCTCGTCGATTATGACGTAGCGCAGGTCGGAAAACATCTTGAGACACGCGCCGCGCTTGTTCGTCACAAGGCTCTCAAGCGACTCGGGAGTTATCTGAAGTATGCCCTCCGGCTCCTTTATGAGCTTGTTTTTGGCCGTCACCGACGCGTCCCCGTGCCACTTCGTCACCTTTATGTGCGACGCGAGAAGCAGCTGCTCGAGCCGCTTGAACTGGTCGTTTATCAGCGCCTTCAGCGGTGAGATGTAGAGCACGCCCACCGACCTCGGCGGGTCGTTGTATATCTCGGTGAGCACGGGAAGGAACGCCGCCTCGGTCTTGCCGGAGGCGGTGCCGGAGGAGAGCAGGAGGTTTGAGTCGCTGTCGAATATGACCTCGCACGCCGCGACCTGGTTTGCCCGCAGCTCCTCCCACTTGTTCTCATATATGAAATCCTGTATAAACGGCGCAAGCCTCGAAAAAGCGTCCATATCGGTCCTCCCGTCTCTGTAAGCTGTTATATCTCAAAGTCCACGAAGTCGCGGTGGACCTCCTCCTCCGAGAGGCCGCCCTTCGCGAGCTCGAAGCTGTTCGAGCCGAGCACCTCCTCCACGCTCTTTTCCGGGTTCTGGTAGAGGATGTTTATAAGCTCGATGAAGTCGCGGATCATCTCGCGGGGCGTGATGTGTGTCTCCGCGCCGACGCGGTTGTACTCCACTGTGAGAAAGTACAGCAGATCCTCGTGACCGAGGCGCGGCGCGTAGCCGTAGAGGTCGGCGTGTATGTCCCGCAGCTTCTCGATAAGGATGTACATCTCCTCCTGCGAGAGCATTCGGAGCCGGATTATCGGCGCCGTGAGGTCGTGCAGCTCGTCGGTTGCGAAATGTCCCTCCGCGAGGCGCGAGCGGAGCGCCTCATAGCTGAAGACTCCCCTGTACCTGTCCTCGATGCACTGCGGCGTTCCGCCCATAAGGAAGCCGATGTGCTCCGCCTTGCCCTGAAGGACGTCGTTATACATCGTGAGTATCTTTTCGTAGTTGTTCGCGCGGGTTATCGAGTTCGGTATCTTGAAGATGTTCACAAGCTCGTCGATTATCACGAGCAATCCCTTGTACCCCGCGCCGGTGAGGAACGCCGCGAACAGCTTGAGAAAGTCGTACCACGTCTCGTCCGAGACGATGAAGTTTATCCCGAGGTCGTCCTTCGCCTCTCTCCGTGTGGGATACTCCCCCCGGAACCAGCGGAGGACGTTCGACTTGAGCGCCGCGTCGTCCTCGCGGTATGCCTGCCAGTAGAGCGCCACCGCCTTCGCAAAGTCGAAGCCGCCCACCATTCCCTCGAGCGACCCCGCGACGGCGTATATCCTCTGCTCTACCTCGCGCTCGAACTCCGCGCCCTCCGCGCCGGTCTCGACGCGCACCGCTGTCTGTATACCGCTTATCCAGCGTTCGAGAATGAGCGGCAGAGCGCCGCCGTCCGGCTTTGCCTTGGTGGAGAGGTTGCGTATGAGCTCCCTGTACGTTGCAAGTCCCTGCCCCTTCGTGCCGGCAAAGCGGCGCTCCGGAGACAGGTCGGCATCCACGACGGCGAATCCCCTCGCCGTCGCGTGATTGCGTATCGTCTGGAGCAGGAAGCTCTTTCCGCTGCCGTACTTGCCGACTATGAAGCGGAACGACGCACCGCCCTGCTCTATCATGTCTATATCCCGCAGGATGGCGGCTATCTCCTGCTTCCTGCCGACCGTGATGTACTCCAGCCCCACGCGCGGCACAACGCCGCTCTTCAGCGCGTTAATGAGTATGCCCGCTATCCTCGCCGGCACCTTGCTTGCCATACTTCTCCGTCATCTCCCTCATCCGTTCGGCGTAGTCCTCGTATATCATGAGCCCGTCGTCAAGGACACTGTCCCCTACGGCGTCCGCCGCCTTCTCGTTTATCCCCTCCGCAAGCACCTCCGGCATGACGCCGTTTGCGCGCGCGAAGCTCTCCATATTCCCGCCGCCGAGGACATACCCGAGCGCCGCGAGCTCGAGCGGCGTGAGCGCCGCTCCGAGCGCGTCCCACTCGTCCTCCGGTCCGTCCGCTGTATCCTGCGGCGCAGCGCCGTCATCCGGCAGCGCGTCGTTCGGTGTGTATCCGGTGCTGTCCCCGATACCGGGCTCCGCGCCGCCGCATGGCTGTTCACCGTCCGATATGCGCTCCGTGAGATAGTCTTCGGGCACGCTGTCCGGAGGGACAGTCTCCCCGCCGCTTTCCTTTGCCGTGACAGCGTATCCGGCGGCTGCGTCCTCCTCCACAAGAAGCGCCTCCTGCGTCTCGAGAGCGTCGCGCCGTATCCGCGCGAGCGCGTCGCTCGACACCGTCACGACGGTTTTCGTCGCCTCGCGGTAGAACTCCGACACCGCTCGCGCCACCGCCTCCCCGAGCGGCAGTCCGGCGTCCGCGAGGCTCTGCCGCGTCTCCTCGTCGAGCATGGCGGGGTTTGCCGTGAGCTTGTGGCGGTACTTCGTGAGCCGCCTAAGCTCCGCCTCCGCGCGCTTCAGGATGAAGCCCGCGAGCCGCTTCCCCCGGCTCGACGTCAGCGCCGTATTGTACGACCACACGCTGTTCCGCGAGACGTACACCTCATTCGGCAGCAGCACCACCGTCCGGTCGCGCTGACGGCGGTTCGCGCGGAAGACCGCTCCCTTAAACGGCGTCCATGCGAGCGGATGCTTCGTGTGGGCAAAGAGGAAGTCGTCAAAGTCGAGCCCGGACTCCGAAAATCTCTCCCGCAGCCGCTCCGCCGTGAAGTCCGCGCAGCGCTCGACGAGCTCGCGGTTTTCCGCGTAGAACGCCGAGGCGCGGACGTTGTAGCTTGAAAGCTCCGAGAGCAGACCGAAGCCGTCCTTCGGGTCGGCGAGCATCGGATAGTAACCCGAAAGGGCATGCTCCGCCGCAAAGTCGCGGAAGCTGCCGTTCAAATCGTAGTATATGTGGTAGTCCTTTATCCAGCCGGGGACGTACTTGTCGAGCGTGAGGTCGTACTTCCGGAACTCCCGCCAGAAGTCGATGAGCTTCTCTATGCCGTCCTCCGGGTCCTCAGTTCCCACGTTGTTTATCAGCTCGTAGATGTAGATGAAGGCGTAGGAGAGCGAAACGGCGCGAACCTCGCCCGCGCGCACGCGCGTCCGCCAGGTGAAATAGGTGCGGAACTGCTCGTAGGAGAGCATCCTGTAATCCGGGTAGTACGCTGAAAACGGCGTGTCCCCCTCGTAGTCGTCCTCGAAGTCCGCCATGAACCTCGCCTGCTCGGTGAAGATGACGGCGTTCTCCCGCCGCGCGCCCCAGCTTGGAAACCTTCCGCCGTCATAGCTCTGCGTCTCGTACCGCCGCGCGATGCCGCGCATCTCCATGAAGCGCTCGCGCTTGGCGTCCCGTTCGGGCGGCGTTATCCTCTGCGCCCGCGCGACAAACTTTCCCACGCCCTCGATGGGGCTTGCGGAGTAGTCTATCTCGTAGAACATCCCGTCCGAAAAGGAGGCGTCGGAGCCGCCGTCGCGGCGCGGAGCGCCGCCCGCGTTCGGCCTCTCCCCGGCGCGGGCGGGTATCCTGAACGGCTCATATTTCTTTTCCGAGTTGTCCCCGCTCATCTCCACCTCCGCCGCACGTTTTCGCTTTCTCAAGCATTATCTTCCGGCATTTTAAGGAAACAAATGTACTGTTATATTATAGCACGCCCCGTGCATGATTGCAACCGCATTTGACACGGACACGAAAAGCGGCGGAAAGCCCGAACGGGCTTCCGCCGCCGAAGCGGGGAAATTCCTGCCCCCGCCGCTTTCGTATTACCTGTACGCCCTGAACATGAAGCGCTGTAGCTGCGCCTCCTCGCCGAAGGTGTTGCGGTAGCGCTCGTCGCCGTTGAGGATGCGTCCCCGCACCCACTTTCCGTTTTCAAACTGCCCCTCCTCCTTGCGGAGCAGGTCGAGCTTCATGCCGGTGTGCTCCGGCGCCTCGAACTCCACGGCGCAGCCGCATGCGAGCAGGATGAGCTCATAGTCGCCGAGCTCTATGACAAGTCCGCCCGCAGCGTGCTTCTTCGCCGGCCCTCCGAACGGGCTGCCGTAGCTTATGCGGAGGCGGATATCCTCAAGGTCGATTATCTCGCTCGCGTTTCCGTTGTCAAGGAAGCCGTGTATGCGTCCCTCGCGGTGAGCCTTCTCTATCACGTCCTCCATACCGCCGACCGTTCCGTACACTCCGCCGAGCAGACGCGCGCCGTTCGCGGCGACTCCCAGCGCCTCCGGAGAGATGTTGAGCTGCGCGAGGACCTGCGGGTCCAGTTCCTCGGCGCGCCCCGCAACGTCCTCTATCCCGAACGGAGCAAAGCAGATAGCGTTGTGTTCGCCCACGGCGTAGAGGAAGTTCGCTACGGCGTCGACCGGGCCGCGAGCCTCCGGGATAAACAACGGGTTGCCGTCCGAGGCGTACTCGTCACACACGTCGCGGAAGTGAGGGACGTATATGTCCGGCGCGTACAGGTCGACGTGCGGCGCGGCCGCGCGCCAGACCCGGTGCATCTTGAACTGAGGTCCGCCGGATGGATATGTCCCCGGAATGCCGGGTGCCTGCTCGAGCCACGCATTGACGTAAACCGGCAGCGGATACTCCGCCTTTCCCGCACTCACTATCGTCTCGACGGCACAGGCGTAGTGCCACGCCATGCAGGTCTCGGCGGCGTCAGTGCCAAACGCTTCGCTCCATGTTCCTCGGACGCCGAAGGTCTCCGCGAGCTTACCGGGTATCTCCTCCGCGAACGCCGCCTCCGCAAGCTCGCTGTAGTCCCGTGCGGCACCGACGACGCCTATCTCGTTCTCCGCCTGTATCATCACGACCGTGCGCTCGCCGTCGGTGTCGCGCAGATGCGCCATCAGCGCGGCAAACGCTTTCGCGTCCGCCGCGACGGCGTCCCGGCAGAGCGGCGAGACCGTCGGGTCCCATGTCCCGCCCATGTAGCCGAGCGGGCGGTCGCCGGCGTTGCGGACTATCCCGAAGCGCTCGGGGTCGTTCTTTGCCCAGAGCGGGATGTAGGTCGAGGCTCCGTTCTTCCAGAGCCCGAACCAGAGCAGAACGAGCTTCACACCTTCGCGCCGCGCCTGCGCTATGAGACCGTCCACGAGCTCAAAGTCGAACACGCCCTCCTCCGGCTCAAGGCATTCCCAGTAGACCGGGGCGATGACGCCGTTGAGACCAAGCGGACGCAGCGCCGGCCAGACGCGCTCCTCCATGTAGCGGAGGTCGGAAGCGCTCGAGTTGTGCAGTTCTCCGCCCCGAATGTGGAATGGCTTGCCGTCCACATACAGAGTCGCGAGCTTACCTGTACCTTCTATGTAGGGTATATGCGCCATTCTGTATCTCTCCTTTTCGGCGGCGAAATATGCCGCCTATGATATTTTCTCCCGCACGCGCGGGCAGTTTCCCGTATTATTCGGATATTGCCTTCCGCGACGCTTCTATCATCGCGCGGAAGAGCTTTCTGCTGTTCTCGTCGGTCTTGTGCATGAGCTCCGGGTGCCACTGAACGCCGCAGAAGAACCTCTCTCCCGGCAGGTATATGCCCTCGACGAGCCCGTCCTCCGAGACAGCCGACACCTCCATCCCCGGCGCGACGTCCTTCACCGCCTGATGGTGGCAGCTGTTGACGCCCGCCGTCTCCACTCCGAGGATATCCCACAGCGGAGTACCGCGCCTTACCGTTACGGTGTGGATGCTGCGGTCGAGCGGCGGCTCCATCGAATGCACGGTTTCGGACGGGTGCTGCGTGACGACGTCCTGGTAGAGCGTGCCGCCCATACAGACATTTATGGTCTGTATGCCGCGGCATATTCCGAAAACCGGTTTTTTTGTCTTCATAACGGCCTGAAAGAGCAACCGCTCGGTTCGGTCGCGCTCGGGCGAGATCATCCCGCACTCGGGAAGCGTCTCCTCGCCGTATATCTCCGGCGCGATGTCCGGCCCGCCTGTGAAGATAACGCCGTCGCAGAGCGAGACGAGACGTTCCGCCTCCTCCGCGTCGTACACAAGCGGAAGTATAAGAGGGATACCTCCCGCCTCCTCGATGCTCTCGAGGTATACGTGCCTCAGCAGCACGCCCGCGCCCTGCGCTTCGAGCTGCGGGGAAAGTCCAATCACCGGTCTTGCCATAACAGTGTCCTCCGAGGGTAGTTTTTTGCTCCGCTTACATTATACCGCTCCCGTAAGCGGAACTTCGCAGAATATTGTGACGTGCAGGTACGCCGGGAAAGACGGCCCCTCCGGCACGCGATTCACCGTGCAAGGAACGCCTCTATCTTTGCCGCGTCCGCACAGCCCTTGTCGTACAGCCGGCGCATCGAGTCGCGGTCGCGCTTCAGCGTGCTCACGCCGCAGGTGTCGTCCGGGGAGACGATGAGCGCGCGCCCTTCGCGGGCGTACTCCCGCGTCCGCGCGACGCCGCCGTTGTAGTTCTCGGCGCGGAGACGCAGGCGCTCCGCCGCCGTCGGGTACTTCCGCTTTATCAGCCGCGCCAGCTTCTCGTCCCGCTTGGGACTGCGCAGCTCGCTCTCCGGCTTCGTGAGTATGAGCACGACGCGGTCGCACCCGAGCTCAAACGCCTTGTCCACCGGGACCGGGTCGCCGAGCGCGCCGTCGTAGTAAGGCCTGCCGCCCACGGTGTACGGTCTGCACACGAACGGTATAGAGCTCGACGCCTTGAACACATCGTAGTTATCCTGCGCCATGTCGCGCTTGTCGAAGTATTTGGCCTCGCCCGAGAGGGCGTCCGCCGCTACGACGATGAACTCCATCGGGTTCGCGCTCATGGCGGGATAGTCGAGCGGATCCTCAGAGTCCGCGCGGCTGAGCTCGCCGTAGACGTAGTCCATGTCGATATACGACCCGGTGTGCAGAACGTTCGACATGCTCATGTAACGCTTTCTGAATGAATACTCGGTGTAGAAGCGGAAATTCCTACCCCTCTGTCCCGCCGAGTAGGAGGCGATGTTGGCGCTCCCCGCCGAAACTCCTATACCAAGGTCGAACCTTATGCCTCTGTCGAGGCACCCGTCGAGCACTCCCGCGGCGTAGATGCCGCGCATCCCGCCGCCGACGTCCACCACTCCCGTCTTCATTCGGGTCTGTCATCCTCCCATTTGAGCCCGCCGCATCCGGCGGACTTTTGCATAATGTTTGCCATCCATATTATTTTATTCCATACGGCGCGATACGTCAAGTGAGTTTGCGCCAGCAAGGCGCGGTGCTTCGCCTCCGAAGAGATTTATAAAAAAATCGGAATTTGTGCTTGACAATTCCCGACCCATGTCTTATAATAATCAATGTTCGCACGGACACTTAGCTCAGCTGGTAGAGCACCTGCTTGACGTGCAGGGGGTCAGCGGTTCGATTCCGTTAGTGTCCACCATCAAAAAAAGCAGCCAAAGGCTGCTTTTTTTGATGGGCTTCGGCGGCAGAGCCGCCAAGCCCCTTTGATTTAAATGCTCGGGGCGAATGAATCGCCCCTGCGCGAAGTTGGCGTCAAAGCTGCCAACTTCACCGCGCGAACAGGCGCGGTTTTGGCAGATGGCACTCGGGATGGAGCCGCTGACCCCCTGTCATTAAATGCGTCAGCACCGCCAACGGCGCTCCGCACCGTCAGCGGTTCGATTCCGTTAGTGTCCACCATCAAAAAAAGCAGCCTTTGGCTGCTTTTTTTGATGGGCTTCGGCGACAGAGCCGCCAAGCCCCTTTGATTTAAATGCTCGGGGCGAATGAATCGCCCCTGCGCGAAGCCCACGGCGTAGCCGCCAACTTCACCGCGCGAACTGGCGCGGAACGCGAGGGCGCGAACCAATTCCTCATCCGACATTTTACAGCCCTCGCTCGCAATATTCGCTTCGCGAATATTGCCCGACTTTGTGGGGCTCCTGCTTGAGCACATCCGGACACAGTACAGAATTTGACCGCGCGAACAGGCGCGGTTTACAGAGGCAGTCCGCAAGGACTGCCTTTATTTTTTTGCTCCGGCGGCATTGTCGGAGACCGATATGATTTTCCTGCGCAAAGCCGGCTGTCTGCGACCGATTTCCTAAAGCGTCACGACTTAATATTCCGGGTCTCCGAATGGTCGTAGCTCCTTTCCATACCGCTTTTCATCCGGACATATGCCCTCTTGACTATCGTTTTATAACGTATATCGTGATAATCTAACAATATACGGATTATTATTACTGAATGCGGTAGATTATCACAAAGAGGTGGCATTTCCAATGATTAGGATACTCTTATCCCGCAAGCTCGGCGAGCTTCGTTGGACGCAGGCTGACCTCGCCCGCAAGACGGGCATTCGGCCGACTACCATAAATGAGCTGTATCACGAGATGGCAGAGAGGGTCAATCTTGAGCATTTGGATCTTATCTGCGAGGCGCTTGACTGTGACCTGAGCGAGATACTTGTCCGCACTCCCAATACGATCCCGAAGATCGTAAAGAATCGGGCGGGACGCAAGTTGAGCTCCGCCGGAGACAGCGAGGAAAAAGAGGCAGGTAATTGACCTGGCTCCTCTTTCCGTGCCCCTCAAAAGGATGCAGAGCCGCATGCACGAAGGCATACGCCCGCGTCCGCCACAACGTACATCTCAGCATCGGAGGTGAGACCCTGCGCCCGTCCGTCGGGCATGGCCCTGAAACGGGCATTCGCCGCACAGCGGCTACGCTCTACGCCAAAATAAACAAAAGAGGTGCTGCAAGATGAAAAAAAGAATCCTCTCCCTCCTGCTCGTGCTGGTGATGACAGCGGCGATGCTGCCGTCCATCATCGTCGGCGCAGCAGACGACTACACCCCGAATGAAATAAAGTCCGACTATTTCTACAATCAGCTCAACGACCGCGCAAAGGCCATCTACAACAAACTGCTCGATGAGTTCACGGGCGACAACAAGGCTCTGTATTACGAGGGTACGCAGCCCATCGACCTCATAGATGTCACATATGGCAGCGGCTCCGTAAATCACGGTCAGCCCATCATCACCGAGACAGATATAGCAAACTACAGAAACGGCAACAAGGACATCTTCAACGACTTCTGCGCCGCCAAGGACGCCCTTGACCTCGATCACTCCGAGCTGTGGTACATAGACTCCGGATATCTCACCTTCCGCGTGACTCACAGCTCCGCAGAATCGAATCTTGACCTTAAAGACGGCTACCATGTCCTTATCGGCCCGGGCCGCGGCGAGACCTATCTGCTCGGCGGACTTACCGCCAGCGAGGTCGCCGGCATCAAGGGCACTATCCGGTCCATGGATGAAGCGATAAACAACACCATCAACAAAATGGTGCAGACGGCTGTCACCGCCCTGAACACCGCCAACTCCAATGGCACCTACAGCGAGCCGGACAAGCTCGCGTTCCTTGCGACGAACATCCATGACCAGATAACCAAGGGCATCCACTACCGCTACGAGATAGAGTGCACCTACCCCGAGGACGCCAAGTTCATCCGCACCATCTACGGTATGCAGACCCACGAGGGCGTCTGCGAGGCTTACGCCCGTACCCTTCAGGTCTGCCTGACGAAGCTCGGCATCGAGAGCGTGCTCATCCACGGCGTACAGACCAAGGGCACGCCCGAGGACCACATGTGGAACGCCGTGAATATCCCCAACACAGACGACAACAAAACCCCGCGCTGGTATGTCATCGACGCCACCTGGGACGACCCGCTCACCGCCACCTATACGGGCGAGCGCGACCTTTCGTTCAAGGGCGGTGAGGACGGCAAGGAGACCAATACCTACCTGCTCGTCGGTCAGTCGCTCGTGGGCGAGCACTGGCGTCCCTCCGGCTACGTCTCCACCGGCAACTTTGAGTTCAAATATCCCACGATCGAGACCGCCGCATACTCCGGCAAGACCATTGTTGACAGCGACAACAACAATGGCCTGCAGGTCAAGTATTCCACCGGCGGCGCCACCGAGGACGGCACCCCTGCCGGCGTCTACACCGTCACCTTCAAGGGCTGGAACGCCGAGCAGGCCGCAAAGCACGGCTTCTACTTCATGCTCAAGATGTACGACTACCATCCGGACGGCACTGCCGACGTGATGGACGAGTGGTACTATGCCGACGCGTCCATCGCTCTGACCGGCAAGAACGACTATTTCGGCGACTATCCGGAGGGCCTGCGCTTCTACACCTCCACCTGCGAGTACGTAGAGGTGGCTGTCACCTCCCTCCAGCCTTACGGCTACGATACGTGGCAGAACAAACCGGAAGACAACGAGCTTTCCAAGAACTATAAGGTCGGTTATTTCCAGGGCGACGAGAGTCAGATCGTGGCTCAGTCCGGGATGCTCTACAACGTCAACTCCAAGTATGAGGCTCCGCCCTACGTGCGCACCCAGTTCCCCGCTCCCAACGGCAACTGCACGGCAGGGTACGATTATCGCTTCGACGTCGTCTTCGACGACGACCTGAAGCATCCCCAGGCAGACGATCCAGCCACTGCGGACGCCTTCACCGACGACACCCAGCTCGCCGCAGGTCAGAAAGTCCGCGTCCGCTACACCACGATACAGCAGGACCTCCACACCGGCGGCGAGAAGTACGTCCAAATTGCGGGCGAGCTTCCCTTCGACCAGAACCGTGACGGCTATGTTGATATGCCGGGCGACAACGGCGTCACCACAGACAAGGCCGCCCTTAAGTGGAAGTATAAGTACGACGGCAAATGGAGTGAATGTCCCAACCACGAAAAGCACGAAAACAATCAGTGCGACGTAAATAAGGGCTGTGCCATCGTCGGCGTCGAGTTCAACTTCCGCGCCTCCGACCAGTGGATAGACGACATCACGGAGTACAACTTCTCCATCGAGGGTGTCGTCGGTTCGCGCTCCTCCAAGGTCCCGAACAACTTCTCGGTCATCTCCTGCATCCCCGGTCTCTGCCCCGCCTGCTACCGCAGCCAGGGCATCGACTGGAACCTCTGGGGCCAGCCCACTCTGCTTGACGCCCCCGAGAACCTCGACCTTCTCGGCATGGCGCAAGAGGGCGGCACCGACAAGGCAACCCTTGACAAGCTCAACGCAGAGATGAACCGCGACGACATCAACGGCCGCCTCATGCTCGTCGTCGAGGACAAGAGCAAGGGCGCGGGCAACCGCGAGGACTACGAGAGGATCAACGACGCGCTCCCGCAAGATGAAAAGAACGCCATCGCGGGCGCTGACGAGGTTATCTCCTCCGTCTTTGAGATAAACTTCAACCGCATCTGCCCGATGGTCAAGCTCAAGCCCAACAAGAACCAGTCCCTCCGCGTACAGGTCGGCTATCCCGCAGGCATCACCTATGAGACGCTGGCAAATTACGACCTGAAGGCCTATCACTTCACCCGCTGCTCCAACGACCCGGAGTACTATTGCGACGAGGTCGAAAAGGAGCTCGCAAACGCCTCCGCAGACGAGAAGGCCGATATTCTCAAAGCCCACAAGTGGGGCGAGCACATTATCGGCGTGGACGAGATAACCATCATCCCCACCCCCTACGGCATGGTGATAATGTGCAGTGCCTTCTCTCCGTTTGAGATAGTCGGCGTGAAGAAGAGCGACACCGCCGCCTCCGCCATTGCCGAGGCTACGCACAACGTGGTCGTCGTCTCCGGCGAGAACGGCAAGGTCAAAATAGGCAGTGACTACGCCGTCGGCGCGAACGGAAACCAGAAGATCCCGAACGGAGGGTCGCTGGAGTTCACCGTTGAGCCCGCTTCCGGCTATGTTGTCGACACCGTCTCCTTCGGCGGAACATCACTTACGCCGACCGGAGCGAACACCTACAGGCTCGAGAATATCACCAAGAGCGACGTCCTCAACGTTACCTTTATCCCCGGCGACGTCAAGACGGCAGAAGTCAACGAGTACGGCGAGACTCTTGTAGCCTCCGTGTGCACACACCCCACACTTGAATCTGACACAACCGATCAAACTTCGGAACGCGAGGCCACCTGCACCACCGACGGATACAAGAAAGCTCAGATTTGTACAACCTGCGGTCAGACTGTCGTTCCCGCCACCGTAATTCCCGCCACCGGTCACACCTTCAATGAGTCTCAACCAGTACCGAGGGATTCCGTAACCTGCACCAATGGCGTGACTATCCCTGCGGTCAACTGCACTACCTGCCACAATCAAATATACGCTGAGACAACCATACCCGCGCTCGGTCACGACTTCGAGAACTACACAAACATCGGCGACGCCACCTGCAAAGGTCAGCAAATGGAGGGCAAGTGCACACGGTGCAACGTGACCAGCACCATCACGAACAAGGACGCCGCCGTCGGCCACAGCTTCACTCAATTCGTCAAAACCGTCACCGAAGCCACTTGCACCGAGAACGCCACCGCCGAATACGAGTGCGAGTGGTGCGGCCAAAAGGCGGTGCAGGAAGTCCCCAATTCACAGAAGTCTCACGTGAATAACGGAAGCGGCGTCTGCACACTCTGCGGCATCAATCTCTGCAAAGACGGTCACACTTGGGTCGAGCATGCAAAAGTCGATCCCACCTGTGAAACTCCCGGCCAAACCGCCTACAAGGAGTGCTCCGTCTGCAAAAAGATCGAGGGCACGATTGAGATCATCCCCGCTCTCGGTCACGACTTCGGCAAGAGTCACGCCGTCGGAACGAAGTGCTCACGCTGCGAGCAGACGCTCAAGAGCTCGGAGCACACGCCCGTGTCGATTCCCGATGTTGACGCTACCTGCGACACCCCCGGTTCGACAGGCGGCACTAAATGCTTGCAGTGCGGCGATATAATCACGCAGCCCACGATAACTCCCGCGCTCGGGCACAAGTGGAACGAAACCAGCGCTACAATCACATGGCCCACGACCGGCCACGCCGCGTATGTGCTGCTCACCTGCAAGAACGATTCCAGCCACCATCTCACCATCAATGCCACTGTCACCGAGGGCGCAATTATTAAAGACTCAACGTGCACAGAGCACGGCAAGCGCAAATACTCCGCAGTCGCCGAGCTTCCCAGCGGAAAGCTTGTGGAGAGCACGACAGACATTGCGGATCTCCCGCTTGCGGCTCACAAACCCGTCGAGGGCAGCGTTAAGGTCAATGAGGCCACCTGCACAAGGGACGGCACGAAGGAGTACACCTGCTCCGTATGCCATGAGCATATCGTCGAGGTCACAACGGAGAAGCTGCCGCATAACGTAATAGAGCTCACTCAGGGCAGCAAGCCCGCGACCTGCACGGAGTCCGGTCTCCTCAAGGGCACATGCAGCCTCTGCCATAAGCAGGTAAGTCAGGTCGTTCCGGCCACCGGCCACAACTATGTGAACAACGTCTGCACCCACTGCGGCGCCGTCAAGTCCTCCTACACCGCGCCGTCCACTCCGTCCGGCGGCTCGTCCGGCAGCAGCAGGACCGATACTTCCACCGGCTCCGACGGCAGCATCACCACGACCGTCACCGAATCCGACGGCAGCGCCACCAAGACCACAACTACCGTCGAAGGCATCGTAGGTATCACCAAGACCGATGCGGACGGCAACACGACCTCCGTTGAGGTGATAATGCCCTCCGCGCCCGAGTCCGGCGGCACCGTCGTCGCACCTGTCGAGGTCAGGGCCGCCGCCTCCGCCGAGGACGCTCCCGAGATAAGCATCACCGTCAGAGAGGGTTCGGCGCGCGTAGAGATACCCGTGGTCGACGTGCGGCCCGGCACCGTCGCCGTCATCGTAGACGAGAAGGGCAACGAAACCGTCGTCCGCGACTGCGTGACGGACGATAACGGCGTCATCATCACGGTCGACGGCAGCGTCACCGTGAAGATAGTCGACAGGTCGGTCGAGTTCAAGGATGTTCAGGACGCAAATCACTGGGCTTCCGACGCGGTCGAGTTCGTCGCGGCGCGCGGCCTCTTCAACGGCACCGGCAACGGCGTGTTCTCCCCCGAGACAGCGATGACGCGCGGAATGCTCGTCACCGTCCTCTACCGTCTCGCTTATGAGCCCGAAGCTGCCGACGCGGGCATGACCTTCGGAGACGTCTTGGGCAGCGACTATTATGCCGACGCGGTCGCTTGGGCGGACGACAACGATGTCGTAAACGGCTATACCGACGGGTCCTTCCGTCCCGGCAATGATGTGAGCCGCGAGCAGCTCGTCACCATCCTCTATCGCTATGCGAAGCTCAAGGGCTACTCGACCGAGGTGGACGGCAACGCTCTCGCCTCATTCACCGACGTACAGGACATTCAGAGCTACGCTGTCGACGCCATGAACTGGGCAGTGAGCAACGGCCTTGTGAACGGCGTTTCCGCCGACAAGCTCTCGCCGCAGTCCGGTGCAAAGCGCGCACAGGTCGCCGCAATACTTGAGCGCTTCTGCGGAAACGTCGTGAAGTAACCGCACATCACAAACACAGTAAACGGAGGAGGGTGATTCCCTCCTCCGTTTTCCCGTCTGCAAAGCCTGCGCTTCCCTATAACAGATCCCGGCATCCTTTCGGATGCCGGGATCTTCAACTCTGTATTTGTCTTGCGGCGGGGATCAATACATGCCGCCCATGCCGTCCATTCCGCCGGCGGGCGCCGCGGCGGGAGCCTGCGGCTCCTTCTTGTCCGCGACGAGCGACTCGGTGGTGAGAACCATCGACGCTATCGAGGCGGCGTTCTCTATCGTGGTACGGGTGACCTTCGCCGGGTCGACTATGCCGGCCTCTATCATGTCGCCGTACTGCTCCTTCGCCGCGTCAAAGCCCCAACCGATCTTGCCGCAGGTCTTTATCTTCTCGAGGATGACCGAACCGTCGAGGCCGGCATTCGCGGCTATCTGACGGACCGGCTCGGTGAGAGCCTTTGCGACTATGCGCACGCCGGTGCGCTCGTCGCCCTCGGTCTCGGCTATCAGCTTCTCCACGGACGGGATGGCGTTGACGAACACCGTTCCGCCGCCGGGGACGATGCCCTCTTCGACGGCGGCGCGGGTGGCGTTCAGCGCGTCCTCAATGCGGAGCTTCTTGTCCTTCATCTCTATCTCGGTCGCGGCGCCGACCTTGATGACCGCAACGCCGCCGGACAGCTTCGCGAGGCGCTCCTGGAGCTTCTCACGGTCGAAGTCGGAGGTGGTGGTCTCGATGTTCGCGCGGATCTGCGCGACGCGGGCCTTTATCTCGTTCGGGTCGCCCATGCCGTCGACGATGATGGTGTTCTCCTTCTGGACCTTGACCTGACGGGCGCGGCCGAGCTGATCCATGGTGGCGTCCTTGAGGTCGAGGCCGAGCTCCTCGCTGATGACCTCGCCGCCGGTGAGGATGGCGATGTCGCGGAGCATATCCTTGCGGCGATCGCCGAAGCCCGGAGCCTTGACGCAGACGCAGGTGAAGGTGCCGCGCAGACGGTTGACGAGTATCGTCGCAAGCGCCTCGCCCTCAACGTCCTCGGCGATGATGATGAGCTTGCGGCCGGCCTGGACTACCTGCTCGAGCAGCGGCAGGATGTCCTGAATGTTCGAGATCTTGCGGTCGGTGATGAAAATGTAGGCGTCGTCAATGACAGCCTCCATCTTCTCGGTGTCGGTGACCATGTACGGCGAGATGTAGCCGCGGTCGAACTGCATGCCCTCGACGACCTCGCTGTAGGTCTCGGCGGTCTTGGACTCCTCGACGGTGATAACGCCGTCGGCGGAGACCTTCTCCATCGCCTCAGCAATGAGATTGCCGATGAACTCGTCGCCGGACGAGACGGCCGCGACGCGCGCGATGTCGCTCGTGCCGGAGACCTTCTTCGAGCTCGCCTTGACGCTCTCGACGGCGGCCTTAACACCCTTGTCGATGCCGCGCTTCATTATCATCGGATTAGCGCCGGCGGCGACGTTCTTCATGCCCTCGCGGATGAACGCCTGCGCGAGCAGCGTGGCGGTGGTGGTGCCGTCGCCCGCGACGTCGTTTGTCTTGGTGGCGACTTCCTTGACCATCTGCGCGCCCATGTTCTCAAACGGATCGTCGAGCTCGATGTCCTTGGCTATCGTGACGCCGTCGTTAGTGATAAGCGGCGAGCCGTACTTCTTGTCGAGGACGACGTTGCGGCCCTTCGGGCCGAGGGTTATCTTGACGGTGTCGGCAAGCTGGTTGACGCCGCGCTCGAGCGCGCGGCGGGCATCCTCGCCGTAAAGGATCATCTTGGACATAATAACTTTGCCTCCCTAATTATTTTTTGCAAAAAGTCCTGCGAGCTTCCGAAAGACGACTAGTCTTCCACTATCGCGAGGATGTCGCTCTGGCGGACGACGATATACTCCTCGCCGTCGAGCTTTATCTCGGTGCCGGAATACTTGCTCGTGATAACGCGCTGACCGGGCTTCACCGTCATCTCGACCTCCTTGCCGTCCACGACGCCGCCGGGGCCGACCTCGATGACCTCCGCCACCTGCGGTTTCTCCTGCGCAGCGCTGGTGAGGATGATGCCGCTCTTGGTGGTCTCCTCAGCCTCTACCATCTTGATGACGACTCTGTCTGCCAAAGGCTTGAGCTTCATGTATGAACTGCCTCCTTGAAGAACTTATTTTTGTTTTTAGCACTCTATACCCTTGAGTGCTAACATTATAAATTATATCCTGCTTCAGCGCTGTTTTCAACGCCGATTTCGGCCGGTTTCACGCCGCAAATTTCCCAAATTTCCGAATGCTTCCGTTTTGCTCTCGATTTGTAGTTTATGCTCGCGATTGCTCAAAAATACTCTCGTTTCTTATCTGCTTCAATCTGTCCATCTCCGCCCACGCTCCCGCCGGCGCGAAGAACCTCTGGCGCACCCCGGAGAGGCGAACCGTCCCGGACTCGGCGGGTATCATCTCCCCGTCCGCATTTATCACGCCGCGCCGTCCGCAGAAGTCGAACCGCACCTCCCGCGCGGCGCGCCGCGTCGCAATACCGCCGAGCTCCTCATACCGCCCCGCCTTGTACTTTGAGAGCAGCACCGGCACCCGGACGTGGCTCACTTTTCCCACGAGCAGCACATCGAGGACGCCGTCGGTCGGATTGGCGTCCGCCATCGGCATGTACCCTCCGCCGTAGTAGCGCCCGTTCGCGACGCATATCAGAGCGTAGGTCCCGTCGAGCTTCTCACCGTCCACCGTCACCCTGTACTCGTTGCACAGCCCCTTGAAGAGGTTGTATATCGCGGATATGGTGAACGCCCCGAAGCTCGTCACGAGCGGCAGCTTGGAGAACTTGTGGACGTCGCGCGCGACCCGCGCGTCAAATCCGACCGAGCATATGTCTATCGCGTACCGCCCGCCGGTCTCCATGAGGTCTAGCGTGCGCTCCTCTCCGTCTGCGAGCGCCGCTATGTCTCGGAAGTCTGCGTCGCCGAAAATCTTCACGAAGTCGTTGCCGGTGCCGCAGGGAACGACGGTGAGGGCGGCGTTCGGATGACCCGCGACGCCGTTCAGCACCTCGGTGAGCGTTCCGTCCCCTCCGCAGGCGTAGACGCGGAGCTCATCGGACTTCTCCGCCTCGCGGCGGGCGGCGGCTTCGCCGTCCCCCGGCGCGCTCGTGACGTGGATGGAGTATTCCCGCCCCGCCATCGCCGCGTCTATGCGGCGGCGGAGCCCGTCCGGGTCGGGCTTTTTCCCGGCCTTCGGATTGATGATGAACAGATGCCGCATGAGTTTTCCCCTCCCCGGCAGAAGCCGTTCTATTTTTCGCAGAAGTACATCGAAAAGCTGCACTTCAGCATACCGTTGTAGACTCTCCTTCGCTTTGTCGCGCGGCGGCCTATCCACTGTTCGAGCTCCGGGTCGGCAGAGAGGATGCCCATATCGCACCGCTCCGCCGCCGCCATCCGCGCGCCGAACGACTTCATCAGGTCCGCCGCGCCGAAGCCGTCTCCGAGGCGAACGCCGTAGGGCGGATTCAGCAGGACGCATGCGCGTCCCTCCGGCGGAACGAACTCCCGCGCATCCGCGCGGCGGAACCGCACCGTGCCCGCGACCCCGGCGCGGCGCGCGTTCTCACGCGCGACCTCTATCGCCTCCGCGTCAATGTCGCTGCCCTCTATGTCGTATTCCTTTGAATACTCGCGCGAACGCGCAGCTTCCTTGGCCGCGCGGACAAGCTCCGCGCCGTCCTCCCAGTCCTCGAGCGAGAAGTGCCTCAGAAGCCCCGGCGCTCGGTTCATAGCTATGAGCGCCGCCTCTATCGGTATCGTTCCCGACCCGCACATCGGGTCGCGGAACGCGTCCCTGCCGCGATAGCGCATGAGCAGGACCATGCCGGCGGCAAGCGTCTCGCGCAGCGGAGCCTCCATCGCATGCGGACGGTAGCCGCGCTTGTGCAGCGGCTCTCCCGTGAGGTCGACGTGCAAGAGCACGCTGTCCCGCAGCACCGTGAAGCGTATCTGACGGACGCTGCCGCTCTCGTCCAGGCGTTCCGTGTGATATACGCTCCCGAGACGCACCGCTATCGCCTTGCGGATTATCGACACGCAGTCATTCGCGCTCATGAGCTGCGAGTCGACGCAGTGCCCGCGCACGGGGAATGCGCATCCGCGCGGTATGTATCTCTCCCACTCGACCGCACGCGTCCTCTCGAAGAGCTCGTCAAACGTTCTCGCCTCGAATCGCGCCGCGAGTATCTGCACTCTTTCCGCCGCCCGCAGGTTCACGAGCGCCGTCGCGGCGTTCTCGAGCGTCCCGCGGAAGAGCACGCGTCCCTCCTCGCCCGAGACGTTCTCCATGCCGAGGTGCTTCAGCTCGTCGCGCACGACGCCCTCGAGCCCGAATATCGTCGGCGCGCAGAATGTGTATTTCTCCATCGTTCCCTCCGAAATACCGTACTGTACAATAAGTATAACATTTGCGCGCGGTATGCGTCAAGGCGCTTATGTCGCGGCGAATCGCAATTCCCAAACGCTCCTTTGGAGCGTTTGGGATTCTGATGCGCCCGGTAGACAGTCGAATGTGGAACAGGTAGAGGGGCGCATTCTCTGCAAGGTTTATCGATACCCTCTGGCATATCGCTCCGCGATATGCTATAATAGCCGCAGAGCGGCTATTATAATTGATTTAATGCCGTTTTGCTCCCGCCCTTTCGGGCGGAACCGCAAAACATGGCACTTATAGCATATCGCTTCGCGATATGCTATAATAGCCGCAGAACGGCTATTATATTTGATTTAATGCCGTTTTGCTCCCGCCCTTTCGGGCGGAACCGCAAAAC
The DNA here is from genome assembly GCA_947630675.1 of uncultured Clostridia bacterium. Taxonomy (GTDB): domain Bacteria; phylum Bacillota; class Clostridia; order Oscillospirales; family JAAYOS01; genus CANRIN01. The sequence goes on along the minus strand of CANRIN010000001.1, from coordinate 123,462 downwards.
ATGGCACTTATAGCATATCGCTCCGCGATATGCTATAATAGCCGCAGAACGGCTATTATATTTGATCCAACGCTGTTACAACATCTGCCGTGGGAGAAAGAATATGCAGACTTGGGAAATGCTGAAGGAAGAATGTCTCGCCTGCCGCGAGTGCGGGCTTGCCGAGGGGCGTACGCACGTCGTCTTCGGCGACGGAGACGAGCACGCGGAGGTCATGTTCATCGGTGAAGGACCCGGCGCAGACGAGGACGCGCAGGGGCTCCCGTTCGTCGGACGCTCGGGCCAGCTCTTAAACGACCTCCTCGCCATGATAGGTCTCGGGCGCGAAAAGGTGTACATCGCAAACATCGTGAAGTGCCGCCCGCCGCAGAACCGCGACCCCTTGGGCAACGAGCAGGATATCTGCATCAAGTGGCTGCGCCGCCAGACGGCGCTGATAAAGCCTAAGATCATCGTATGCCTCGGGCGCATCGCCGCCATGCGGATAATCCGCCCGGACTTCAAGATAACTCAGGAGCACGGGCAGTGGTTCGAGCGGAGCGGATACTACATAATGGCGGCGTTCCATCCGGCGGCGATACTCCGCGACCCTCGCCGCCGCCCGGACGCATTCGAGGACTTCGAGTCGCTCCGTAAGAAGATCCTCGAGGTCTGCGAGCGCACGGAATTGGAGTGAGCGAGCCGCAGCTAAGCGCGCTCCGCGCAAAGCCTTTTCGGCGGCGTATATGCCCGCCGGGAAACAAATTTAGTATCGGTCTCACGCCGACGGCATGAGGATCTGCCAAATAATCCTCCGGCACTTTTCGGAGTGTGAAATACAGGGCGGTGCTGCTGCACCGCCCTGTATTGTGTTTTATCCTTTGTCCGTATCAGCGAGCTGTGCGCCCCAGCTGTTCCTCCCAGAACTTCACGGCGTCCTCGAACCATCCGTCGCAGGCGAGGCCGCGCCCGAGTCCCGTCCCGTGTCCGACGCCAGGATAGGTGTTGAACCTGTACGGCACGCCGCAGCGCTCGAGCTCCGCCGCGAGCCATTCGCTGTTGCAGGGCGGTACGACGTCGTCCGCGAGGCCGCACCACACAAACGTCGGCGGGTAGTCCGGCGTTATATGCCGCTCGACGCTCGCAAACTCTATCGCTTCCTCCGAAGCGTCCGCGCCGAGGAGGTTTATGCGGCTGCCCTCGTGCGTCATCTCGCCCATCGTTATCACCGGGTAGATGAGAACTAGCGTCCCCGGTCTCGGTAGCCCGTACTTCGGGCTGCCCATGTTGTCGGTCGCAAAGCTCGCCGCGAGGTGTCCGCCGGCAGACGAGCCCCAGAGCGACCATCCCTCGCGCTCAACGCCGAGCTCGTCCGCGCGGGAAAGGATGTCCCGCAGCGCCCGCGCGACGTCCTCCTGCGGCGCGGGATAGCGCGTCTTTACCCTGTAATAGAGCACGAACGCGGAGTAGCCGAGCTTATTCAGCTCCACGGCAAACGGATGCCCTTCCACGAAATTCGCGACTATCTCATATCCGCCGCCGGGGATTATCAGCGCAAACGGGTGCTTCTTCCCGTCGCGGATGACGTACTCCCGCAGCTCGTATACATTCTCGCGCGTGACGTCCGCTTCCGCCATGCGCTGCATCTCCTCAGACATCATTTTACATTCCTCCCTTATATTCCCGGCAACGCCGGAGTTACACCTTCCTCACGGAAGCTCTCACTTTTCCTCGATGATGCAGACCGCATGCGCCGCTATTCCCTCGCCGCGCCCGGTAAAGCCCATGTGCTCCTCGGTCGTCGCCTTGACGCTGACGCGCGAGACGTCGCACCCGAGCGCCGAAGCGATATTCTCACGCATGGCCGGGATGTGCGGCGCGAGCTTCGGCGCCTGTGCTATTACCGTCGCGTCGATGTTCCCTATCCTCCAGCCCGCGTCCGAAAGTATCGCCGCCGTGCGGCGGCAGAGCTCCATGCTCGAGATTCCCCTGAAGCTCTCGTCGGACGGTGGAAAGTGCTGCCCGATGTCCCCGAGCGCCGCCGCGCCGAGGAGCGCGTCCATTATGGCGTGCGCCGCGACGTCCGCGTCCGAATGCCCGTCGAGGCCGCGCTCGTACGGTATCTCAACGCCTCCGAGGACGAGCTTCCGTCCCTCCGCAAGCCGGTGCGCGTCGTATCCGTGTCCTATCCTCATACTCCTGCCTCCGCTCCGTCCCGCGCCGCCGAAAGCAGCGCCTCCGCTATGTATATATCTGTCGGACGGGTTATCTTGATGTTCCTCTCGTCGCCCTCCGCGACGTAGACACTCATTCCCATCGCCTCCACGGCGGACGCATCGTCGGTGAACTCGCCGCCGGAGGCCGCCGCCCTGTGGAGCGCGCCGTGCAGCAGGGCAGCGTCGAATATCTGCGGCGTCTGAACGGCAACGAGCTCATCGCGCGGCGGAGCTCCTTTCGCCGTGAGCTTGTTTTCCACGCGCTTGACGGTGTCGGTCACCGGAACGCCCGGTATCGCCGCCGAGTGCGCCTTTGCAGCTGCGTATACGCGCTCTATAAGCTCCGGTGTGACGAGCGGACGCGCGCCGTCGTGGACCGCTATATATCCGCAGTCCCCCGCCGCGTCCGCGCCGATGAGGCCGCTCTCGAGCCGCGTCGCGCCGCCCGCCACTATCTCCGTGACCTTGCGTATCTCGTACTCGCGGCAGAGGTCCTGCACCGCAATGACGCTCTCCGAGCGCGTGACGACTACCACCCGCTTAACCGAGGGCGCGGCCTCGAACGCGAGCAGCGTCCGCGCGAGGACCGGCACTCCGTCTATCGGCAGGAACTGCTTATCCGCGCCGCCCATCCTCTCGGACGAGCCGGCGGCAAGTATCACGGCGGCGAGCGTCTTTTCGCTCTCCGCCGGTTTTTTCTTTCTGAAGAAGGAGAAGAGTCCCATTCGGCACCTCCGTCGGTTCGGTATTACCATACTACTGCCCGTCCGAGCTCGATATTCCGCCCGGGCGGTCGAATATCCCGACTGAATTGTAGCACATCCGAGGGAAAACCGCAAGACGGGCGCGTGGGCTTATCCCCCCAAACGGCGCGAAAGCGCCGTTTGGGGCCCCTTCCGATTGAAATGCTCGCTCCCGAACACGAGGGCGCCGACATATTCCTCATCGGAACACTTTCAGCCCTCGTGAGCTTTACCCGCTTCGCGGGCAAAGCCGGACATTGATATAATTCGCCTGCGCGAAGTTAGCGGCTCCGCCGCTAACTTCAACCGCTGCGAAACAAGCGAGCGCGAGGGCTTCAACTTTTTCCTTATTCTGACATTATACTGCCCTCGCCAGCTCTGCTTGCTTTGCAAGCAGAGCCCAACTCTGAATAACAGACAGGGCAAACCTATTCTTCATCCGACACGCTACTGCTTTCGCCCGCAATATTTGCTTTGCAAATATTGCCCGACATTGAGCACGTTATAGAGCGGAACGACGCGAAAGCGCCGTTTGGGGGCATTGTATCATCCGAGCGGCGGTCAGCCCAGCCCGAAAAGCGCCGCCGTCTCGCGCGCCGTCTGCTCGGGCGTCACTTCGTCGTCCCAGTCGATATGCGGCACGCCGAGCCGCGCCGTCCACTCGGGCAGGATCTGCTCCGCGCCGGACACCGCGCGGTAGGCGTTTGCCACTATCGCCTCGATCTCCTCCGGTGTGAGATCCGTCCTTGCGCGTATCCCCTCCAGCCCGCCGTGGTCGGGGCGGTCAAACCAGTCGAACTTCGTTCCGAGGTTTCGGAGCCATACGGCGCAGGTCGCCACCTGTGCCGCCGCCTCGTAGTCCAGATCCCCCTCGCATATCACGAGCGCGTTCCGCTCCGCGAGCGGCAACAGCTCCGCCATCACGAACGGCGTCAATTCCCGGAGGACGTGCTGCTCGCGGTCGGCTATCACCTCTGCCGGAAGCTCCCAGAAGCTGCGGACGCCGTACTCCTCATTGTAGTCGCGGCAGAGATACGGCTGCTCGGACGGGTCCGCTATGTCGTAAAGGCGGTCGCGCGCGTCGTCGGTGGAGTAGACGGCGGCGCCGTACCTCTCGCGGAGAATGTTTGCTATTGTAGTCTTTCCCCTGCCCCATAGGAAGCAGACGTTTGCGAGCTTTCGTTTGAGTATCCCGTCGGGAATGTACATCTCATCACCGCCTCTTGAGGTATAGCTCCGCGCCGAAACGAAATGCGGTCATCTTCGGCAGCCGAGTCTTACTATTTGAATTATAGCACATCGGTTCGACCGTCGCAAGTTCACAGATAACGCCGGTCCAAGTTCACGTTATCAGCGCCGTATGCTCCTCCTGCCTTGGGTGATGCGGCGCAAACAAAAGCTCCCGTTCGGAAATACCGAACGGGAGCTTACGATGTTCTTTATTGGTTTGTATTTGCCTTTGCCTCTTCGGCGTTCTTATCGGCAAGCTTGCTCTGAACGGTGATGCCCTTGTCCTGCCACTTTCCGAACTTGAAGTAGAGGAAGGAGAGCAGCGCGCCAAGCACCATCGACGCCGCCATCGACACGAACAGCATTCGGTAGATGCTATGGTCCATGTTCGCTATGGAGACGCCCGCCGCCTGCTTTGCCTCATCGAAGCTGTCATACATCGGCGTACCGTCCTCATTGAGCTTGGTAAGGTACTGGGACGCGCGCCCGAGTATTCTCGGATCGAGCGGCACCGCGCTCATCAGCTTCTCGACCGCCGCGTTCAGCGGACGGACGGCGAGGAAGTAAGTGAGCGGTATACGCGCGAGGTTGGAGGCGATAGCCGTTATCATCGGCGGGATCGCCGCACCGGCTCCGCGGAGCGCGCCGGCTATCGAGCCGTCGATGCCCATGAAGCAGTAGAAGAACGCAAGTATGCGGACGCCGTTGACGCCCATCGTCATTATGTCGTTGCCCGGCTCGATACCGAAGAGCTCCATTATGAGTCCGCCGCAGAACCAGAGCGCGACGCCGACGACAAGTCCGATTATAGTCACCGCGAGTATGCCGGAGTGGACGCCCTTCTTCGCGCGTTCCTTCTGGCCAGCGCCGATGTTCTGACCTACGAAGGTGGTCACGGCGGCGCCCATCGCGAACATCGGCATGACGGCAAAGCCGTCCGCCTTCATTATGACGGTGTTAGCGGCGATAAGGTCCGCGCCGAAGCCGTTCGAGAAGGTCTGTATGACCATGCTGCCGAGGCTCATCGCCATCTGCTGGAGGCCGGTGGGCAGGCCGAGGCGCATGATGTTCTTTATCGAGACCTTGTCCGGGCGGATAAGCTTGCGGAACTGGACCTTGACCGGGTACGCGCCGGAATTTATACGGACGGCGAGCACCATGCCGGAGGCGAAGTGCGAAATGGTGGTCGCGAGCGCGACGCCGAAGACGCCCCACTTGAAGACTATGACGAATACGAGGTCGAGCACGATGTTCGTCACCGACGAGACTATCATCGCGTAGAGCGGCCACTTACTGTCGCCCATGCCGCGCAGAGCGCCGGAGCCGAGGTTGAAGTAGACATTTCCGAGCATTCCGAGGAAGACGACGACGAGGTAAATAGTCGCGTCGTTGATGAGCTCCTTCGGGGTGTTCAGCATACGGAGCAGCGGACCCGCGAGCGGCGTACCGACGACCGTGATGAAAAGACCCATCGCGAACGCCAGCGACATCGACGTATTGAGTCCCTTCTGAAGCGACTCGTAGTCCCTCGCGCCGTACATCTGCGATATGACTATCTGCGAGCCCATCGAGATGCCCATGAAGAGGGCGTTGAACAGCGTCATCACCGGGAAGCTGACGCCGACCGCCGCGAGCGCATGCGCGCCGTTGGCCGCGAAGTTGCCGACGATTATCGAGTCGGCGATGTTGTAAAGCTGCATTATCAGGTTCGACGCCACGACGGGCAGTGCGAACAGGAGCAGCTTTTTCATAATTGGGCCTTGCGTAAGGTCGTTCTTATCCATAAAGGCCTCTGGGTTCTTGCTCATTTCTCCCATCCTTTCTTTCAAGAGATAGACTTATGTAGTAATTATAAAGGATTACGCTCGATATGTCAATCGTTACGGATGCCAAAAAGTGCGGTGAAAACGGCTGATTTTCACACGCGGCGGACAATCCGGCAAAGCGATAGGGAAATTAACTGCGCCGGAGCGTTTTCTTTGCGATGTGGAAGAGTTTTAAGGCGTAAAATTCGATCCACCGACGTAACGGACGGTGGATTTTTTCGCCTTTGAGTGGTATAATGTTAAATGTCGGGTGGGTGACTGTTTGACAAAATCAATGCACAACGGAGAGAATAATGGAATATATCCGTATCACGAATGATAATATGGCCGAACTTAGAGCGCTTCATATAAGTTACAAGCAGGAGATCGGAGAAGAAATACCTACGGAGGAGAATTTTGACAGTCTCTCCGCGGCTATTAAAAAAGGGCAAATCATCTTTTACGGGTGCGCTGATGAGGGCAGATTGATCGCTTGCTGCTCCATAACACCAACCTATTCCACCTTTAACTACCAAACAGGCGGTGTGTTTGAAGATTTCTACATCGCCCCGGAATATCGTCACAAAGGGATCGCAAGACAGTTGGTCCGATTTGCTTATCGTGAAAGCGGTGCGGGTTCTCTCACTGTCGGCTGCGCGGATTGCGACATCAAAATGTATCAGTCATTAGGCTTTACCGTCCCGCTCGGAAATCTGCTCGCGTTTGAGGGTTAGATATTCATTTGCACGGACGTTACAAACCGTTCGAGGAACGAAAGCGCGCGTTTCGTAAAGAAGGGAAGGACGTCAGTCCTTCCCTTCTTCTTTGCTTACGTTTATTTCGTCCGATTCAACACTGCCGGCGCCGTCCCGCTCTGCGGTCTCCGGAGCGCCGCCCGCAGACGACGGAGCGTCCTTTGCGCGGCGCTTCTCCGCCCGCGCCTTGCTCTTCTTTTCCTTCGAGGACGTCTCTTCCTCGAGCGGAGGCGGGTCGCGGTAGAGAGTTATCGTTCCCTCTCTGTGCAGCGAGCAGGCTATCTGGACCGCTATCGGCATTATTATCATGCCGAAGACGCCGAACCACACAAATCCGAGGTAGATGGCGATTATCGAGACCACCGGGTCGAGCCCGAGCTGGTCGCCCACCACCTTAGGCTCCACAAAGTTGCGGACCACCGTGATTATGCCGTACATCACGAGCAGCCCCACCGCCTCGAAGGTGTTTCCGACGAGGAAGTCTATGACTATCCACGGGATGACGATGCCGCCCGTTCCGAACACCGGCAGCACGTCGAATATCGCTATTCCGAAAGCTATGCCCACCGCGTTGTCGATGCCGATTATCAGCAGTCCCACCGCGAGCTCCACAAAGGTGAGCGCCATCAGCTTGAAGTACGCACGGAAGTATGCAAAGACCGTGTCCTTGAACGCCGTCTTCACCGCGCGGACTATCTCCTGCATCCTCTCGTTCAGCTGCGCCATGAGGAAGTTCTTCGTGCGGTCGTAGTTCATTGTGATGAAGAAGCTCGCAAGCACCGTGAACACCAGCGCTATCAGGAATCCCGGCAGCGCGCTTATGAACCCCGTGAGGAAGTTGACGCCGCTTGAGGATATCCCCGCCACGAAGTCGGCCACGGCGGAGGTCAGGCTGCCGCTGAAGGTCTGTATCGTCGCCACCCAGTCGGGCGGAAGGTTGTCGTAGAATCCCTCGAAGACGTTGCCTATCTGATTTATCGTCGGCAGGATGTTTTCGCGGAAGAAGTCCGGCAGCCCACGGAAGAATTCGCTGAGGAGCGTGACTATCTCGATGGTGCCGAACACCACGCCGGTTATGAGTATCACATAGCCGAGCAGGACTATCACGCACGCGACCGCCTTGCGCGGGGCGTGCAGCTTCTTTGCCGTCCAGCGTATGAGCGGGTGGAATATCATGGCAACGGCAAAGCCTATTATGAAGGGCATGAGCCACGGCACCGCGTAGCGGAGCACCAGCAGGACGATCCCGACCACCGCGGCAAAGTACAGCAGATTTATAAGAAACGCGCTGCGCTTCGTTATCTTCTCCACGTCTCTGCTCACTCCCTTCGGTTTGCGGAAAAGTCCGCCCGGCCCATGTCAGTTTCTTCTATTATGATACAACTTATGCGGGCGTAATGCAATGCTTTTTTCAGCCGTCCCGCCTCACCAATTTCATCACAAGGCGCATGCTCGTCCCGCCCGCGGCGAGACAGAGGGCGGCGTTCGTCGCCGCATGCGCGAGGTCGAAGGTGAAGCTCGACACGCAGGAGGTGAGGAAGCTCACCGCATTCAGCGGGATGAATCCCGCGAGCGGATACCAGAGGTTCATTCCCCATCCGAAGACAAAGCCCCACGCAAAGCCGTATATCGTCCTCACCGCGGCGCCGGCATTCATCGGGCGGGGCGACAAGAGACCCATCACGCCCCAGAAGAACATCTGCCACACGGTATACGGCCCTACCGAGCCTATCAGCAGGTTCGAGAGCACAGCCGTAAGTATCCCGCAGTACAGCCCCGCGCCTCCGCCGAGCGCCGCGCCGCAGAGCATTATTATAAAGCTCGCGGGCTGGACCGAGGGTATGCCCGCAAACAGCGCGCGCCCGAGGCTCGCGAGCGCCGTGAGTATCGCCGCCGCGCACATCCCGCGCACGCCCTGCCGCGCAAACTCACGCGACTTCCATGCCGAGAGCGCGGCGATCACGGCAAGTATGACTATTTCCACCATAAACTCGTTCCTTTGTCAGATGCGGCCTGCGACGGGCCGGTCACCACTCGTCGTCCTCCGTCCTGTGCGGGGACCAGGGGCGCAGCGTCTCCGGCGTCTTTCTCCGCTCGTAGGCGGCCGTAAGGAAGCGGTAGTACGCCTTCAGCTTCGGGAAGTCACGCTTGAGCGCGCGGACGAGCTTATCGCCGAACGCTATCGAGACATAGTTCTCGGTGTGCGAGACGTATATCGACTTTCGGTCGAGCCACACGCGTATGTCCTCCGGTTCGGACGGATACTTCGTCCGCTTGAACATATCGTCCGTGTCGAGCCGGAAGCGCTTCTGCCCCTCGAGCGACTCCTTTGCCGCGAGGAACAGCGGGTCGCGCGAGAGTATCATCTCGCGGTAGCTGTCAAACATCGCGCCGTCCGCAAAGTACAGCCCGCAGCCCCACCAGACGTATCCCGGAGTGACCTCAAAGAAGAAGCGAGGAAAGTTGTCGTACTCGCGCTTGTCCCTGCCGAGCCAGCACCAGACGTTCGCACGGTAGAGCGACTTGTCGTTTGTGAACCGCGTGTCCCGGCGTATCCGCGAGATCTGCCGCTTCGGCGCGAGGATTATCTCCGGGTCGAGCTTTTGCAGGACCGGCACGACTTCCTCGATAATTTCAAACATCGGCTCGCGGACGAGCCGTTCTATCTCCGGCTTGTGCTCCTCGTAGAACTGCTTGGAGTCGCTCAGCCGGTTCTCCACGAGCAGATCGAGCGCCGCCTGTGAAAGGTATTCCATCGTAGTCTCTCCTATTTCTTCCGTATCCTCTTCAGCTCTTTCAGGGTGTAGACGGCCTCCCAGTCGGGCAGCACGCCGCACCCGTCCGGCGAATGCGGCTCGAGGCCGTAGATGTCGTGGCCGGGGTAGTGGTTCCCCTCCACGAAGGTCGGTCCCTCCGGCGTTATCGCAACGTCCCAGCCGACGTACTTCACCTCCGGCACCTCCACGGCGGCGCGGAGGACGAATTCGCGGCAATCCTCCCACATCGGAAGCTGCGTCCCCGCAAAATGCTTACCGGTCACGGGATGCTCCGCATACACCACGCCGGCCTTCGCGACGGCTGGATAGAGTATCACGCCGGTCTCACGGTTTACGACGGTCACCATTCCTCCGCCGTTGAAGTTGTCCACCGGCCTCTTCCCGCCGCCCACGCGGAGGTAGGCCGCGACGATGTGCGGCACGCCGTCCTTCACGAGCGTCACGAACCGCACGGTGTTGACCGAGCCGGGACATATCGCGTTCACGTCGTCGTGCTGCCGCACGACCTCCTCGCAGAGCGTGGAACCGCTCTCCGTGAGGCGGGCGTGGAGCGCCGTCCAGTCGTCCACGGCGGAGGCGGATATTTTCTCCACGCCGTCCCCGTGGCTCGCGTCCGGAGGCTTTGCTATGAACTCACCGAGCCGCGTACCGAACCGCTCGAGCTCGTCCGCGTCGGCATGGCGGATGTCCAGCCACTCGCGCGGGCAGTAGTCGCGGAACCGCTCGAGAAAGAGCGGCTTATCCTCGAAGAGCTTCCAGTACTCCCGGTCGTTCAGGGCTTTGACGTACTCGTTGTTGCGTCCGCGCGTGAGGTAGGTGGCGCGCTGACGGCCGCTCTTCTCCCAGAAGCGGAAGAGCTCGTAGTCCATATATCCCGCGCCGTAGCGGAACCCGCACCACGCCATGTCCGAGAGGACAAAGAGCGCGTGGCGGTGCGCCTCCTTCGCGATACGCCTTGCGGCGAGGCGCATGTTTTTTGTATTCATCGAGCGTATCCGCCCGAAAAGATAACCGAGCGACGGCATTTCAGCCACCTCCGCATTTTATCCGATAATGACAGGATAATTGTACCACACGGGCGCGGATTTTTCCACTGATTTTTCCGCCGCATCTCGCCCCAAGTTGACAAATGCCCGCCACGTGTGGTAAAGTATAATAGCGTCGGCGGAGCCGGACTCCGCCGGGCGGTACGCTTGCCGCCGGAATCTTCGGACGGCAGGGCGCAAAACGTGAATATGCCGGAGTGGCGTAATTGGTAGACGCATCGGACTTAAAATCCGCTGTCCGCAAGGACGTGCCGGTTCGACCCCGGTCTCCGGTACCAGAACAAAAAGCAGCCTTTGGCTGCTTTTTGTTCTGGTTTCCCCAAACGGCCGGAGGCCGTTTGGGGACCCCTTTTGATTAAAATGCTCGGCGGAAATGAATTCCGCCTGCGCAAATTCGGCGCTTCGCGCCGAATTTAACCGCGCGAACCGGCGCGGTACGGCCAGAGGCCGTTTGGGGACCCCTTAAATCTAAATGCTCGTGCGGAACACGAGGGCGCCGACATATTCCTCATCGGCATATATTCAGCCCTCGTGAGCTTTGCCGCTTCGCGGCAAAGCCGAACACTGTACAGAATTTGCCTGCGCGAAGTTGCTTGCCATTGGCAAGCAACTTCAACCGTGCGAACAGCGAAAGCGCAAACCAGTTCTTCAACCGACACTCTACTGCTTTCGCCTGCAATATTCGCTCCGCGAATATTGCCCGACATTGAGCGCATTGTAGGGCGGTGCGGCGCACAGCGCCGTTTGGGGACCCCTTTGATTGAAATGCTCGTACGGAACACGAGGCGCCCACAAATTCTGCATCGGAACATATTCAGCCCTCGTGAGCTTTACCGCTTCGCGGCAAAGCCGAACACAGTACGGAATTGGGCTCCGCGATGTTGCGACGCTTCGCTCGAAACGCGCCAAGAGGTCGGACCTGATTATTTGTAGTGCGTGCGGCATTGAGCGATTTCAAGAGCGAGGGCGCGTTACAAGCGGCGAAGCCGCACCGCGCCTGTTCGCGCGGTTAAATATCGCCGCTTGCGGCGATTTTGCGCAGGGCGATTCATTCGCCCGAGCATGTTTAATCGGAAGGGCTCCCACGCGGTCGCCGACCGCGTGGGATTTGGCTCCACCATCCGGAGAGGTCGCCCTTGAGCGGTTCGGGCTTGCCGAGACCTCGGAATGGGTCGCGCTCCGTGTCACGGATAAGCTCATTGACACGGCGCAGCGTCTTCGTGTCGGAAACCTGCCACTCGAGGTAGTCCGCCCACGCGGAGTCGGACCAGATTTTAGTCATCGCCGCCGCCCTCCGCAAGCTCGTGAGGAGTACCGCGCCCGGCGTCCAGCTCGGCGATAGAGCGGCGAAGGGCAGCCATATTTGCGGAGGAGTAGAACGGGTCAGCGGTGATCTCGAACGGGATGCGCTGTTCGCGGACGACGGTGCGAGCAAAAAGGTTGATGGCGACCGAGGCGTTCATACCGACCTCGGCACAAAACTCGTCGAACCGGCGCTTGACATCCTCATCCATGCGGACATTAAGATTGACCTGAGCCATTGAGATACCTCCTTTCGGCATTTCTATTGTAACACAATATCATTACATTGTCAATACATAGTAATGAATATAGAGAAATGATACGGCTTACCGGTGTCGGGAGCTCGGCGCAAAGTGCCGCTGTCCCTTTCCGATTGAAATGTTCAATCCGTCACAAACAGCCGCCCGTCACCATTTTGGCGGCGGGCGGCTGTCTCTGTGGAGCTACTTTTACCCGAAGAACGCGGAGTATATCTCCTCGGGGTCTACCGTCGCGAAGGCGTCGGTCTTCTCGACCGGCAGGGTCTCGCACACCGCGTCGAGGTACACGCGGAACTGCGTGAGACCGTACTCCTCCGACACCGCGTCGAAGTTCTCGTCGAGATACCCTTCGTCCAGCTCCTCGCGGAGTATTATGACATACGCGCCGCCGATGTCCACCGGGCCGCTCACCTCGCCCGGCGCGAGCGCCTCCGCCGCCGCGACGTACTCGTCCGGCATGGTGGAGAGCTCGAAGGTTATCGTCTCGCCCAGAAGCTCGTCGTCATCGCTCTCGCTCTCCGCAAGCGCCGCGAAGTCTTCGCCCGAGGCGGCGCGCTCCGCAAGCGCTTCCGCCTCCGCGCGCACCTTTTCGGCGTCCGCTTCGGGCAGCGGGTCGCCGTTCTCGTCGATGGCGGCCTTGAGGATGTGCCGCGTCGTCATATAGTTCTGCTCGAAGTAGCTGTGTACCGTCTCGTCCGTTATCTCATGCTCGCCGCCCTCGCCGTATATCGCGTCGTACATCTTATAATAGAGGCGCGGTATCTCGACAAGGTACTCGTATAGGCTCGGCGTCATACCGGCGTACTCGAGCTGCTCGTTGAAGGCATCCCGGCCGCCGCACTGCTCGATATACTCGTCTATTTCCGCATATATATCGTCGTACTCCTCTTCGGTGAACGCATACCCGTTCTCCGCTGCGTATCTCTCCACCGCGCGGAACAGGATGCAGGTGCTCACGGCCTCGTCTATAAAGAAGTCGCCCGCGGGCTTGCCCTCCAGCTCCTCCGAGAAGTCGACGCTCCCCTCCCCGTAGAACTCGTACGCGCTCATGAGAGACGCGGCCTGATAGCGGACCTCCGCCATCGTGACGCCGTCTCCGTCAATGACCATGACCGTCTCGCCAAGCTCCTCCGCGGGCATCGGCGGCTCGCCGAGCGGTGCGGCGGAGCTTGCCGCAGGCGACGGGGACGTGCCTGTCACGCGCCCCTCCTCGAGCGAGCAGGACGCGAGCGTGCAGGAGAGCGCGAGCAGCAGTATCGCAGAAATGATCCTCTTCAAGTCAGTTCCCTCCGGACAAAGTTTTCTACCGCCTATTGTAGCACAAAACTTCTCCTCACGGAAGATGAATTTGCACCTTCGCGCAAAAAGTCTGTCCCTCGGAATGAAGACCGTACGCCGTCGGCTTCAGCGTCTTCTCCGCCGCCCGACGGCGGCGAACAGCACGGCGATAAGCGCCCACAGCGCGGCATATATCCCGAGGGCCGCCTCGGTGTGCTCCCGCAGCTCGATCTGGCTCGGGAACACCGCAAGCGACGCTGCCGCGGCGACCGCCGCCATCACGAACGGCGTAAGCTTCTTTGCCGCACTGCTCTTCGCCAGCTCCGCAAACAGGGTCAGCTCCGCCGCGACGCGAAGGAAGACAAACATCACGGCGGGGAGCATCAGCAGCGCTTCCATTCGCTCGAGGACGCCGTCCACGCCGCTCACCCGAAGCGCGTGGTAGGTCGGAAAGTTGAAGAGCTCTATCGTGCTGCTGCCGAGCAGCGCCACGTTCATCAGCATCACGACGGCGAGCACCGCACCTCCGAGCGCCGCACCCACGACAAGCGGAAGCGCCGGATGCTTCTCGTCCGACGAGAACGGGAACACCACCGCAGAGCAGACCAGTACCGACCCGAAGCTCTCCGCGAATATCCCGACCGCGCCCGGCAGTATTCCTCCCGCGCCCTCCCGCAGGCCGTCCTCCACGGCGTCCGCGCCGAAGTCGCGCGCGGCGAGTGCAAACGCGAATGCCAGCAGGAGAAACATCGGCAGGGCGACAAGCTCCGCCCATCTGCCGACGACGCTGCGCCCCGCCGCGGCGCACCACGCCGCCGTCAGCGCGAAGCTCAACGCTATAAACATCTCCGGCGTACCGGGCATCATGTTGGCCCCGACAAACTTTGTAATGACGGCGGCATCACGCAGCAGAAGTCCCGCCGTCATCGCGGAGAGGACCACTTTCACCGCGGCGGACGCGGTGCGGCCGAACCGGAGGTCAAGGGCCTCCGCAAGACCGCTTCCAGGCGCGGAGCATCCGAGCCGCGCCACAGCCCACGCCGCAGCCATACCCGCGAGCGCCGCGACTGCGGCGCTCGCCCATCCAGCTCCCTCCGAGCCGCTCGGCGCGCCGGTGAGCAGTCCGCCGCCCACGACAAAACACGCGACGAGCACGGCTCTGCCGCGCGGACTTATGTGCCTCATCCGTTCCGCCTCCCCATGCCGTCCGCTCCCGACGCGGGCGAAAGGGATATGAGCCCGGTGTCGGTTATCTCGAGCTCGACCGATACCTCAACCTCCGATGTGAGAGCGGCGTCGGACGCAGCGTCGCCGTAACTCTTTTCAAACTGCTCGGCAAAGCCCGCGATGTCTGCGCCGAGCGCGCGCGACGCTGCTATGGCGCGCTCTATCCTCCGCGCGAGCGCCGCGCTCGCGGCGTCCGTCAGCTTGTGCGCCATATCCTCGTCTAGCTGCTCCGCGCCGCCTTCCAAATACTCTATCACGCACCCGCCGCTCACGCTCACGCGGAGCAGCGGCGCGCCGTCCGCACCCGCGGACAATGCCGCCGAGGAGCTTATGTCCTCTACCCTGAGACCCACCGCGCCGCCGTCGAAGCGCATGAGCTCGCGCGTCTCACCCGCACCGAGGAGCAGGAGCATGTCGTGCGCCTCGTCCTCGCTGAGAAACCCGGCAAACGTCTCTCCGACGAGCACCGCCCCGCCGTCAAGGACCGCATAGCTCCTGTCCTCTCCCTGCTCCGCCGGACGGACGGCGGGCAGCAGCGCGGCGCCGTTGTCGAGCAGCGCCTCGAGTGTTCTGTGGGTACTCGCCCCCGCCAAGCGCTCGGAGAAGCCCCCGTCCCGCGCCGCGCCCGCGATGGCGCTCGCCACCGAGTAGGAGCCGGACGGGTCGCTCGATAGTATCTCCTTTGCGCTGCCCGACCGGCTCACCGCGAGCACCAGCGTGAGACGCAGGTCGCCCGAGCGCATGACCCAGTCCAGTATCGCTGGCAGCGCTCCGCGCGCCGCCGCCTCACTCAAGACGAGCGCCTGCGCGTGGCCCCAGTAGAGCCGCGAGCCGGTGAGCCGCTCCAGCTCGGCCTCCGCGAGGTCGAGGCTAAGCCCCGCTGCCGTAAAGATCTGCGTCTCGATGGGCTCGTCGAGCGACGAGCCCTCCACCTTTATCGACTCTATCGTGAGCTCGTACATCCCGTCCGCGAGGTCTATCGCCGCGCCGGTGATTATCGCCATGCGGTCGGGGTCGGTGTAGTCGCAGCCGGAGGCAAAGAGCATCCCCGCGGCAAGCAGCACCGGCACCATGCGCTTAATCGCTCTCACTCGGCTCACCTCCGCGCTTCGGGGAAAACGGCCTCACCGCCATTCTGCGCCACGGCGCGCGTATGACGCTGTCGCGCAGCTCCCGGAAGGAATACGGCACCGCAAAGTCCGTATACGGCACACCGAAGGAGCGCATCGACGCGAGCAGCACGCCGAGCGCGCACATCCCAAGCGAGTAGCCGTAGAGTCCCAGCGCGCCGGAGAGCACAAGCAGCACAAAGGTCATGACGATTATGGGGCTCCGAAGGTTCGGAAGCATCATATTCGTCACCGCCCAGAGCGCCACGACTATCACCACCGGCGCGCTGACTATCCGCGCGTCCACCGCCGCCTGCCCGAGTATCAGGCCTCCGACTATCGAGAGCGACTGCCCTATCGCCGGCGGGGCGCGGAGCCCCGCCTCCTGCAATATCTCGAGGGCGAGGAGCATAAATGTCATCTCCGCCACGGTAGGTATCAGCACCCCCTGCCGCGCCCGCGCCACGCTTATCAGCAACGTCGTCGGCAGCAGCTCCGGGTGGAACCCGAGTATGGCGGTGTAGAGCGCGGGCGCCGACACCGACACGAAAAAACCGATATATCGCAGCATCCGCGAGAGCGACGCGCCCCAGAAGCTGCGGTAGTAGTCGTTCTGGCTCTGGAAGTATTCCACGAGCAGGTGCGGCACGGTGAGCACCGTCGGGCTGCCGTCCACTATTATGGCGGCGCGCCCCTCGAGAAGTCTCGCCGCGACGATGTCCGGACGTTCGGTAGAGCCGGCCGTGCGGAACGGCGAGCCGGGGCTGTCGCAGATAAGCTCGGAGACATAGTTGGAGTCGAGTATACCGTTTATCTCTATCTTGTCAAGGCGCGCCTCTATCTCCTCGACGAGACCCTTTTCGCAGACCCCGTCGATATAGCAGAGCACGACGTTCGTGCGGGTGACACGGCCTATCTTGCGGAAGGTGAACTTCAGCGCGGGATCGCGGAGCTTTCTCCGTATCAAAGCGAGGTTAGGCATGAACGCCTCGCTGAACGCCTCCTGCGGCCCCTTTATGCCCTTCTCGTTCTGGCTCTCGCCGATACTCCGCCGCTCGAAGCCCTTGCTTGAAAGTATCAGCGCCTCGTTCGAGCCGTCCGCAAGAAGTACCGTGTCGCCGTAGAGCAGACTGTCGAAGATGTCAATTATCTTTGCGGTGCGCTTCACCTCCGCTATCGACACCATCTCCCGCTCGACACGCTCGATCTCCGGTGCGGGATCCCCCGGCTTCACAGTTATCTCGAGCCGCCGGACTATGTTGTCGTTTACCGTCTCGTCGTTTACCATGCCGTCCACGAGCATGATGAAAAACATCCCCTCCGGCCCGAACCGGCGGAAAATCATCGTGTCGTCGCCGCGGAACACCTCGCGGAAGATTCGCTCGTTTTCCTCGACGCTGCTCGCAAGCGTGAGCGAGGAGTACCGCTCCTCGACGCTCTGCGGCCTTGCCGCATGAGTGCGCTTCGCCCGCCTGAAAAGCATCCTGCCGCCCCCTTCCCGTCAGCTATACGCACTAGTTTGCGCGGAAAGGCGCGGAAATATAATGCCCGAACGGTCAAGACCGTTCGGACATTGAAAATCGCTGTAGCCTCATATTTGAAATCCGATTATTTGACCAGCTGGGCCGTCTGCACTCACCGCGTAAACTCTTCTTTGCGTATCAGGTTCAGTTCGCAGTCCTCCGTCGTGCCCATACTCGTCTTATATTTTATGAAACCGTAATGCCTGAACCCGCACTTCTCCTGCACGCGGGCAGACTGAAGGTTGTGAACAAAGTGTCCGCAGAAGATAACATCCAGCTTCACTTCGTCGAAGAGGTACTCCATGACCCTTTTCACCGCCTCCGGCATCAGCCCGCGGCCCCAGTATGCCTTGGAGAGCACATAGCCGAGCTCCCGGCACCGCTCCGCCGCAAACTCCGGGAATTCGTTCTCATTGTACTCCTCTATTCCGAGAGAACCGATCACCTTGCCCTCATATTCGAGCGCAAATGTCTTTTTTCCCGCAATGAAGCGGCGCAGGACCTCAAGCGTCTCCTCCCTGTTCCTGTGCGGCGCCCATCCGGCCATCTGTCCGACGCCGTCCACCGACGCGTATTCGTAGAAGTCCTCCAGGTCGTCCGACCGCCACGGGCGGAGCGTCAGCCGCTCGGTAGTGAGGACGACATCGCTTATGTCTATATCGGCATTCATAAGGTCTTACCTTTCTTTCGCTGCCGCACTTATTGCGCTTCCCCGGTCTCTTCGGAGGGCTGTTCTGTCTCTCCGCCGGACGGCTTTTCGCTCTCCTCGCACGAGGGTCCGGTGAGCGCCGCGATTGCCGCAAAGTTCCACACTGCGGACGCCGCGAGTATCACCGCCACCTGCATATCCCCGCCGCTCATCGCTTCTCCCAGAGCTACGCACACCGAGAGGAAGAGCGCCGCGCAGGACACCGCGAGCGTTCTCCTCGGCCTGCGGTCGCCGAATGCCAATCCCGAGACGTAGTACGCCGCCGCCGTTTCCACGACGCCCGCGGCGACGACATATCCGTAATTTTCGAGCACCGCGTCGTTCGAGTGGAACACATAGAGCGCCACGAGCAGGAACCCGAAGAAGAACACCGGGAACACCGCGAATATCGAATTGCCGCTTCTGTCCGCGTCTATGCGGCTGCCCGAGCCGTCGCTCGCGACCGAGAACACCATCGTCGCGCCGCAGAATACCGCAAAAAGCGACAGCACAAGGCGCAGGACGTTCCCCGCCCCGTATGTGACGAGCCCCGCGGCCGCCGACGCGGCGAACAGGAACCCCGCCGCCACCGACGCCGTCTTAGGCAGCTGACGGCGGTAGAGCGCGGCGTAGCTTCCGGCGGTGGGCTTTATCGCAAGCGAAACGCCCGCCGCGAGCAGCGCGCCGGCTATGGCCGCCGCGCGCATGGCGGGGATGAGCGGGCTTCCGCCCGCGAGCCCGTGTTCGAGCCCCTTCGTGAGCTCAAAGTATCTAAGCACTCCGGCGGCGGCGCCGAGCGCCGTTATCACCGCCGCGAGCAGCAGACCGGTTCCGTGCCGTTTCATCAGCATCGACCCCTCCCGAAATTTCTTCTCACATTGTAGCACAGCGGAGCACCCAAGTCAAAAATTTTTCCGGGAAAGCTGTCCTCAAAACGCGATGTGCGGACATATACGCTATGAACGGGTGGATGTGCGGGGCAAATGTCCCTCCGCCCGACCCCGCTCAGGTACTTCATTATGATACGGAGGTGACAGAATGAAAAATTTTTGATAAAATTTTAAAAAAGCTGTCCCCAAAACGCGGTGTGCGGACATATACGCTATGAACGGACAGTGTCACCGCTGGATTTCCGGCGGTCGGTTCGGTTCAATCACTTTGTTGTGATACGGAGGTTATGAACATGAAACGGATACTCAAAATACTCGCGCTCTGTCTGGCGCTCGCAATGCTTGCCGCCTGCTCGGGGCAGGGCACCGAGAGCACCCAAGGCGACTTCGGCAATACCGAAAAGACGCTCTCGACTGCCGAAGAAACGATCTCAACTGCCGAAAGAGTACCCATCTCCGATTGTTCGGGGGACACCGATTTTGTCGAGGCGACTTCCTACTATTTCACCACCTGGAACGGAGCGCCGCAGCTCGGAGTATGCTTTTCCGGTGAGCATGACGCCGCCGTGACGGAAAAAGTATTTGAGGACGGCATGCAGACGTCACGTGTACGGTTCGACAAACCCGTCACAATGGAGCGGTTGGAAGACGGCGAATGGGTCAATTTGCAGAGTATTCGTCCTTATAAGCTCGCAACTGTAGGCGGCATGCCCGATTATGTGGTACTGCAAAGCGGAGGCAGCCGCATACTGCTGCCGTTCCCGATACACGAATCGGGAACATACAAGCTGACATACAAGATGCACGAAAGCACAGGTGACTATTCGACAGGCGATACTCTCTATTCGATTTCTCACACCGTCACCGTTCCCGAAGCCACCGGCAGCAAGTTTGATGTAGTGTCGGTAGATTATATCGAGCCGGGCGGAGTTTATGTCGCCATACGGCCAAACATGGACGGCGCCACGCTTTATCTCGACCTAGCCCACGGAACCATTGAGAAGAAGTCGGACAGCGGCGAATACACGGATATCACCGATACGGATGTCGGCTCGTCAATGATTCTGCTCCCGGAGGACGACCCCCGCCGCTTCTACGACACTTCATCCGAGCCGCGCCAGAGCGGATACGATAATTTGTTCATGTTTAGGCAGCGTCTTACATTTGAAGAAGGTGGGGAGTACCGTCTGACGCTGTTCTTGACACAAAACCCGGACGGCTCCGGCGAACAGTACACCCTGCGCCTCAGCCTGAAGTTTGACAAGTAATCGCCGCCGCGTGTGGGAGCGCTTAAAAGTTTCCCGAAATTCTCAAACAAATGTTTGCAATTTGTTCCGCGTTATGTTATAATAATCATAGAGCGATTATTATATTTGATTCAATGCCGTTTTGCTCCCGCCTTTCGGGCGGAACCGCAAAACATAGCATATTATGCCATTCGCGCTTGCGCTCATGGTATAATATTTTCAATGAAACGCGGCGAATGTCCCTTTGGGAAACGACAAGGTGCTTTCCACATACATAACGGAGGTGCAATATGCGCTCGATCACTCCAAAGCAGCAGCAGGTTTACGACTACATCGTCTCCTTCTCGCAGGAGCACGGCTATCCCCCCTCCATCCGCGAGATCTGCGCCGCCGTCGGGCTGAAGAGCCCCTCGAGCGTCCACGCGCATATCAAGACCCTGCGCGACCTCGGCTATATCACAAAGGACGATCACAAGACCCGCGCCCTCACCGCCGCCGGAACATCCTCGAGCGGGAAGGTGCCGCTCGTCGGCCGCGTCACCGCCGGCAAGCCGATACTCGCCGTCGAGGAGATCGAGGGTTACATCCCCTTCGAGCCGGAGCGCGGCAGCACCGACGAGTATTTCGCTCTCACCGTTCAGGGCGACAGCATGGTGGGCGCGGGCATACTCGACGGGGACTATGTGATAGTCCGCCGCCAGCAGACCGCCATGACGGGTGAGATAATCGTCGCGCTGATAGAGGATCAGGCGACAGTCAAGCGTCTTGCGATAAAGGGGCAGGATGTGTGGCTCATGCCCGAGAACCCCGACTATCAGCCGATATACGCCCCGGGCTGCAATGTCCTCGGAGTGGTGAAGGCAGTATTTAGAAGATACTAACGTGTTTCGCGCCTAACGGCGCGAAACTCTGCGAGGCTGGTGTAGACGATTGAGGGCGCGGATAGAATCCGCGCCCTTGTTTCGTAAGTAAAGTTATCGCGACACATTTCCGTTCCGCACGAGCCGTTCGAGCATCGCGACCGCCTCGTCGATAAGCTGCACCATCGAGAGAGACTGTGTGCCGACCACCACGTTTTCGCACATGTTGACCGGTATCAGCAGCTTTGTCGCCTTGCTGCGGCCTATCGCCGCCGCCATCTTCTCGGTCACCTCTCCGAGGAGGGCGTCCGCCGCGAGCAGCCCTATCGGGCAGACTATCACGTCCGCCGTGCGCGCCGCGACGACGACCGGGTTCTCCCCCGTCGCGCCCTGCTTCGCGCCGGCGCGGAGCATAGCCGTTGTCGCCGCGCTGTTGGTGCCGATAGCGGTGAGCTCGCAGGGTATGTTCTTTTCGCATATCTTTTCTATCACGGTCTGGCCGAGTCTTCCGCCCTGACCGTCTATCACGGCAACCTTCATTGCGTCTCCCTCCACTTTATCCTCGGCGCGTCAAAAGTGAGGTCGCACCGCTCTCTCACTCGCGTCTTTTCAAAGTAAAGATTTTCGAGCGGTATCCACTCGTTCCTGAAGCGCTCGAGTTTATCCTCGCCCTCGCGTTCGAGAATGCGCTTTTCCTGCTTTACGGGGTCTATCGTGAGCATCACGCGGATATCGTACATTCCCGCGAGCTCGGGGTGCAGGCTGTACGACCCCTCGACCACGGCGAGCCTTCCGACACGCTCGCGCCGCTCGGGCGCGACGCGCATCTCCGCACAGTCGAACGGGCGGTAGACTATCTCCTCATCGCCGCGTGAGAGCGGGGTGAGCACCTCCTCACGGAAGCGCTCCCGGTCGACGTTCCCTCCCGGTTCGGCATACCTCTCCGGGGTACGCTGCTCCGGGCGGAGATAGTAGTCATCCATGTGGAACACCGCGCAGCCGCAGACCTCCTTCAACACGCCCGCGAGGGTGCTCTTGCCCGAGCCGCACATCCCGTCTATCGCGACGACGACGCGCCGCCTTCCCTCAGCGAGAAGCGTGTCTGTCGCGCGGAACAGCGGCATCAGCCGCATAAGCTCACGCGCCGCCACGCGGTACGCGGGGCGGTACGCCGCGTGGAAGCTCTCCGAGTGGCTTATCGCGGGATACCCCGCCTCGCGCCATTTTTCGACGTACCCGCGCGCCTCCGCCGCGCCGAACGGCGCTTCTCCCGCGCCCGCGAGCGCCATGAGCGCCGCGACCGCCGCCTCCAGCTCGGCGGTGCTTCCGCAGACCGTCCTGCTCGAGAGCGTGAAGAGCCCCGCAAGCGTGTCCGGCGAGATACCGGCAGCGTCGAGCGCGCGGAGGTGCACCCGGCAGAACCGCTCACCGAGCGGTTCCGTCAGCTCAATGTTCTCCTGCTCGACCGTCTCAAGCTCCGCCTTTATCCGTTTTGCCGCCGACGCCCTGTCGCTCACGAAATGCTCCGGCCCGAGCACCGCCTGCACGATAGCCTTGCATGCGTCCTGCGGCGCGAATATGGGATATCTCCGCCACTGATCCTTCAGCAGCTCTTCAAAGTCGGACAAACCATCCACCTCGTTTGGTATGCGGCGCAGGTCTTCTTCCCGCACCTGTCTCTCCGGTTATTTTACCACTTTGACCGGACTCCATGTCAAGGGCTATTTGTACACAGAGTCTAGCATCGCGCGCATCTCCTCTGCGGAGATGCCGCCGGATATGCTGCACTCGTACCGGCCGTTCACCCACGCCGCCGAGCAGCGTCCGGAGCGCTCGACTATGCGGTGCTCTATGCCGCCGGCGAAGTAGCTCTCCCCCTCCGTGACGGGAGCGGGGCTCTCGTCGGCGTCCGGGAAGTAGAATGTAACGAGCACCGTCAGGACCTCGGCGTCTCTGTTCTCATACTTGGCGTAGAAGTTGACGCGGACGGCGTCCTGACTGACGTTCACCCAGTCGAGGCTGTACCCCTTCGGGATGTACTCCGGCGCGACCGGGTCGGTCATGTCGTACGCCGCGAGCACCTCGCGGAGCGGCGCCTGCGAGGCGGACTCTCCATCCCAGCGGAACGCACCGTAGGCGAGGCGGCTGAGCGCGTCCCACGAGCCGTAGCCCGCGGCCTCCGCCGTCACCGCACCCGCACCCACGAGCAGCAGCACCACGAGCAGCACGCTCGCGACGCGGCTCACCGCGCTGCTCCTCCAGCGTATCCTTCTGCCCCGCTTGACCGAAATGACAGGCTCGGGCTCGGCGTCCTCTCCGTCCGCATAGAGCGACCCGCTCTCAAAGTTGGGCAGATAGTCCCGCTCGAACCGCTGCCACATCTCCGGCGCGGACGGCATGTCCTCCACGCTTTCCGGTTCCCGCTCGGTAAGTATCCTGTTAATTTCGAGCAGTTCCTCGCCGGAGAGGCCGTCCTCGGTGTCGAGATAGAAGTCCAGCCGGAGCAGCTCACGCAGCCGCTCGGTGCTCATCTCTCCGAAATTTCGTTTCTTGTTTGACACGGACATTCCTCCTTCCGACTGTGTATGTCCGCACGTCCCGATTTCGGGACAGTTTTTTTGAAAATTTCTAAAAATATTTTTGGAGCCGCTTCCGCGCCCGCTGTATCCGCTTTGAACAGGCCTCCGTTCCTATGCCGAGCTCCCGCGCTACCGACGCTATCGTCGCCCCCGGCTCGGAGAGGCGTCTCAGGAGCAGGTAGTCCTCGTTGTTCTTCAGGTTTTCATAGAGCAGGTCCGGGTCGTGTATGTCGTGCGGCTCGGTATATGCCTTTTCCTCGAGCTGCATCTTCGCAAGGAAGGTTGCAGACCGCGCGCGGCTCCGCACGATGTTCCTCGAGACGTTCTTGACGGTGTTCATCATCCAGCCCTGCGGGTTCGCGCTCGCCATCAGCACATCCGCGCGGGAACACGCCACCCGAAAGGCGTCCTGCACCGCCTCCTCGGCAAGGTCTCTGTCGCCGAGGAGCCGCCGCGCGTAGCCGAGGAGCAGCTGCGCCGTCTCGATATACAGTTTTTCCACAAACGCCTTCTCTTCCGCGTTCACAGAACACCTCCGCGCGGGATCTGTCGGGGTTTTGCCGTATTCCATAGAGTCTATATGGGTATTATACAACATTTCCGAACGCGGTTCAACATTGACGCGGAGCAGAAAGCGCATTATAATGAACTAAAAAACAAATCGGAGGGAAACTGATATGAAGTGCTATCCGCAGGTGTATGTGATGAACAGCCTCGAGGCGGTAGAAACGTACTGCAAAGCCTTCGGGGCGGAGGTGACGTTCGCGATAAAGAACGCTGCCGGAACTGCCTACGAACACTGCGAGCTCTCGGTGAACGGCGAACCCATGCTTGCCGCGGCGGAGGCGGCGGAGCCCTACGCAAAGCCTTACGACGTGAGCGTTATCCATCGGTTGAAGTGGCAGACTATGACGTTCAACGCGTTTGAGCTCGGCAGTGAGGAAGCGGTGAAAAACGCGCTCGACGTTCTGAGCGACGGCGGCGTAGTCCTGGAACCCATCTATGAGCTCCCCTGGAACAGCTGCTGCGCCACCGTCATCGACCGCTACGGCGTGTGCTGGTGGATAGGGATATAGGGGCAGTGAAAAGGTAAAAGTGAAGAGTGAAGAGGGGCGGTGTCCGCTTCGCGGACGATCGGATTTTCCGTTACAATAAAAGGCGAGGTTCTGAGGAACCTCGCCTTTTATTGTAACGGCTCAATTTGGCGCGTTTGATCCTTGCAGGAGCGGAACGGAATCGTTGGGAATACCTATTGCTGTTTTTCGGCTATGATGTCGGCAAGGGTCACATTCGGGTGGTGGTACTTCGGCCTGCGCTGTCCCACGTCGGACTGTGACATGTAGATGGCCTCCGCCGGGCACCAGTGGAAGCAGGCAAGGCAGGTGAGACAGTTCGGGCCGATCTCCGCGTGGGAGTTTACGAGCCGGATGTTGTCCATCGGGCAGACGGAGACGCAGGTCCCGCAGCCGATGCACGTCTCGTCCGCGGTCATGCCGCGGAAATTCACGGCGCCGTTTCCGACGGGCGACGGCTCCGGCAGCTCACCGGTGTACTCCTCCGACTCGCGGCGGCGTATCCTATCCGCTATCGCTTTCACGTTCCCGGGCTGTGCCGCTAGGGACTCGCGCACATGCTCCGCCGTGCTTTCGCGGCTGTTGCCGGGCATGCTCAGTCCCTGATAAAGCGACAGCTTCTGCCCCCGCTTCGAGAGCAGGTCATGCAGGCGCAGGCCGGAGGGCCCCATATACCCGCGATATGTACACACCCCGAATATGTAGGGCTCGCCGTCAAACTCCATGCGGGAAACCGTGCTGCGAATTATGTACGGCATATCCCCGTAGTATATCGGGTAGAGAAAGCCTACGGCGTCATCCGTTACATGTATAGTGCCCGTTTTGCTCAGGGATGCTATCGGTATGAGCTTGCAGCCGCCGAGCTCGTCCGCAAGCATCCTCGCCGTGGACAGGGTATTTCCGGTGGCGGAAAAGTAGTAGAGTTCCATTTTGTTTGTCCCATTTCTAGATAAGTATTGATACTATCAGGTTGCACAATTATGTTTAAAGAAATCCCTGCCCGCAAAAATGCTGATAGGAAAATGACTGATAGTTATAATTTTGCTCCTTAAGGATATTATGAAGCAATGATATTTGCTGACAAACTTGAATTATTGCTGTTTTAACTTTTGTCGGATAAATAGCTTTATAATAATAGCTATAACCAAAACGATAGCCGTTAATATACCATATAATAAAATACTTGTGTACCACGGCGCAGACTGCATTGCATATAAATCGGGATGAGTCTTAAAATCCCATAATACATATATTCCATGCCCGATAAAAACTCCAATAAATGCACCTATGATCGTATTCAAAATCCGATTAAACATTTTCATGTCTGTCACCTCCTACGATTTTTCAAGACTTTCTTTAATTGATATTATACCAGATAAAACTGTAATATGCAACTGCCACAACAAACAAGATCGAATAATGTTAGCGTTCCTGATTGAAAGTGCAAATTTGAAGCGGTTCCTTAATTATGAAACAATCCCTTCGTATCAAAAGGCATATTATTTATGCGTGGTTTGCTTTATCAATACTTATCTAGAAATGGGACTTTTGTTTTTCCTCTCTGCAATAAAGTATATAACATTATATCGTAAAATCTGCCTTTCGTCAAACGCGCTGACGGAAGGTCGGGAAAGCGGCAGCGCCGTGCCCTGTGCGCGGCTGCACGTCTGTGCCTGTACATATTCGGTATTTTGAAGGGCATGATCCTGCTTTGAGGCGCGGATCATACGTTCTTTTGAGATGAAAAAAGACATCCCGCCTGACCGGGAAATATTTTGCAAATAGCTCTTTACTTTATCGCTTTAAAGTGATATTATAATAAACAGTTAAATCAAAGCATGGACGGAGGATAAACCATGAATTACCATTCCGCTTCTCTGGACAGGCTGTTCCGGGTCATAGCAGGCCTGAAGGACGAGAAGGAGTGCGCCGCGTTCTTCGAGGACCTCTGTACGATAAATGAGATGCAGTCGATGGCCCAGCGCCTTGATACGGCGATCATGCTGGACAAAAAACTGAACTATCAGGAGATCTCAAAGGACGTCGGGGTGAGCTCCGCGACTATTAGCCGCGTGAGCCGGTGCCTCAGCTACGGCAGCGGCGGGTACAGGGCGGCGATAGACCGCCTCCGCGAGAACGGTGAGGAACTATGACCATAGATTTCGACGTCCTCGACAACACCGAGAAGCTTATCTTCGCGCTCCGATCGCTCTATATGCAGAGCGGGTTCCGGCGTTACCGAATGAACAAAGTCGAGGAGTACGACCTGTACGGCCGCAACAAGGACTTTCTCGTGTCCGACGGCATCATAACATTTACGGACACCAGCGGCAGGCTCATGGCGCTCAAGCCGGACGTGACGCTCTCGATAATCAAGAACGGGCGCGACCGGCCCGGCGAGCCGGACCGCCTCTGCTACAACGAGAATGTCTACCGCGTGTCCAAGAGCACGGGCGCCTTCAAGGAGATAATGCAGGCGGGGCTCGAGTGCATCGGCGAAGTAAACATTGGGCATGTGGGCGAAGTGCTCCGGCTTGCGGCCGAAAGTCTCGACCTGCTCGGCGCCGATCATCTGCTCGAGGTATCCCATCTCGGTATACTGGACGCGTTCCTTTCGCGTATATCGACAGGAGAAGATATCCGGGCTTCCGTCCTGAAATGTGTCGGGGAAAAGAACCGCCACGGAATAGCGGAGCTCTGCTCTGCGCATGGCGTGGCGGAGGAGAGATATATGCCGCTCATCAGACTCCTCGATATCTGCGGAGAGGTGCCGGACGTGCTGCGCAGGCTCGACGGCATATCCGAGGAGTACAGCATCGGCCCCGAGACAGAGGAGCTGCGGGAAGCTCTGAGCGTTTTAGGCGGAGAGGCAAAGAATGTCCGGGTAGATTTTTCAAACGTCGGGGACATGAACTATTACAACGGCATCATCTTCTCCGGATTCGTGGAGGGAGTGCCCGGAAGCGTGCTTTCCGGCGGCCAATACGACAGGCTGATGCGCAGAATGGGAAGAAGCTCGAAGGCAGTGGGATTTGCGGTCTATCTGGACATGCTCGAACGCGTCCCCGTCAGGGAGGATATGTGAGTATGAGCGATATGCTGAATATTGCCCTGCCGAAGGGACGGCTCGGCGAGAAGGCTTACGGAATGCTTGCGGACGCCGGCTTTTCCTGTCCCGCGATAGAGGAGAACGGAAGGAAGCTCGTCTTTGAAGATCCGGAGGCAGGCGTGCGCTTCTTCTGGGTGAAGCCGTCGGACGTTGCGATATATGTCGAGCGCGGCGCGGCGGATGTCGGGATAGCCGGAAAGGATATCCTGCTCGAGTACGAGCCGGAGGTCTACGAGCTCCTGGACCTCGGGATAGGAAAGTGCAGGATGGCCGTCGCGGCTCCGTGCGGATGCCGCGGCGAAGAGCGCCACACGCTGCGCGTCGCGACAAAATTTCCCCATATCGCGCAGAGGTACTACGCCTCGACCGGCCGCGACATAGATATAATCCGGCTCAACGGCTCGATAGAGCTTGCACCGATAGTCGGCCTTTCCGACGTCATAGTCGACATAGTCGAGACAGGTTCGACGCTCCGGGAAAACAACCTCGAGGTGGTGGACACGATAGTTCCGATAAGCGCGCGGCTTATCGCCAACAAATCAAGCTTCAAATTCAAACACGGGGCGGTCGAGAGGATACTGAGCGGCCTCTCCCGCAGGGTGGAGGAGATAAAGTGATAAGGGTAATGAAGTTCGGCGAGGTGCCGGCGGAAAAGATATTTGCCCGCACCGAGCCCGAGACGGACGTCGCGGCGGCGGTGGCCGAAATAATCGAACGGGTCCGGCGCGATGGGGACAAGGCTCTCCTTGAGTACACGCAGAAGTTTGACGGAGCGGTCCCGGACACTCTGGAGGTCGGCGAAGCGGAAGCTGCGGAGGCAATGGCTTCGGTAGAGCCTGAGTTCATTGCGGTGCTTGAGCGCGCCGCGGCAAACATCCGGAAGTTCCACGAGTGCCAGAAAAGGACGGGCTTCATAATAAACGACGAGGAAGGGATCGTCCTCGGTCAGAAGGTGGTGCCGATAGACCGGGTCGGTCTGTACGTCCCGGGAGGCACGGCGGCCTATCCCTCGACCGTCATGATGGACGCCATCCCGGCAAAGCTCGCCGGATGCCGCGAGATAGTCATAGTTACGCCTCCGGACAGGCGCGGCCGGGTAAAGCCCGAGATCATCGCGGCGGCATCGGTCGCCGGAGTCGACCGCATATTCAAGGTCGGCGGAGCGCAGGCGGTGGCGGCGCTCGCATACGGCACGGAGAGTATCCCGAAGGTGGATAAGATAGTCGGGCCGGGCAACGCCTTTGTCGCGGAGGCGAAGAAGCAGGTGTTCGGCAAGGTGGATATCGACATGATAGCCGGCCCGAGCGAAATACTTATCGTAGCAGACGACAGGAGCGACCCGCGGCATGTCGCGGCGGACATGCTCTCGCAGGCGGAGCACGACAGGATGGCAAGCGCCGTTCTCGTGACCGACTCGGAGGCGCTCGCGGAGGCGGTGGCGCACGAGCTTGAGCGGCAGATACCTCTGCTCGAGCGTGCGGATATCGCGCGCGCCTCCATTGACGGCAACGGAAAGATAATCATAGCGGAAAGTCTCAGGGCGGCGATAGAGACCACAAACGAGATAGCGCCGGAGCATCTGGAGCTCTGCGTGGACGAGCCGTTCGCGCTGCTTGACGGGATACGCAGCGCGGGGTCGGTGTTCCTCGGCAGGAACTGTCCCGAAGCCTTGGGCGACTACTTCGCGGGGCCGAACCACACGCTTCCGACCGGCGGGACCGCGAAGTTCTCAAGCCCGCTTTCGGTCGACGACTTCGTAAAGAAGATACAGTACACATACTACACCGGGGCGGCGCTCGGCAGGGCGGCGGAGGACGTGGCGTACTTTGCCCGCAAGGAGGGCCTCACCGCACACGCACGGAGCGCGCTTATCCGCACGGAGGACAGAAAATGAGCCGTTTTTTCAGTGAGAAGTATAAAAACCTTGCGCCGTACGTCCCGGGCGAACAGCCGAAGGACAGGCGTTACATAAAGCTCAACACGAACGAGTCGCCGTTCCCGCCGTCTCCGCTGGCTGTCTCGGCGGCGGCGGAGGCCGCAAAGACGTTGCAGCTCTACTCCGACCCGGACTGCTCGCTCCTCGCGGCAGAAGCGGCGAGGGCCTTCGGCATATCGGAAGACGAGGTGGTCTTTTCAAACGGCTCGGACGAGATGCTGAACTTTGCGTTCATGGCCTTCTGTGACAGCGCGCATCCCGCCGTCTTCCCGAATATCACCTACGGCTTCTACCCTGTTTTTGCCGAGCTGAACCGCGTGCCCTATACGGAGATACCTCTGAGGGACGATCTCACGGTCGACCCGGAGGACTACATCGCGGCAAAGGGTACGGTGTTCCTCGCAAACCCGAACGCTCCCACCGGCATAGCGCTCCCGCGCAGCGAGCTCGAGCGCATCATCCGCAGCGACCCGGGCCGCATGGTGATAATGGACGAGGCGTACATCGACTTCGGCGGAGAGAGTTGTGTCCCTCTCACGCGGAAGTACGACAATCTCCTCGTGATACAGACCTTCTCAAAGTCTCGCTCCATGGCCGGGGCACGGCTGGGCTTTGCTATAGGGAACAGAGCGCTGATACGGGACATTCAGGCACTGCGGTTTTCGACAAACCCGTTCAACGTCAACGCAATGACGATGGCGGCGGGCATAGGCGCGCTCAGGGACAGAGAGTACTTTGCGCGGAACTGCCGCCTCATCCGCGAGAACCGGGAGTTTATCGCCGGGGAGCTGCGCGCCCTCGGCTTTGAAGTGACCGACTCCGAGACAAATTTCGTCTTTGCAAGGCATCCGTCCGTCAGCGGTGAGACGCTGTATAGAGAGCTGAGGGCGCGCGGCATCCTCGTCCGCCGCTTTGACCGTCCGGAGACGGCAGATTACAACCGCATCACCGTCGGGACACGCGAGGACATGGAGACGCTTGCCGGCACCGTGCGGGAGATACTGGAGGGGCAGAAATGAGGGCAGCACAGATAACGAGAACGACCGCCGAGACCGACATAAAGCTCAGCCTGTCGCTCGACGGAACCGGCAGGGCGGATATTTCGAGCGGCTGCGGCTTCCTTGACCACATGCTGACGCTCTTTGCAAAGCACGGGCGCTTCGACATCGAGCTTTCGTGCGCCGGAGATACACATGTGGACTACCATCACACGACCGAGGACATCGGCATCGCCCTCGGCGAGGCCTTCCGGATGGCGCTCGGCGACAAGCGCGGCATAAGGCGCTACGGTGACGCCGCACTGCCGATGGACGAGGCGCTGATACTTACAGCGGCGGACATATCCGGCCGGGGATACCTCGGGTACGATATGCAGATACCCTCGGAAAAGGTGGGAGATTTCGACACGGAGCTTACGGAGGAATTCTTCATCGCATTCACACGCAGCTCCGGGATAACGCTCCACATACGGGAGCTCGCCGGTTCAAATTCACACCACATCATAGAAGGCGCCTTCAAGTCCGCCGCACGGAGCCTGCGCGAGGCGGTATCCGTCGACCCGGACTTCTCGGAGGATATCCCGTCCACAAAAGGGGTGCTCTGATGATAGCCGTCGTCGACTACGGAGTCGGGAACCTGTTTTCTCTCGGCTGCTCCTTTTCCGCAATAGGCGCGGAAGCGGTCGTGACAGGCGACCGGGACGTCATACGCTCCGCGGACAGGATAGTTCTGCCGGGGGTCGGCGCCTTTCGGGACGCGGCGGAGAAGCTGCGCGCCTCCGGTCTTGCGGAGGTCGTCACAGACGAGGCGGAGCGGGGCAAGCCGCTGCTCGGGATATGTCTCGGGATGCAGCTGCTCTTTGAGCGCAGCTACGAGTTCGGTGAGCACAATGGGCTCGGGCTCATAGCGGGAAGCGTTCGCCCCATCTCCGAGGTGATACCTCCGAACCTGAAGATACCGCACATCGGCTGGAACCCGCTTATCTTCGTGAAGCCGTCCCGCCTGTTCCGGTACATTGCGGACGGGGACTGCGTCTACTTCGTCCACTCCTACTACGCTGCGGACTGCGGGGACGCGGTCACGGCGGAGGCGGAATACGGCGCGCCGCTCACCGCGGCGGTCGAGCAGGGAAACATATTCGGCTGTCAGTTCCATCCCGAGAAAAGCGGAGAAGTCGGCCTGAACATCCTTCGGGCATTTTGCGAGGTGAAAGCGGTATGATAGTTTTTCCGGCGATAGATTTGTTTGAGGGGAAGGCAGTGCGTCTCCTTCGCGGGGACTATTCGCAGATGACCGTGTACGGCGAGGACCCGGCGGCTATCGCCGAGAGCTTCGTGAAGTGCGGCGCCGGGCACATCCACATAGTCGACCTTGAGGGCGCAAGGTCGGGCGGAACGCCTAACTTCGAGACGGTGAAGGAGATAAAGCGGAGAAGCGGCGCGTTCTGCGAAGCGGGCGGCGGGGTCCGCTCCATGGAAACGGCGGAGCGCTACCTTTCGGCGGGGATCGACCGGGTCGTGATAGGCACCGCCGCCGTCACGGACGAGGACTTTCTTCGGGAGGCTGCGGCGGAGTACGGCGAGAGGATAGCGGTAGGCGTGGACATACGGGACGGCACGGTCGCGATAAACGGCTGGACCGAGAACTCCCATCTGGACGCCTTCGGCTTCTGCCGGAAGCTCTGCGGCATGGGCATCCGCACCCTCGTCTGCACCGACATATCCCGCGACGGAGCGATGAGAGGGACAAACCGCGAGCTGTACCGGGAGCTTTCAAAGCAGTTTGATATGAACATAGTCGCCTCCGGAGGGATAAGCTCGCTCGAAGACCTGCGGGCGCTTGCGGACATGCGCCTCTACGGAGCGATAATCGGCAAGGCGTACTACACCGGCGCCATTGACCTGAAAAGTGCGATAGAGGTGGCGGAGTGATAACGAAGCGGATAATTCCCTGTCTGGACGTGAGAGACGGCAGGGTGGTAAAAGGAGTGAATTTCAGCGGCCTCAGCGACGTTGCAAGCCCCGTTGAGCTCGCAAAGCGGTACAGCGCGGGCGGAGCGGACGAGCTGGTGTTCTATGATATCACGGCGTCCGCCGAGGGACGCTCGCTGTTTACGGACATACTCACCGAGACCGCGAAGAGCGTGTTCATCCCGCTGACGGTCGGAGGGGGCATCAACAGCCTCGCCGACTTTGACCGGGTCCTGAAGTGCGGCGCGGACAAGGTGAGCGTCAACTCGGGAGCGATACGCGACCCGTCGCTCGTCGGAAAGGCGGCGAAGGTGTACGGCAGCCAGTGCGTCGTCATATCGGCGGACGTGAAGCGCGTCGGGGGCGAGTTCCGCATCTTTGCCAAGGGCGGGCGCGTCGACACCGGCATGGAGGCCATAGAGTGGATCGGGCGGTGCGTAGACAGCGGCGCGGGCGAGGTCGTCGTGAATTCGATGGATACCGACGGCGTGAAAAATGGCTTTGACCTCGAGCTTCTCATGCGCGTTTGCGGAGCCGTGACGGTGCCGGTGATAGCGTCCGGCGGAGCCGGGAGGATTGAGGATTTCTTAGAGCTCTTCCGAAGGATACCGGAAGTGGACGCCGGACTCGCGGCCTCGATATTCCACTACGGAGAAGTCGAAATACGCGAGTTGAAGCGCAGGATGGCGGAAGACGGGATCCCCGTCCGCCTGTAAGAACGGAGGATAATATGACAGACATCTCGGAACTGATATTTGATGAAAAGGGCCTCATTCCGGCCGTCGTCACTGATTCGTCGACAGGGCGGGTGCTCATGCTCGCCTATATGAGTAAGGAAAGCCTGAAGATATCCATGGAGCGCGGGCTCACCTGTTTCCGGAGCCGATCGCGCGGCGAGCTGTGGCTGAAGGGAGAGACGAGCGGCAACTACCAGCACATAGTCTCGATAACCGCGGACTGTGACCGGGACGCGCTCGTGATATCGGTCCGGCCGGACGGGCCTGCGTGTCATCTCGGCACCGACTCCTGCTTCGAGTATCCGGTCTACCGTGGCGAGGAGCCGGGCGGATTTTCAGCGGATGCGCTGATGGAGCTGATAAAGGGAAGAAAAACCGAGAAGAAGGAGGGCTCCTACACCTCCTACCTCTTTGAGAAGGGGCTCGACAAGATATTGAAGAAGGTCGGCGAGGAGTCCACGGAGGTCATAATCGCGGCAAAAGCTCAGGACAAGAAAGAGACGATATACGAGATAGCGGACCTCGCGTATCATGTGATGGTGCTGATGACCGAGGCGGG
Source organism: uncultured Clostridia bacterium (assembly GCA_947630675.1). GTDB lineage: Bacteria > Bacillota > Clostridia > Oscillospirales > JAAYOS01 > CANRIN01. The sequence continues at coordinate 89,565 of CANRIN010000001.1, read as the reverse complement.
CATCACTCTTGGGGACGTCCGCCGGGAGCTCGAAAGCCGCCACGTCATTGACCACAAGGTAAAACAGGAAAAGATGACGAGCTGACGCGGCATGTCGGACGGTTCTGGATCGGACATTGGTTTTTAGACAGGATAACGCAGCATCGCGGGACGTGTCTGCCGCAAATCCTCCAAGCAGACCGCGAGATCGCTCCGCGCCTGTTCGCAGCGGTTGAAGTTAGCGGCTGCGCCGCTAACTTCGCGCATGCAATGACATCAGTGTTTGGCTTTGCCGCAAAGCGGCAAAGCTTACGAGGGCTGCATGTGTTCCGATGCGGAATATGTTGGCGCCCTCGTGTTCGCCCCGAGCATTTTAATATAAGAGCGGAGCGCCGCTGTCGCGGCGCAGAGCCCAAAAAGCCCCGCCCGAAATGCAGAAAATCTGCAAATCGGGAGGGGCTTTGCCATACCGTTCATCGGCACATTCGTTTTATCCGGCGTATTTGCCTAAAATTTCGGAAGGCAATTTCTTTGCCATACTTTTCGGTCAAATCATTTATTTGTCGGCAAACGCCCCGCCGCTGTCTTCGTCCAGCGCTTCAATAAGATAACTGACCGGCCGAAATCCGTCGCTGCAGTCCAGACACTGCGCTCTCTTTCTGTTACCCTGCTGCCAGCGTGTGGGCAGATCAGGCTCTCGGATCAGTGGGCGGCTGAGGGGCAAAGCATTCGATGCCGTTCTCGTTCATAATCGTCTCCTTGCTATTGATATCTATGTTGGCTCCGGTCAGCGCAAATGAGATCTGGCCCATTCTCATAAAGGATATCAAAATGGTTCACGGCCGGCTGTCTGCATTGATAACAGTTTTCTCGCCCGCAAGCGTAGTGACGCTTAGTCCATCCGTGGTTAACCTGAAATCATTGACAGCCTCCCCGTATATGCCAGCTGTCTCCCCGGTTTCCGTGTCATAGCAGGTCAGGATACCGTCGGAGGCTAGGTAATAAATCATTCTGCCGTCAAAGGCGACATTGTGATTTGTGGGAATATCAAGAACAGATACCTTCCCTGTCCGCAGCTCCACCCGCCGGATGCCCGAACGGAGGTAGTAGATGTAATTGCTGTCCGTAAAGAAGTCCCCGTTGCTGCCAAGAAAGCCGAGAGGATCATTGACAGGTCTGTCAACCCCCAAAACCGTGTGCTGGATCACATCTTCAAACACTACCTCTGAATCGAAGGTGTCCAGATTTACGCGGACGAGGGTGGTGACGTATGTCTTGCCGGTGTCGGATGCCAATTTCTGACCATAACTCTCCGAATCCGTCTTCCAGAAATACACATATCTCCCGCTGGCGTAGAAATTGGTGGAGTACGCTGTGCCGCTTATGGGGTCAAGGGCATTGCGAATGAGAGAAATCGAATCGCCGGAACTGCCGGTCACAATGAGTTCGCTGTTTTCGGCACGGACGGTAAGGCCGTTGTATTCATAGATTTGGTGATCTCGGCTGTTGTATATGGCGGCGCCGGTGTCGGCGCTTGACATCTCCGTACACCCGCCCAGGGTCAGACAGAGGGACAGAAGCAGGCACAGCGCGACAGATTTCCTCTTGACCCTGCGCCCGCCCGAAAGGGCCGTTTGGTATCGTTTGTGAATAAAAAGCACGCAGACTACGCCCACCAGCACTGCGCCTGCGGCGATCAGACCGATCTGCTTCCAGTCTGCCTCCCGGAACACAGCCACGCTCTGGCCCGTTATGGCATCTTCCTCATACTCACTTCCCTGGATAAATCCAACTACCGTTATAAGAGATGAAGGCAGTGGAAGGGCATATTGAATGGACTTATCAAGCCCGATCCAAGGTAAAACGGCAACGGCGGTTCCAAGAAACGCGGACAGGGCGAACTGGCCGCACAGTGCCGAGAAGAAAAGCGTTATCATGGCAAGCTCCATCGAGCCGAGAAGCCGGAGGCCCACTGTCAGGGCTTCTGCACTCCGGAGGGACATGGCTTTTGCGGCAGAACCGAGGCTTTCGACGCTCTGCATGGGATAACCGCCGTGGGGCAGACCGTATTTCAATGCGAAGAAGGTAAGGCGCACGAAGTCAGCCGACAGCGACAGAGCGGCTGTGACGGATAGCGCCAAAATGAGCTTTTGGTGCAGAAAGAGACGCTTTCCGTCCCGCGATGTCAGCGCAAGCGGCTCCATTCCGCCGACTGCCTCGCCGCAGTAGATGGGAACACACAGCAGAATGATAGCCGCGACCAAAGGGATATCGAGGGCCCTGTCCGCCAGCAGGCCCGCCCAGCCGTTGGCGTCCAGAAAATACCGGTTCTCTCTGCCCTCGTTTACATAGAGATACTGCTTATACAGCACGTTGAATCCTTCGCTGCTCCGCTCCGTATCTCGCGCCTCACTCTCCAGAAGCGCGGCCTTTCCCGGTGTCCACGGTCCCTCCGCCTTTTCCAGTTCGGCGAGATACTGCTCCCGGTAGAGCGCCGCGTCGGCGTTGACCGGAGCATCTCCGAGGATCAACAGGGCAAGCTCGGCAATCAGGAATATCACTACGATGAAAATGCCCCGGTCCACACTGAACATCTTTCGCAGCTCAAATTTCCACAGCATCACAGCAGGGCCCCCTTTCGCAGTTTGCTTTTACCGCCGAATACCACGGCCAGAGCTGCGGCCAGGACTCCGAGAGCTGCCGTATATATAAGTCCCGCCTGCCAGGTCAGCACCGGTACGCCAAAAATGTCCACAAACTCCGTTTTTCCGAAGAGAAGGCGGTTCACCAACATGGAATAGGGGTTCAGCACCTTTATGAGCGTGTGGGACGAATAGCCCCATCTGACGCCTGCCAGCGTACAGGCGAGGAACGCACCCGCTCCCATGGCAAAAGGCAGGAGCGCGTGGCGGCCGACCTCGCCGAGGGCAAGAAACACCATACCGAGCGCCCAGAAGCCCAGTGCCCTGCCCAGGGCACTGACAGCGCTATAGGCAAAGAGTGTCAAATCAACTGACGCCTCCCGGAAGGTCTCCACCGCATAGACCGGGAGGCCGCCCGCATCCGTAAGATCGGAGAACATCTCAAAGCCCGCGAAGTCCACGGCAGAGAACCACAGGGAGACGGCGAGAATGTAAACCGAAGCCGCCGCGATCTTTGCAAAAATGGTAGTAGTTCCCCCGCCGGGAGAGGTCAGCAGCAGTTCGGTCATCCGGCACTCCTTATCGCGGGTGAAGGTCTGGGAGAGGGCGTAGAGCACCAATAAAAGTATGAGTATTGCGGAGAAGTCATAGTTCAGATACAGCTTGTATCCCTCCGTGTAGTAAAACTCCGTGACACGGCGGCCCTGATAGAGCTTTGCTATTGCCGCGTTTTTTCTAGCCTCATAGGTATTTCCCCGGCTCTCATAGAATTGCACGTTCTCATGGGCAGCGTTTACGGTTGCCGAAGCATTGCTTTTGTATGTAAAGAATCGCTCCATGGGGTCAACGAAGTATCGCTCCAAGAGATTCTTGTCGCTGTATAAGTTTCCGGTCAGCGTTCCCTCCACATCGGTGCGCGTCGTGGCGGTGAGGTCGTTGATCGCTGTCTCCAAGGGTTTATAAATGTCCAACAATGCGTTGATTTTGTCAAGCGTTATCTCACCGCTGTAGTTTTCATACTGCTCCCGGTAAACCCGGTTCCAAGTGCTGTCCTCATGCAGATAGGAGATGCTGTCCACGGTGGCGTGGATCTTCACAAGGTCGAAAACCGTGAACAGCGCCAGAGCGACGAGGACAGGCAGCCGCACAAAGAGCTTTTTCAACTCAAAACCCACAAGCCTCACAGCTCCACCTCCCCAAAATGGGAGAGGAACACATCCTCGAGGTTCGGCTCCGCGTGGACTGCGCTAGGATGGGGTTTCCCGCGGGAGACGATGCGCATGGTCACTCCCGCATCGTTTCTCTGCATGTTGCTGATGTTGTATTTGTCGAACCGGCCAAGATCCTCACTCTCCGGCACCGTCACAGTCCACACGAGTTCCGCACACTCCCGTTCAAGCTCATGGGGAGTGTCCCGGCAGATGAGCCGCCCCTCCTTTAGGATGATGACCTCATTGGCTATGAACTCCACATCGGAGACGATATGGGTCGCAAGAAGTACCATCCGATCCTTTGAAAAACGGGTTATCAGGTTGCGGAAACGTATCCGCTCCTGCGGGTCGAGCCCCGCCGTGGGTTCGTCGAGAATGAGAATAGCGGGGTCTGACAGCATAGCTTGGACAATACCCACGCGCTGGCGCATACCGCCGGACAGCGCGCCCACCTTCTTGTCCGCTGCGTTCCCGAGGTTGACGATATCCAGAAGCTCCGACGCGCGCCTTTTGCCCTCCGCCGCCGGGATGCCCTTGAGAGCGCACATGTAGGCGAGAAAGTCCGTCACCGTGAAGTCTCGATAAAATTCGGGGTATTGGGGCAGGTAGCCGATTTTTGAGAGGAAATTTCGCCCCAACGCCCGCACATCCGTGCCGTCCACGGCAATAGTACCGGAGTCCGGCTTCACGAGGCCCACGAGTATGCTTATGAGTGTGGTCTTTCCCGCACCGTTGGCGCCCAGAAGCCCATAAACGCCACTTGAGAGTGTGGTGGAGAAGCCACGCAGGGCATACTTCTGACGATAGCGTTTGGATATGTTTTCAAAACGGATTTCCATATGCAAGCCTCACTCGAAGGATAGAAGTTCGACCCGCGCCGGCACATCCGAGAATCCGCCCAGCTTCACAAGGCACAGCTTCAAATCGTCCAAAATGAGGATCCCGGGCGCGGCATTGAAAACATCCTCATTTTCGTCCGTGATGGTGTACTCCAGGCGCAGGCTGTCATCCTCCGTCCCGTAGATACGCACAGTCAGGCCGCCGTCAAACGCGGCAGTGGCAAAATATCCGCCGTCGCGGGAGGCATAGAGGTCTCCGCTGCCCTCCCTCGCCGAGTGCTTGTAGATAACGCTGCTCAAACCGTCAACATCCGCGACGGCCATCGCTCCGGAGGCGGTAAAGAAGTTTTCATTGAAAAACATCTTCCCTCCGGCGTACCCTACCGCCCCTTGAGGGTCAAAGCCGTCAAAACCTGCGCAGACAAAATTCCTGCCGTCAAGTCCCACACTGCCGAAATGAGCGTTGTCGGAAAAAATCAGCTTTGATGAGTCCCCGCTGAACCATAGACCCGTCGCCATCGTGATACCGCTGTTCTCAGCCCTGTGACCGCCGGTCAGATCGCGCAGAAGTGTGACCTCATCGGTGTCGCGGGAATAGAGGTATATCCCGTCATTCATAACGGAGAAGGCCGCATAGCATCCGTCCGCGGAAATTGCGGTACACATGATATGTTTATCCTCACCGGCGAGAGCGGAAAGGGAAAATCTGTCTGTCTCCGAAAGGGTGCTGTCGAGAAAAACGCATATCGTGTCAGTTTTGCCGGAATCGGCTTGCATCAACACAGTGGCTTCACCGCTTTCTGCCGTCTCCCCCACGGCGCAGAAGCCTTCGTCGACCGGATGGTATGTGACGTTCTTGAGGTCGGGAACCGGCCCCTCGGCCAAAACCTCACCGGTCATTATGTCAACAAGGCACAGCGTGTCCGGCTTTCTGACAAGCACTGTGTCCCCTGTGCCGTACCACAGGGAACGGACGGTTTCGTCCATCACCTCGGGGATCTCCGCCACGCTGTCGGCGGGTGTACCGCTTTCGGTCTTATTACCGCTGTCTTGAGGCCCGCCCGCGTCAAGCTTGTCCTGAGACCATATGGGCAGGGAGTCTGTTTTGATCAGTCCCCAGCTTCGGGCATTGACGTCCGCGCTGTCCCTGATACAGGCGGCGGCATAGAAGGTAGTCACACCCTCCAGACCGTCCGGGCTGAGGTCGGCCTCCACTCTCGCGACCTTTCCTTTTTCCAGCGTTACCTCCCACACGCTTTGCTCTCCGTCCGACAGCGGCACGTGATCCGCAAAGAAGGTGACCTCATATGTGAGCCCCGGTATCCCGCAGAGGTCCACGGCCACATGGAGAGAGTCTTTTCCGGTGATATCAAGGTCGTTGAGCTCCGGCTCCCCGTCGTAGGTGTCAAACATAAAGACGGATTCGTCAAGCTTGTCCTCTCTGGTTTTGCCGTCTCCCGTAGTCATACCGACTTGAGGGCCGAGTTTTTCTTCCACGAACCGGGCAGTCATCAGCTCGTTTGTGACCGTGACGTCGGACAACGCTTTCAAAGGCGGCGCCTCTTGATGGCCGGTTTTGGGATCGGCGGAGAAATGTATAAAGTTTATGGTGCTGAGTGCGCTGCCGTAAAGCCCGAAGTTGGACGAGCTCACCATATCAGGTTCAAATCCGGCGTTGAAGATATTTGCCACGGTAAAGGTCAAGGTGTCTCCGGCTTTCCCGGTTACAGGGACAAAGTTAAATGTGAACTGCTCCTCGACATTGTCCTCCTTGAGCGAGAACGGATGCATATAGCCGTACTCGCCTTCGCCGTTCAGTTTGTAAGGCTGGGGTATGCCCTCAACGAACAGCAGAAAGCCCACATCTTTACCGGTTCCGTCACCCTTGGCGCAGTATGGGACTGCGATCTCCCCGCCGCTGTACTCCAAGGGCTTGCCTTCCTCGCGCTCCGTCCAATTCCCTTTATGACTGATCGAACCCAGAATCTCAGACGGTCCCTCGTAGTTGAAGGGGTTGCTCTCCGTCTCCATCCCCGCGTACACGCTGCTCTCTTTGGGATCACCGTTTGTCCCGCAGCCGGACAGAAGGGAAAGCAGCAGGCAGACCGCCAGAAATAACGCCATCCTTGTTTTCATGAAAATCGCTCCTTTCCAAACGATGACCTGATTATACAGTCGAAAGGTCAACTTTTGGACAAGGCCGCAAAAAAGCCGCCCACTTTTTGTGAGCGGCCGTTTATGCTATATACTATGAATATTATATTCTTTTGACAGTCACCTCGATCTCCACCGCTGCCCCACCGGATGAGCAATTACCGAGTCTGAGTGCGCCGCCGTGCTTTTCGCAGAGGATCTTCCCGACGGCGAGACCCAGCCCCAGGTGTTGGCCGGAGGTGTCCTCGGAATAGTACAGGCTGTTTTTCTTCATCAGCATTTGTTGTGAAAAGCCGGGGCCGTCGTCGGTCACCCGCACGCAAAGCGTCTCCCCGCAAAGCTCAAACACAAGCTCGATGCGGCTTTGGGCGTACCGCACCGCGTTGGAGAACACATTCTCCAACACCCGGTAGAAAATCTCCACGTCCAGCCCGATCTTCGCGTCAGGCGAGTCAAAGGACGCCGCGACCTCAAGCGCTCTCCCCTCCGTCAGAACCTTCACCATTTCCGCCGCCCGGTACAGAAAGTCCGGGACGGACACCTCGGTCAGCCGCACCTCGGTATCTTCCAGCGCGTCAAGGTCACGGATATTGTCCGTGTAGCGTTCCATCCGTTTCGCGGTCGCCGCAAGACCGTCGAGGGCAGAGTCCAGTCTCTCGCCCGTCAGTTCCCCCGTGGCCGCCAGCCTGCGCATGTGTTCCACGCTACCCTCCATGATGGTCAGGGGATTGCGGAGGTCGTGAGCCACGCACTGCTGCATGATCCGCCGCTCCTCCATGGAGCGCCAGAGCTTCAGGTTGTTTTCATAGAGAGCCTTTCGCATCTTCTCAAAGGATCCGCAAAGCCGGCCTAGCTCGTTGCGAAGCGGACACTCCACGGCAAAGTCCAGATCCTGTCCGCTTATGTGGCGGGTGGCGTCGTCCAGCGCGGCGATGGCCGGAGCCACCTTCTTTCGGTAGAACCACAGCGCACAACAAAGGATCCCCGCCACCGCGTAGGTCACAGGGAGAACCACCGCCAGGACGCCGGCCGCCGTGTAGACGGCGCGCTCGGCGAGGTCGAGCTGTGAGACGCTGGCCTCGATGCGCTCCACGGAGAAGTCCGCTTCTCCCACCAAAATGCTCGGGTCGCCTATGGAATCAGGCTTTGTCATCTCCTTGGACATCCATATGACCGGCTCCGCCTTTTCGTCCAGCGTAAGCTCGATGCGGTTTTTCTGATGCTCCTTCCCGTCCGCCGATGTCTCCTCAATAATAAGCGCCACCTTGTTCGGCTCCGGGAGGATATTGTGCCGCACCGCCCAGCATCCCCACGCGGTGAGGGCGGAGGCGAGGACGACGGCGAGCATTGTGACCGCCACAGCGACGGAAAACTCGCCCCTCAGAGAGCTTCCCTTCACTTTTTCCATCTGTACCCCATCCCCCATACCGTCTCAATAAACTCCCGACCCGTAACTTCAAGGAGCTTATTGCGTATTTTGCGGACATGCTCCTTGATGACACGGCTGTCGCCCTCGGCGTCCAGACCCCAGATAAGCTCGTACATCCGCTCCCGGTCAAATATCTGGTTCTGGTTCATGGCAAGGAACTCGATGATCTCGTATTCCCGCCTGGAGAAGCGAATTTCCTCGCCCTGCCAGAGTACTCTCCTGCCCGTGAGGTCCACGATAAGCCCGTTGGAGACGATGAGGCTTGCACTTTTCCTCTGCCGCTGGTCCCGCCGCAGATGCGCCCCGATCCGCGCCGAGAGTTCCGCAAGACTGAAAGGCTTGGTGATGTAGTCGTCGCCTCCGGCCTGAAGTCCGCGGATCTTGTCCTGCTCGGTGATACGCGCCGTGAGAAAGATGATGGGGCAGCTTACCGTGTCACGGATGGCTCTGCACAACTCCAGCCCGTCCGTTCCCGGCATGTTGATGTCCAACAGGATAAGGTCGGGACGCTGACTGAGCCTGTCCAAGACCGCATTACCGTCACCCGCCACATAAACGATGTAGCCGTCACCCTCCAGATGCTCTGCCAACATCTCGGTCAGCATCGGCTCATCATCGGCTATCAGAATTTTGTACGCCACGTCCATCACCCCGCTTTTTATTATATTATTGTAGAGCATAGCACGAAAAAGTCAAGAAACAGTCAAACCGGCAGCCATAGAACGCCACAAAAAACGCATCGTCCACCCGCACCGTCAGCTTGCCCGACCGCCTTGTCACGCTGCTCAAGGAGACAGACCGCTCCGGCGAGTACGTCTGCACGGTGCCGCCCGACCGCCTCCGCGAGACGATAAACCGCATCTGCCGCAAAAACGGTCTCCCGGAGGTCGGCATCCACGGGCTCAGACACAGCTTCGCCTCGCTCGGCTATCACTTAGGCATTCCGGCGAAGGCCATGCAGCAGGCCGGAGGATGGTCGGACGACCACACCATGCTCAAGATTTACACGCATATCGCGCAGTCCGACGACGTCCGGCACAGATCAGCGCTGACACAGTTTTTTGACTCAGCCGGGCCCGACGAGCAGTCGGCAGGCCCGAAGGCCGGTTGGCCGGAATTTCGTGTGCATTTTCGTGTGCATTTTGTACCGCGAAACCGCCGCAAATTCCTTTCCGATTCTGAAACCGCTTTCGCAGTTGTGAAACCCGAAACCGTTGCGAGAGTAAGAAAAGAGCCTGAAACCGTTGCGGTTTCAGACTCTTCTGTTTGGTGGACCCGAAGGGGATCGAACCCTCGAACCTCACGGATGCGAACCGTGCGCTCTCCCAGCTGAGCTACGGGCCCATATTCTGTTTTGCGGGCGCTCTCCGTCCGCGTGTGGATTATTATAACACAGTTTTCCGAGGTTGTAAAGCGCCTTTTACGAAAATTTTCGTATTCTGTGAAAATACCCGAGGCTTATCGTATCGCTTTTCCCGGCTCCTGCGGCATATCGCATGCCTCACGCCGTCCGGACGGGCGGCGGATGTTCCGCCGCCCGTCCGCGTGTTCTGCCTGTGAGAAGACCGTTTCGCGCCGACGCAGCGTCCGCCGCGCCTACCTCTTCCTGCTAGAGTATGATGCAGATGAGCCCGCCGCTGCCCTCGTTTATGATTCGCTGGAGGGTCTCGCGCAGCTTGTCGCGCGCGTCCTCCGGCATACGCTTGAGCTTGGCGTTAAGTCCCTCGCTCACAAGGTCGTGCAGGCTCTTGCCGAAGATGTTCGACTGCCATATCTCGTCCGGTTTGTCCTCGAACTCGCTCAGGAGGTAGTGCACAAGGTCCTCCGACTGCTTCTCGCTGCCGACTATCGGACTCACCTCGGTCTCGATGTCCGCGCGGAGCATGTGTATCGACGGGGCGCTCGCGCGGAGGCGCACGCCGTACCGGCCGCCCTGCTTCACTATCTCCGGCTCCTCGAGCGACAGCTCGTCGGTGGCGGGCAGGACTATCCCGTAGCCCGTGGCCTTCACCGCGGCGAGCGCCGGCGCCACCTTGTCGTACTCCGCCTTTACCGACGCGAGCTCGCCAAGGAGGCGCATGAGGTCGCCGTCGTCCTGTATCCCGAAGCCGGACTGCTCCGCGAGCGTCTTGTAGAAGAGCGAGCGCGGCAGGTCCGCGTCCACGACGGCGACGCCGGTGCCCATGTCGATGCCCGCGAGCCTTATCGAGCTTATCTGCTCGCACTCGCGTATCCTCGCCACCGCCGCCTCGACGTCGCGCACACGGCGCATATCCTGCGCCCCGGCGAGTATCGCGTCGAATATCCCGCGCTTTATCGGGTGCGAGTTCTCCAGCGTCTCGACCCACGACGGCAGGAAGAAGCCTATCTCCCGCGCCGGGAACTCGCCGAGGACGCTGCGGAGTATCGCCGTTATCTCGTCCTCACCGAGAAGGAGACAGTTTGCCGCGATGCAGCCGACGTCGTACTTCTCGCGTATCGTCTTCACCGTCTCGAGCGCCGCCGCCCCCTCCGGGAAGGCGGAGTTCACGACGACGAGAAACGGCTTGCCGAGCTCCTTCAGCTCCTTTATCACCCGTTCCTCCGGCTCGGCGTACTCCTCGCGCGGGATGTCGGTGACAGTCCCGTCGGTCGTTACCACTATGCCTATCGTCGAGTGCTCGGCTATCACCTTTCGGGTGCCGGTCTCGGCGGCCTCCGCCATCGGAACGGGGTGATCGAACCACGGCGTCGACACCATCCTCGGCGCGTCTCCCTCGAGCGCGCCGGCGGCGGACGCCACCATGTACCCCACGCTGTCTATTAGGCGCACCTTAAAGCGCGCCCCGCCGTCCAGAGCGACCTCGACCGCGTCCTCCGGTACGAACTTCGGCTCGGCGGTCATTATCGTCCTCCCGGACCCGGACTGCGGCAGCTCGTCCTTGGCGCGCTCCCGCATGTACACGTTCTCTATGCCGGGTATCACGAGCGTCTCCATGAAGCGCTTTATGAAGGTGGACTTCCCCGTCCTCACCGGCCCGACGACGCCGATGTAGATGTCTCCGCCGGTGCGCTTCGCTATGTCCTCGTATATCCTTCCTCTGTCCACGTTTATCCTCCTCTCTATCGGCGCTTGGGTATAAGCATCAGCTTCTTCGGGTCGGGCAGCGCGTCCTCCGCCATGCCGTTCGCGTCGCGGATGTCCGCCTCGGTCGTGCAGAAGCGCTTGGCAAGCTGCCACATCGTCTCCCCCTCCTGCGGGTACCGCAGGACCACCGACGGACGCGGCGGCGCGTCCTCGCCGTACTCCTCGAGCTTCGCGTGGCGGACATAGCGCACAGTCTCGGTCCTTGTCTCCTCCAGCTCCGCCGCGACGTCGAGGCGTATCTCGATGCCCCCCGGCATGGCCGCGCTCAGCGCAACACTCTCGACGCGGAGCTCGCACGAGCAGTCCCCCTCGCCCGGGACGTCTATCGAGACGGGTATCCGTCCCCGCGTCTGGTACTGCGTGCCGTCCTCGCCCGTGTAGCGGACGCGCACGTCCGCGTTCGACGTTATCTGCAGCACGCCGTCCTCACCGCGGGACGTCACCGGCGCCGTGAAGCACACCTCTGCATCCTCCGCCTCGCGCGCCTCCGCGCCCGTCTCGAGTGTGGCGCGGACCGTAGTGCGGCGCTCCCCGTGCTTGATGAAGGTCTCCAGCTCAAGCGTGCCTGTCTCGGTCTCCGCGCGCTGTGAGGTGCTGTACAGGTCGGCAAGCACCGCGAACTCATGTGTGCTGTACGCCACCGTCTGAGCCTCGGCGGAGACCGCAAACTCGTAGGCTCTGCCCCCGTCCTCGTGGCGCACCGCGCTCGTCATACCGGTGGCGCGTATGACTATCACGAGCTCCGACCCCTCCTCGAGCCCTTCGGTCTCGACTATCTGCGAGAACGGTACCTCCGCGCGGTGCGAGCACACCGCGCCGTTCTGCGCACGGTACAGCGTCTCCACGAGCGCCGTCGCCTTGAACACCGCCCGTCTGCCGATGATGTTGCAGTCGGACACAGTGAAGGAAGCCTTCGAGCGTATCACATCCTTCATGGCGGGCGCGCCGCCGAGCTCTATGACGTCGCTCACCGTGAATGCCTTGCATGCCGCCGCCGTCGCAACGCGGTGGCTCGTGCGCTCCTCGAGCGTCCGCACACCGAGGTTTCTCGGTGCGTTCACCGTCGCGGGTATCTCCACCGTCCTGCGGCGCAGCACTCTTGCCGTGACGCGCACGTTCGCCCGCACGAGCACCTTTCGCGGGTTTATCGTGCGCGCGTCGACGCTCTCGAGCTCTGCCGATGCGAAGAGCAGGTCGCCCGGCTCGCTCGGCGTCTCGAAGGTCTGCGTGAACGGCACGGTGAGGACGAGCTGCTCCACGCCCTCGCCGCTCTCCGGCAGATAGAGCACCGCCGCGCGCACCGTTCCGCTCACCTCCGCCCGCCCGTCGTGCAGGCTTGTCTCCGAGGCGTACACGCTCCCGTAGGTCGTGATGATGCGCAGGATGTCCGGGCACGCGTCCGGCACGACCTGCTCCTGGGTCTGCTCGCGGGCGGTGACGAGCCGCGCTCCGGTATCGTAGAACACATGGCTTTTTCCGATAAGTTCCAGTTCCATCGGTCACACTCCTTTTTACCGCCCGCCTTTTGACCGGCGCGGTTTTTCAAGGAATGTATATGCGCCCTGCGGCAAACATTAGAACAATTCGCTTCGAGCCGCATATAATGACCCGGAGAGGAGGCGAAGGAGTATGCGGTCGAAGATGATGTTCCTCCTCCTGGCGGCGCTGGGCGCGGGCGTGCTCATTTCGCTTATACTGCCCTCGTGGGCGATAATCGCGGTCCTCGGCTGCATACTGCTGCTTCTGGGGCTGTGCGGGTGCAAAAAATTTTAGAGAGGCGGGCTGAAATATGAAAGTGGTAGTCTGGCGTTCGCCGAAGTTCTTCGGAGCGATACTCAGGAAGATATTCAAAATAGACAAACCGAACGAATAGCAAAAGGGAGGCCGACGGCCTCCCTTTTGCTATAGTTTCGGCGCGAAATGTGCTCGGGCAATGAATTGCCCTGCGCACCCTTTCGCAATTCCCACGCGGTCGGCGACCGCGTGGGAACCCTTTTATTTAATTGAAATGCTCGCTCGGAAACACGAGGGCGCCGACATATTACTCATCGTAACATATCAGCCCTCGTGAGCTTTACCCGCTTCGCGGGCAAAGCCAAACCTTGAATGTGATTTTGCTCCGCAAAGTTGCTTGCCTATGGCAAGCAACTTTAACCGCTGCGAACAGCGAAAGCGCAAACCTGTTCTGCATCCGGCACTCTACTGCTTTCGCCCGCAATATTCGCTTCGCGAATATTGCCCGACCTTGAGCTCATTGTAGGGCGGAGCGGCGCAACCAAGCCTCGCAGAGTTTCGCGCCTCCGGCGCGAAATAGAGTCAAATCCGTTTTTTCCGACGGCGTGTACGTCGGAAAAACTCCTCTCGCGTAGCGCGCTTCGAAGCGCCGCAGGCGCGAGGAGCAGAGCGGAGCGCTTGCTGTCGGTAGGGCTTTGCCCTATCCGACAGCTTCACTTGAAATTGCGCAGGCGCAATTTCAAGTGAACTTCTCGCGGGAAATTGGTAAGGGGGCAGACAAAGTCTGCCCCCGCGATTTCCCGCGAAAAAGTTTATTTTTTCGGGCCGCCCTCGAACCCTACGCCGGTGTTGGCGTTGAACTCGTAGTCCTTGCCCGGGAGTATTGCGTTGAGCAGTATGCCGAGTATGGCCGCGAGCGCGAGGCCGGTCAGGGTGATGGCGGTGCCGCCGATGTTGAAGGTGAGGCCGCCCACCGAGTTAAAGCCGAGCGCCGACACGAGTATGACCGCCGCGATGATGACGTTGCGGCTCTTCGACAGGTCGACGCGGTTCTCGACGACATTGCGGACGCCGATGGCGGAAATCATGCCGTAGAGGATGAAGCTGACGCCGCCGATTATCGCGGACGGTATCGAGCCTATCACGTCTGCTACGAGCGGGCTGAACGAGAGCACTATCGCAAAGCAGGCGGCGATGCGGATGACCCACGGGTCGTAGACCTTGGTGAGCGCGAGGACGCCGGTGTTCTCGCCGTAGGTGGTGTTCGCCGGGCCGCCGAAGACTGCGGCAATGCTCGTTGCAAGACCGTCTCCGAGGAGGGTGCGCGAGAGGCCCGGGTCCTCGATGAAGTTCTCGCCGACGGTGGCGGATATCGCGGAGATGTCGCCGACGTGCTCCATCATGGAGGCGATGGCTATCGGCGCCATGACGAGTATCGCCGAGACGTCAAACTTCGGGAAGCTGAACGGCTGGAATCCGACGATGTTTGCGTCCTTTACGGCGGAGAAGTCGATATAAGCTCCGTTGCCGGGGCCGACGACTTTCGTGAGCGTAAGTATAAGCGCTATGACATAGGGTACGACAACGCCGAGAAGTATCGGCACTATCTTTATCATGCCGCGGCCCCAGATGTTCGCGACGATGATGACGAGCAGCGACACACCCGCGAGCCACCAACAGCTCGAAGCGTTGTTTATCGCGCTAGACGCAAGGATGAGGCCTATCGAAATGATTATCGGGCCGGTGACGACCGGCGGCAGGAAGCGCATGACGCGCTTGACGCCGACGAGCCTTATCACGAGCGCGACGACAACGTATATCGCGCCCGCTATCACGACGCCGCCGAGCGCGTAAGCGAGGCGCTCGTCCGGCGTGCAGTTTGCATACGCCTTGAGATTTGCGACCGCCTCAAAGCCGCCGAGGAATGCGAAGCTCGAACCGAGGAACGCCGGGACCTTCAGCTTAGTAAGTACATGGAAGAGCAGCGTTCCGATGCCCGCGAAGAACAGCGTGACCTGAATGCTCATCGGCAGGCCGTAGCCCTGCACGAGTATCGGAACGAGTATCGTCGCGCCGAACATTGCGAACATGTGCTGAAGGCCGAGTATCAGCATACGCGGTATGCCGAGCTGTCTCGCGTCCCGAAGGCCCTCCTCCGGGATCTTGAATTTTGCCATTTTCCTTTCCTCCCTTGAAGTTTCTCGCTGCGCCGACCGATGCGGCGCAAAAAAATAGCACCTTTATCCTTAAAATCAAGAATAAAAATGCTTTCCGAAAGAAGAAACAGCTATTCCGTTTAGACCCGCCGCAAACGCTTTCCATAAGCACGGTCGAAGCAGCATAGCTCTCCCCCCTTCAAATCTTTGCTTATATTACCACGATTTGCGGCGGATTGCAAGATGTTTTTTCACAACACTTCAAATTTCGACACTTTGACGAATCGCGCCGTCTATCCGTACAGCTCCGATGCCGCCGCGACGAGATTTTTCAGCGCTTCCCTCGCGTCCTGCGGCTCGAGCAGCTCCGCCCCTCCCTCGAGACCTATGAGCCACGCGAAGAACTGCGGGCTGACCTCGACCTCGCAGGTGAGAAGGAAGTGATCCTCCCCGTCCGGCGAGACGTGCACGTCCCGTCCGAGCCTGTCCACCGCGACGCCGGCAAAGCGCCGCTCGAAGCGGATCTTCACCTGTCTCCTGTCGCCGTGGAACATCCCGAACATCTCGCGCGAGTACGCGCCGGGGTCGAACGTGCCGTAGTCCCAGCGGCGGTCGCGCTGTTCGCCCGAGATAACAATCTCCTCCATCTTGTCCACGCGGAAGTTGCGCCGCTCGCCGCGCACAGAGTCGAAGGAGACGAGGTAGTAATTCTCGTCGTCCCACGCGAGCGCGATGGGGCTGACCCTCCGCCGCTCGCCGCGCCTGCGGCGTACGAAGGTCTCGCCCGGCCCGAAATTCACATCCCAGTCGGTGTAGTCGAATTCTATCTGCCGGTTCTCGGCGATGGCGGTGTGTATAGCGTCCACCGACCGGAGCACGCTCTCGTTTGCGGTCTTGACGCGGTTGGTGATGAACACCTGCCGTGAGAGGCTGCCCGCGTCCCGCTCACCCGCGAGAGCGACGAGCTTCGATATGAGCTCCCGCGACCGCTCCGGCGTGATGAACTTTGAGGACTGCACCGCGTCCACGAGCAGCTTCAGCTCGCCGAGCTCGAAGTCCCGCCCGCGCAGGAAGTATCCCCCGTCGCGGCCGCGCTTCTGCTCTATCTCATAGCCGAAGTCGCAGAGCGCGCCGATGTCCGAGTAGACGCTCTTTCTCTCGCACTCGACGCCGCGACGCATAAGCTCCTCCTGTATCTCCGGCACGGTGAGAGGATGCTCCGGGGAGGACTTCTCCCTCAGTATCTCATACACCAGCAGGACTCTCAGCTTCGTTCCGGCGGTCTTTGCCATACGCTCACACCTTTCCTCTCAGCGACCGTACCTTTTTCTCGTCTGGCGTGACGTACATGGTGTAGTACGGGTCGTACACCACCATGCCCGGCTTCGCCCCGGACGGTTTCTTCACAAATCTCGCGCGGGTGTAGTCGACGGCGACGTTCGTCCCCTCCCGCGAGTCGGAGTAAAAGGCGGCTATCTCGCCCGCCTCGGTGTAGGTGGCGTCGTCCGGCTCCTCGCCGTCGCAGCGTATCAGGACGTGCGCCCCATGCGCTCCGCGGACGTGCAGCCAGACGTCGTTCTTGTGCGCCTCACGGAGGGTCAGGTGGTCGTTCTGGAGGTTGTTTCTGCCCACCTGAATGCGGAACCCGCCGCTCGACACGAACTCTCTCGGCGGGAGCGCCGCGCTCTTGCGCTGCTTCTGTCCTCCCTGCGGACGGAGGTAGCCGGTGCTGACAAGCTCCTCCCGTATCCCCGCGAGCTCGCGGTCGCTCTCCGCGTTCCTCAGCTCACCGAGGACGCTCCCGAGGTAGGTCTGTTCGGTCTCGCCCTCCTCGATGAGTCCCTTCAGCATCTTCTCCGCGTTCTTGCGGCGCGCATAGTCGCGATAGTATTTTGCCGCGTTCTGCTGCGGAGTGAGGCGCGGGTCGAGCGCTATCTCGGTCGGGGCGTTCGACTCGTCGTAGAAGTCCTCGACGGTGACGCTCTTCGCGCCGCGCCCTATCAGATGGAGGTTTGCCATCAGCAGGTCACCGATCTCGCGGAGGCGTTCGCGCTCCTTTGCCTCCGCCATCTCCGCGCGGCGTGTCTCGAGCTTGCGCGTCGCGCGCTCCAGGGCGGTCGAGACGGTCTTGGTCATCTCCCGCGCGCGGAGACGCATACGCTCGGAGTGCTCCCGCTTCGCGTAGAACTGCTCGAGCAGCGCGGAAAAGCCCGCGCACTTCTCGCACTCGTATCCGCCGCCGGCGTACTGCGTGAGCTCGAGGTAGCTGAAGTCGCACGGCTCGCCGTTCTTCGTGAGTATCCACGGCTCGAGCGCTCCGTCGTTTGCGCGCGCCGCTATGTCGCAAAGCGTCTCCTCCGTGCGGAGGCGCGTCACGCTGTCGAGGCGTCCATCGACGTCCCCGGAGGAGCGCGCGGCTACCTCCCGCGCGACGAGCGGCGACACGCCGGCAAACGAAGCCATCAGCGCGCGCTCTATCGTCACGCCGTCGTCAAACCCGGCAAGTATCTCCGCCGTCTCCTCCGGCGCGAGCGCGAGCGGGTCGCGCTTCTTCTGCGGCTCGGGCGGGCGGTAGAACAGTCCCGGAAGTATCTGCCGCTTTCCCGCGGCTATGTCGCCCTCGACGCGGCGGATGCAGTCGATTATGCGGCTCTCCTCGTCGAGCAGGACGAGGTTTGGCTGACGCCCGACGAGCTCCAGCAGGACGCGTCTCCGCCTCGGCTCGCCGAACTCGTCTATGGAATCCACGCCTATCTCGACTATCCGCTCGCCGGGGTACTGACGCACCTCGCGGATAACGCCGCTTCCGAGTATCTTCCGCAGCAGCATACAGAACATCGGCGGAACTGCGGGGTTCTCGCGGTTCTCCGCAAGCAGCTCCATCCGCGCGGAGCCGGGCACTGCGGAGAGGAGCAAACGGCTCGACCCCGCCGCGCCGCGCGTCGCGAGGACTATTTCGTCGTGCTCCGGCTGAAATATCTTGTCTATCTTCTGACCCACGACCCGCCCCGCGACTTCGCGGGTGAGGGCTGTGAGAAATATTGCGTCTATCGGCATAATTTACCTCTGGATCAGTCTCTTTCTATCAGGACTGCGCTCATCATTTTGTCGTTAAGGAAGCGCAGGACGGTCTCCTTCTCCTCCGCCGTGCAGCCGAGGAGAAGCTTTATCTCACTGTCGCGCTTCAGCATGTCGAGGATGACGGCTGCGGCGTCCGGCCTGCGGCCGCCCGCCGACCCCACGAATACATCTATCCCGCCACCGTCCATGGAGGTCGTACCTTTCAGATACCCGTAGTCGAGCGGGTAGATCATTTCGGGGAAGCGCGGGTGGGCGCTGCCCTTCGGGCGGTCGATGACTATCTCGCTCTCCGAGACGAGCGTGTCGAGCGCCGTCCAGAAGCGCGAACTCTTTCGTTCCTCGGCGCGCAGGACATCCTCGAGCTTTTCTATCGACGCCGTGAGCTCGCGCCTTGCGGCTTCGTCCGCGCCGCCGAGCTCGTTTGTGAGGCGCTCTATCGCCCGGGCTATGTGCTCCGGGTCGCGGATGTACTTTCCCGCCGCGAGGTCGGCGCGGTCGAAGCTCTCCCTTTCGCCGCCGCCCTCCGCCTCTATGACGACATAGCGGCGCCGCCCGTCACGGACGAAGGTCTCGCCCGTGACGCGCCAGCGTCCCTCGTACAGTACCTTCCGTGTGTCCTCAGGCGAGGACATCGGCTGAAGGACGAGCCGGACGCCGGGCTCCTGCGTCCACGGCGCGGCGAGAAGTATATCCGCGACGGTGCTCCCGCCAAGCCCGGCTATGACGAACACGTCCGCCGCGCCGCGCGCGTCCGGCGGGATGCCGTCGCATAGGCGGAGCGATACGCGGTTGCCGACGCCGAAGCGCTCGACCGTCCGCCGCGCGCTCGCGAGCGGCTGCTCGCCGATGTCGCTCGCGACGGCGGAGGGTATCTTCCCGGTCGCGACGAGCCACACCGGGAGGCGCGCGTGGTCGCTCCCGACGTCCCAGACGCGGAGCCCCTCCGGTATCTTCTCCGCGACGGCGGAGAGCCGCGCGTCAAGGCTGAAGAGCCGCATTTTCTCACCTCTCCTGTCTACAAAAACAGCCGCGCTCATAAGGGCGTGGCTGTTCGCTTTTTTTGCCTCTGCTGCTTACTCCTCGTACTGAGCGGCTTCGAGGTAGTTGTTCATCTGCTCGACGAGCTCATCGGCATCAACGCCGTGGACCTGGCAGGCTTCCTCGACGGTCTCTCCGGCGGAGGCCGGGCAGCCGATGCAGTGCATGCCTATCTGCATGAGGAACCTCGCGAGCTGTATGTCGATCTTCAGCAGGTCGCCGATAACGGTGTCTTTAGTAATAACTGCCATTTGGGGTACGCATCCTTTCGCGCAGAATTTCGTGCAGATATATTATACACCGCCCGAACAGGTTTTTCAATAGGAAGTTATTCGTCACGACGAATCGGCGCGGACGGCGCTTTGCGCCGATAGCCTCGCAGAGTTTCGCGCCGTAGGCGTGAAAAAATTCAAATTCGTTTTTTGCCGCGGCGTGAATGCGCCCTTCGACTTATTGCGAGCCGCAACTTTCTACTGGGCGCATCAGACCTCGGCGCTTCGCGCCGACGTCCCGACATTGTACGACCTGCCCCCGCGATTTTCCGCGAAAACGGAGCCCCGCCTTTCGGCGGGGCTCCGAATCGTTCGGTTAAAGTGTATCGGCTATACCGTGAGACGATCACTCGTCCATGTACTGGATACGCTCGTTGTAGCGGCTGAGAGCTGCCTGATAGTAGCTGACGGCCTCATCGATCTTGTTGTCCTTGAGCTGGTTGCACATGTCTTCCCATGTGTCGATGCTCTGGTTGCCGGTGACGACAGCCGCGACCCATTCGTTGACTATGCCGTTGCAGTTGGCAAGGATGCCCGAAGCATCGGTGCCTTCCTGCGCGGTGAGGGTAACGCCGTCCGGCCAGACATACTCGATGCCGACCTTGTCCCAGGTGTTGCAGTAGTCTATCTGGTACTTCTCAAGCGTGCACCACTCGCGGCTCCATATACGGTAGCCTGGGGTGAGGAAGCTCGAGACCTTGACCTGAACGTTGGTGACGTTGTTGTCGTACTTCTCCATCAGAGCGGGCTGATAGCACTCCTGATGTCCGTCGCCGTTGGTGTCGGCCGGGTCGACGAAGTAGGTGGCGTTGGCGTCGCCCTCCGGGCCTTCAACAGGACCCCAGTTGGCGGCCTCAATGCCTTCGTCGGTGAACGCATAGTCCCAATACTTGCAGGCAAGCTCAAGGTCGTTGCACTGGGTGGAAATGCCCATGGAGTTGACCGAGAAGACCTTATCCTGACGGTTGCGGAGATGGATGTCGCTCCAGTCCATGCTCGCGTCGACCTTCGGGGTGGTGATGGCGCTGAGCGCGAAGTCCGGGTCGGGCATGAGCTCGCTTATCGCAGCGGACTGAGCGAGCATCTTGTCGTTGGTGTAGACGAAGTCGCCCACGCCGACCTCGCTGTTGACCCAGCGGTCATCCGGGGTCGACCAGGAGGAGGTGGCTATGTACTCGGTGTGGATGAGGCCCTTGGCATACCAGTCGGTTATCTTCGCGACGTAGTCACGGAAGCCGGGCTCAAGCGGGCTGTAAACGGCGGTGCCGTCCTTGTTGATGATGCCGTTGTTCGACCAGGTGACCGAAGCGACGTTGTAGGAGCCGTTCAGCGCGCAGGACGGGCTGAAGCTGCCGCCGGAGAGCCACAGCGGGCCGTTGTTGTTGTAGGTCTTGTCCTTGAAGGCGGTGAGTATGGTCTCGAGGCCGTCTATCGTCTCGGCGGTGCTGATGTCGATACCGAGGTCGTCAAGCCAGTCCTGACGGACGCCGAAGCCGAACCATGCGCCCTGCGGACGGTCGCATATCTGATGGATGCCCCAGATGTTGCCTTCGTCGGAGACGCACTGGATGAAGGTCGTCTCGTCCTCGTAGAGCTTGGCCTTGTAGTGAGGCATGATGTCCATGTAGTCGTTGAGCGGCTGGAGATATCCGTCATTGACCATCTTGTCGACGCCGCCGGTGTAGTAACCCTTGACGCCCTGGATGAAGTCGGGCAGCTCATTGGAGAGTATCATGGTCTGGAACGCCTCGGAAACGGAGCCGGAAGCGGGATGGTTCCAGACGATGTGGACGTTGGTCTTCTCCTCCATCCACTGGAAGAAAAGGTTGTCCCCGTAGGTCGAGAAGTCCTCAAAGGAATACGGATTCTCGATCCAGTACTCGAAATCATGGACGTCGTCAACGAGCGGCAGCACTATCCCTGCCGGATCGTCGCTGGTCTCCACGGGGCCTTCAAAGCTCGGGGCGGTGGTGGGCTCGGTGCTCGTCGTCCCGGAAGGCTCGGTGGAGGTGGTCTCCTCGCCACCGCCGCCGCAGCCGGCCAGCAGGCCCGCCATCATCAGCAGAGCGAGAAGAAGGGCAATAAACTTCTTCATTGCGTGTGTGACCTCCTAACAAATTTTTGGCAGGATCTCCTGTCTTTTTGAACGATTGTATTATATAGCACATTTTCGGCAAATGCAATACTTTTCTTTAAACAATTTCCACAAACTTCCGATTTGCTTCAGGAAATTTTTGTCAGTGTTTTGTTCTGCGCCGTAACACCGGAAAAATGCCGCCAATCGCGAATTCCCGCACACATCAAACCCGAGACGGCGAGGGCCGCTCGGGTTTGACAAAAAAAGTGTCCCCGCCTTGCGGCGGGGACACTTCTAATTGCGGATCTTTACAGTGCCGAATTCAATTCTGAATTACTGGCCCATGTACTTGATACGCTCGTTGTAACGGCTAAGAGCAGCCTGGTAGCAGGCAACAGCCTCATCGATGTTGTTGTCCTTGAGCTGCTTGCACATATCGTCGTAAGTGTCGACGCTGGTGGTGCCGGTAACAACGTTAGCGACCCATTCGTTGACGATGCCGTTGCAGTCGGTCATGATAGCCGATGCGCGGGTGCCTTCGTCGGTGGTGAGGGTAACGCCCTCAGGCCAGCAGTACTCAGCGCCAACGCGGTCCCAAATCTCGGTGTACTCGATCTGGTACGGCTCAAGCGTGCACCATTCACGGCTCCAGATGGAGTAGGTCGGCAGGTTGTGGCAAGCGACCTTGACCTGGACGTTGGTGACGTTGTTGTACTTCTCCATCAGCCAAGGCTGATAGCACTCGACGTGACCGTCGCCATTGGTATCATCGGGATCGATGAAGTAAGTGGCGTTGGTGTCGCCCTCTTCACCGAGGTACGGGCCCCAGTTGGAAGCCTCGATGCCCTCTTCGCTCCAGGCGTAGTTCCAATACTTGCAGGCAAGCTCGAGGTCGTTGCACTGGGTGGTGATGCCCATGGAGTTGCCGGAACGGATCTTATCCTGGTTGTTGCGGAGATGGATGTCGGACCAATCCATGCTCGCGTCGAGCTTCGGGCTGGAGATAGCGCTGAGCTTGAAGTCCGGATCGGGCTGGAGCTCGCTTATCGCAGCGGAAGCAGCGTACAGCTTATCAGAGGTGTAGATGAAGTCGCCCACGCCGACCTCGCTGTTGACCCAACGGTCCTCAGGAGTCGACCAGGAAGCGGTGGCTATGTACTCGCTGTGAACGAGGCCCTTGGCATACCAGTCAGCTATCTTAGCGACGTAATCCTTGAAGCCGGGCTCGAGAGCGGTGTAAACAGCGGTCTCGCCCTTCTGCATGATAGCGCCGTTGTTGACGCCGGTAACGCCGTAGGAGCCGTTAAGAGCGTGGGACGGGCTGAAGCCGCCGTTCGACAGCCACAGCGGACCAACATGGTTGTAGGTCTTGTCCTTGAACGCGGTGAGGATGGTCTCGAGGCCATCGATGGTCTCGGCGGTGCTGATGTCGATGCCGAGGTCATCGAGCCAGTCCTGACGGACGCCGAAGCCGAACCACGCGCCCTGCGGGACGTCGACTATGTGGTGGATGGCCCAGATGTTGCCTTCATCGGAAACGCCCTGAATGAAGGTCTCCTCGTCACGATAGAGCTTAGCCTTGTAGTTGGGCATAAGGTCCATGTAATCGTTGAGGGGCTGGAGATATCCGTCATTGACCATCTTGTCGACGCCGCCGGTGTAGTAGTTCTTGACCGACTGGATGAAGTCAGGAAGCTCATTCGAAAGGATCATGGTCTGGAATGCCTCGCTCTCGGAGCCGGAAGCGGGGTGGTTCCACTTGATGTGGACGTTGGTCTGATCTTCCATCCACTGGAAGAACAGGTTGTCCGCGTAGGTCGAGAACTCTTCGAAGGAGTAGCCGTTGGCAATCCAATACTCGAACTCATGGATGTCTTCAACAAGCGGCAGCTCGATCTCGGTCGGCTCTACGCTCTCCGTCGGAGCCTCATAGGTCGGGGCGTTGGTGGGCTCGGTGCTCGTCGTCCCGGAAGAAGGCTCTTGGGAAGTTGTCTCCTCGCCGCCGCCGCCGCAGCCGGCCAGCAGACCCGCCATCATCAGCAGAGCGAGAAGAAGGGCAATAAACTTCTTCATTGCGTGTAGACCTCCTACATTATTTTTTTGGGCAGGATATACCTGTCCGTCTGACCTCTGTATTATATAGCAGATTTTTTAAACGCGCAAGAGGTTTGTTAAAAAATTTTTAACAAATTTTCATCTCCGTTATCTGCATTTTCGACGAATTTCCTCGAATGCGCGTTTTAATTACTGTGCGTTTCCACAAACTTGAAGTCGAAAACTTTCACACTTTTTTAATATTTACGGCGCAAAATCACGCCGTTCCGAAATAAATGCGATTGTTTAGGGAAAACTGCGCCCCGCGCATCCGCGCGGGGCAGCTCACGAGCCGCATTTTAGTCATACTGCACAAAAGCCCTTTTGAAAATCAACCGTCTCAAAAAAGGCTTTTGTCATTTATGACGACCGGCGAGACGTTTCACTCGCCGTCGTCCCCGCTCGCGGGCTCTCCGGGGTCTATCCCGCCGAGCTTTTCGCCTATACCGTCGAGACTGCGGAGAAGCTCCGCCATTTCGCCGCGCAGCCGGTCGACGGCGCCGATGCCGTCCTCTATCGCTCCGGCGGCGGACACACGCGCCGCGCCGTATCTGCGGCACGCGTCGCGCAGCAGCTCCTCGCTCTCGCGCCTCACCGACTCGGCGCGCTCCGCCGCGTTCTTCTCTATCACGCGGGCGCGCTCGTGTGCTTCGAGCTCGATATCGGTGACGCGCGCCTTGACGCGCTCCAGCTCCGCGAGCTTCTCCGAGAGCTCGGTGTCGGCGGACTCATAGCGCCCGAGCTTTTCGCGCGCGTCCGCGAGCTCGCCGCGGAGCGCGTCCCGCTCGCCCGTGACCTGCTCGAGCTCGGACGACTTCTCCGCGAGCGCCGCCTCCGCCTCCTCGAGCGAGCGGCGAATACCGTCGGCATCGCCTCCGTCGCGCAGGGCGGCGTCCCGCTCGCCCGTGACGCGGTCGAGCTCGCGCCTGAGCTCCGCCGTCTCCATACGGTGCTGCTCGGTGAGCGTATCTATGTAAGCGACGACGTCTCTGCTGTTGAAGCCGCCGAGAAGCGCGCGGCGCAGCCTTTTGTTTATGTCCATATCTCTCTCCCCCCGGCAGTCCCCGAGGACGCGGTGCTTCAGCGCCGCGCCGTTACGAATTCCTCAAGCTCCTCCTCCGAGCTGAGGCCGATCATCCTGTCCACGGCCTTGCCGCCGTCGAAGACGATGAAGGTCGGGATGCTCATTACGCGGTTCATCACCGCGAGCTCTCCCTGCTCGTCGATATTGAGCTTAGCAAACTTTATCTTGTCGCCGTGCTTTTCCGCGAGCGACTCGAATATCGGCGCCGCCATCTTGCACGGGCCGCACCACTCCGCCCAGAAGTCGACGACTACGGGACGGTCGCTCTCCACTACCTCTGTCTGAAAGTTCTCCTTTGTAATGTGAAGCATAACGCTTGCTCCTCTCCTCAAAATTGTCCGCGCACATGCGCGCGTATATACATGGTTAGTATAACACAAGCCCCCCAAAAAAACAACGGTTTTGCGCAAACACGCGGGAAATGCGCGGCGTCAGGCGTCGGAGAAACTTGAAATTTTGAATAATTTCACAAAATCTTTAAAATTGCTCTTGACTTTTTATGATTTTATCCTATAATTACTGGTGGTGTTAAATGTTGAAATATGGAAATTTGACCGGTCTGAATGACGAGGAGCTCTGCCGGCTCGCCCGTGAAGGGAGCCGTGAAGCGGAAAACGTCCTCGCCGAACGCTATTTTTACATAGTCCGCGCGGCCGCGCGGTCGTACTACCTCGCCGGCGGCGACCAGGAGGACCTCATTCAGGAGGGGATGCTCGGGCTCGTCAGTGCGATACGCGAGTTCGACCCGGCGCGCGGCGGCTTTTCCGCCTTTGCGCAGCGGTGCGTGCGGAACCGGATGATTTCGGTCGAGCGCGCCGCCTCCCGGATAAAGCACCTCCCGCTCCGCGACTATCTCCCGCTCGGAGACGTTGCGGAGGACGACGGTCTCCCCGCCGGACACGCCTCCGACCCCGCCGAGGTGCTTCTCGAACGCGAGAGCTACCTTGAACGCCTCCGCGAGTTCCGCGCGGCGCTCAGCCGGTTCGAGGCGAAGGTGCTCGACCTCTACCTCGAGGGACTGGCGACGGCGGAGATCGCCGAACGGCTCTCGAAGCCGGGAAAGTCGATAGATAACGCCATAGGGCGGATAAGGAGAAAGCTCCTCCGCCTCACCGAACAGGGCAGCAACGGCTGACGCCGTTTTTGCATATATGCCGCAGTAGCTCAACAAGAGCGCAGAGTCTGAGATGGCGGTGAAAATCCGTCCTGCGGTAAAAAGTCTTATTTCAAACGAGGGATCAGGAAATGTACGAGGACAAGGTATTAGTTTGTAAAGAGTGCGGCGAGGAGTTCGTCTTCACCGCCGGCGAGCAGGAATTCTACGCAGAGCGCGGCTTCCAGAATGAGCCCCAGCGCTGCAAGAAGTGCCGTGACGCCCGCAAGGCCGCCGCGCGCGGACCGCGCGAGTACTTCACCGCCACCTGCGCCAACTGCGGCAAAGAGGCGCGTGTACCGTTCGAGCCGAAGACCGACCGTCCGGTATACTGCAGCGAGTGCTTCGCCAAGCTCCGCGAAAACGGAAGCCTTTAAGCTGCTCGGTCCACAGGACTGCCTGCACATGGGGAAGCTGCGTGATAACGCAGCTTCCCCGTGTTTTTTCGCTGTGAATAGGTGCAGGAGCGGGCTTTGCCCGCTCCTGCACCTATTCACAGCGAGGCCGCCGGACAGAGCAAAGCTCTGCCGGCGGCAACACTCCGCTACGCGCCGAGTTTTCCGCCTTCGGCGGAAAATCGACGCACGCTCCGTGAGAGGTATTTTCGGCGACGTACACGCCGCCGCCGAAAATGATTAGAGTTTATTTCGCCGCTTTAGCGGCGAAACTCTGCGAGGCTTTTGGCGGGACGTCGGCGCGGAGCGCCGAATGCTGATGCGCCCGGTAGAGGGTTGAGTGCGGTAGAGGTTCGCGGGCGCATTCTCTGCGAGGCTTTTGAAGCTGGCAGCGAGCTTTAGCGAGGCTGGCCGGACTCGGCGGCGGGTTTGCGCCGGCGAGATTCTTTCTTCTAAAAATCGGATTGCTCTGTTCCGCTTTTCGGAGTATAATATGTAATACATTATATATACGACCGAGGAGGTGACTGTGATGCCCGGGTTCATAGAAAACATAGACGTCGCGATACTCGGCTTCTTTCAGTCGATAGACATTCCGATACTCGCGCGGCTCTCGCGCGTGCTCGCGCTCTTCGGAGACGGCGGGATATTCTGGGTGCTGCTCGCGGCGGTGCTCGCCGCGCTGCCGCAGACGCGGAAGTGTGGCGTCTCGATGCTTCTCGCGCTGCTGCTGAGCCTTATTATCACCAATCTCACGATAAAGCCGCTCGTCGCGCGGCCTCGCCCGTATGACCTCTACACCTTCATCCCGAAGGCTCCGCGTCCTGACGACTACTCCTTCCCGTCCGGACACACGAGCGTTTCCTTCGCGGGTGCGGTCGCGTTCGCGCTCTGCCGCCGTTTCTGCGGCGAGCCTCGCGGCGTTGGACGAGCGCTCGTGACATTCGCGGCGGCGATAGGCGTCTCCCGCGTGGTCGTGCTCGTCCACTACCCGAGCGACGTCGCGGCGGGCGCCGTGATCGGCACGTTCTGCGGACTTGTCGCCGCGCTCATCGTGGCACACATCGTTAAGGCCGCGTCCGCGCGGCGCGCCGCCGGAAAGGAGAAAACTCAATGAATCCCCGCTTCGTAAATTCCTTCGACATAACCGAAAGCGTATACATGGACTGGTCAAAGCATCCCATCGGGCCGGTGGCAAAGAAGAACGCCAAGATGATGCTGATACTCTTCTTTGCCGAGCTTGCGGTGTCCGTGGGCGTGGCGGTCTACGGGCTCGGTGCAGACAACATGCTCTACGTCATCGTCGGCTGCGTGGCGGCGGGCTACATCACGCTCAAGCAGTTCCTTCTCGACGGGCTGAAGCACCGCCGCGACTTTCGCCGTGTGCTGAAGAGCAAGCCGGGCGGAGTGTGGCGGCGTGAGACCCGCTTCGGCGATGAATCGCTCGAGGTCGAGGACGCCGGCAAGACCACCGAGCTCGATTATTCCGAGTTTGCCGACGCCACCGAGAACGGCGAGTGGTTCTGCCTCTGGCTGAATCCTTCCTCCGCCTACCATGTGAAGCGGGACGCGTTCACAGAGGGAGACGCCGCCGACTTCCTGCCCTTTATGAAAGAGCGGATAGCGGAGGCCAAAAAGCGCAAAGCAGAGGAAAAAGCGGCCGCCGCGGCTGAAGCAGAGGCCGGAAGCGATACGGACGACGCCTCCGGGGACGTTGAACGATCCAAAGAAGAATAACGGTACGAAAAAGGGCGGCGCAATGTGCGCCGCCCTTTCGTTTTGCTTTGGTTTGCCGCAAGCTCCCGCCCGGGGAAATCAGAACTTGAACCTGAACCACTGCCTGAGCCTGTATCCCGGATGCTCGCGGCGGTACTTTATCATCCGCGGTATGCCGTAGATACCGAACCAGATTATCGCGCCGAGCGGTATCGACACGAAGATATCGAATATCGAGTGCTGCTTGACGAACACGGTCGAGATGCTGCACGCGACACAGACCACAGCGCTTATCATCACCGCCGGACGGCAGCGCCGGAACTTCCGGCAGCCCATCAGCGCCGAGTGGACGGCGATGCTGTCGAGGACGTGGAGGCTCGGCGAGACGTTGTTCGGCGAATCCACGCTGTATGTGAACGCGACCCACCGCTCGAAGAACCCGTCCCCGAGGTAGCGCGGACGGAGCCGCTGTCCGTTCGGGGCTATCGTGTAAACGAGGCAGCTCACGAACAGCGCCATCCCGAGGAAGATCATGCCCTTTACATAGTCCTCCGGCGAGACGAAAAAGAGCCAGATTATCGGTATGCTTATATAGGCGTACCACAGATAGTACGGAATTATGAACTGCGGGATGAACGGTATCCTCTGGTCGAGCGGATGATAGACTATGTAGGTCGGGACCTGCACCGTCCGTTCGCAGAGCAGGAACCAGACGTACATGAGCACGAGAAAGAGCGTTGCGAGCACCGCCCGCTTCCACATCTCTCCGGATGCGTGAAACATTTGAAATGCGCCTCCAAATATCGTAAAGATATCGCAGACTTCTACTGCGAGGTCTGTCGCCGGGCTGCGGTCAGCCGAGGCCGATGCCGAGCCACGCGAACACGCCCGCGCCCGCGAGCGAGTAGAGGATGAGCCCGAACGAACGCCCCAGTGCGCAGATGATGAAATACTTTTTGAAGGATATTTTCGTCAGCGACGCCGCGACGCATATTATGTCGTCCGGGAACGCGGGCAGTATCGCCGTGACGAGGAAGATGACATCGAAGCGCCGTCCGCTCGTCCACTTCCAGTATTTCTCGAGGTTTTCACGCCCCGCAAGCCGCTCCGCAATGCGTATGCCGTACTTGTGAACGAGCAGATAGACAAGCACACAGCCCGTGAGGAGCCCCGCGTAGCTTATCACGAACCCCCACACCGGCCCGTATATCAGCACGCTCGCGGTGCAGGTAACTCCGCCCGGCACGAAGCGCAGTATTACCTGCGCCACCTGCGCGGCATAGACCGCTATCGGGCCGAACGGCCCCAGCGCCGTGACCCAGCCGCGTATCCTCTCGACGCTCTCCAGAACGCCGAGCCGCATTATCATTATACCCACGCCGACGCAGACGACTATCGTGAGCCCGAGCCCGAACCACGCCGCGAGCTTGCCCTCAGTGCTGACGCCGTGCTTTTCGTTCGACTCTGCCGCAGGAGCCTCTCCGTCCTCGCCGGTGTCCTCCGCCTCGACGCCCTCCGTCGGAAGGTTCTTCTCTTCTTCCATCGGTACATCCTTTCCGTACACTTTTGAACAAAATCATTACCTCTATATTTTACACAAATCATTTCAAATAGCAATAAACAAATCATTAAAAAATCGCGCTCCGCAAAGAAATTTTTCTGTGCTTGCTAAACAGAGAGGTTTGTGGTATACTTATTTACGCATATTATATACGTCATATTGCAGAACCGCACAGCCGGGGCAGCAGCGGCGCCCTGTACCTTCAATCCGCTACAGTTGGGGTGATGACCGGCCCCGGGCGGAGTCTGTCGGTGGCAGCCCCGGTACGGGGATGTTGAGGATACGGTCCCGCGCAATCGGAGCCTGCGAACCATGTCAGGCGGGGAACCGAGCAGCATTAAGCAGTGACTGCCGATGTGCCGCGGGGCAGCCGTGTCTGAGTCTCTTTGCCGGAAAGCGGGCGGCAGACACGCACAAAGCCGGTCGTGCGGTTCTGCAATGTGACGTTTATTCAATTTCAAAGGGGTCGGGTGCTATGGCCAGAGCGCTCTATCGTAAGTGGCGGCCGATGACCTTTTCGGACGTTGTCGGGCAGCCGCAGGTCACCGAAACACTGAAAAAACAGATCGCGGGCGGGAGACTGTCCCACGCATACCTTTTCACCGGCACACGGGGCACGGGCAAGACTACCTGCGCCAAAATCCTCGCGAAGGCCGCAAACTGCCTCCATCCGCACGACGGCGAGCCCTGCAACGAGTGCCCCGCCTGCCGCGCGATAAACGAGGGCTCCGCCGTCGACGTGAGTGAGATAGACGCCGCTTCCAACTCCGGCGTCGACAACATCCGCGCCATACGCGACCAGGCGGCCTACGTCCCGGTCGAGCTGAAGTACAGGGTCTACATCATCGACGAGTGCCACATGCTCTCCGTCGGCGCGTGGAACGCGCTTTTAAAGACTCTTGAGGAGCCGCCGGAGCACGTTCTTTTCATACTCGCCACGACCGAGCTCAACAAGATACCCCCGACGATACTCTCGCGCTGCCAGCGCTACGCCTTCCGGCGCGGCACGGTGCGCGACCTCGCACTGCGCGTCCGCGAAATAGCGGCGGTGGAGCGGATTACCCTCACCGAGGACGGCGCGGCGGCCATAGCCCGCCTTGCGGACGGGGCGTTCCGGGACGCCATCTCAATGCTTGACCAGTGCGCCTCCGCACGGCCGGACGTCCCGCTCGACGAGGACGCGATATTCGACGAGCTCGGCCTTGCCGGCTCGCAGGACACCCTCGAGGCGGCGGCGGCCGTCGCCGCAGGCGACGCGGCGCACGCTCTCGACATCCTCGGCTCGCTCTACGACGCGGGCAAGGACATGGCGGCGTTCCTCGGCGAACTCTCCTCCGTTCTTCGGGACGCGCTCATTCTTATAACGACGAAATCCTCCGCCCTGCTCTCCGGGCGGTACCCCGCAAAAGCGCTCGACGCGCTCGGCCTGCCTGCCACGACGCTCGGCGCAATGCTCGAGGACATATCCGACGCGCAGGCGCGCACCGCGCGCTCGTCGTCGGCACGGCTCGAAGCGGAGCTGTGCCTTGTCCGGCTCGCGGCGAGGGCGGCGGGAAGCATTCCCGCATCCGACGAAGCGCCGACGGCACAGACGGCGCGGGATCGCGCCGTCCGCGCGTCCGCCGCACCCGCAGCGCCGCCCGCAGCAGTGTCCGAACCGACCGTTGCCGCGCCGTCCGAACCTAAAGGTGCAGCCGCACCGCCCCTGACCGGCGGCGCGGACGACGCTCCGCCGTGGGACGCGGCTCCGGCCGTCTCCGGTGCTCCCGGGAAATCCGCAGAGCCCGAGCCGCCGTCCTCCGGCGACCCGTGGGAGGACGTGCCTCCCCCCGACGACAGCGTTCAGCCCGGCGAGCCGATCCCGGACGCGGACGAAGCCCCTCCGTGGGGCAGCGAGCCGCCGGTAGAGCCTCGCCGTGCGGAGCCGTCCGCACCCGCAAAACCCGCCCGGGCCAGGACCCCTTCGGATGAGACCTCAGCGGGATGGTGGCAGGACACGCTTATCGCCGTCCGCCCCAAGATACCCATCTCGAACTACATGCAGCTCGCAGCGCAGCCTCCCGCCGTGCTCGAGGGCGACACCGTCACGATATACGTTGCGAGCTCCTTTGCAAAGCACATTGCGGGCGATGCAAAGGTCCTTGCGGCGGTCGGGCGCGAGGCGAGCCGGATACTCGGAAGGCAGGTCGGAGCGCGCTGCCTGCTCGAGAGCGAGCGGGGCGAGCGGGACGCGATGGACGAGCTGCTGAAAATGCAGACAAGATTTGACAACTTCAAAGTGGAATAGACCGGGAGGACATAAATATGGCAAGAAAATTTCCGAATATGCCGAAAAACAGCATGAACGTCATGCAGCAGGCGCAGAAGATGCAGCAGGACATGATAGCCATGCAGGAGGAGCTTGAGGCGCGCGAGTTCACGGCGACCTCCGGCGGCGGGATGGTCACCGCGACCGTCACCGGCAAGCACCGCCTCACCGCGCTCACGATAGACCCCGAGGCGGTCGACCCCGAGGACGTCGAGATGCTCCAGGACATGATAATCGCCGCTGTCGGCGAGGCTATGCGCAAGGCGGACGAGACCGCCGAGAGCGAGATGAGCAAGATAACCGGCGGACTGAACCTCCCCGGACTGTTCTGATGCCTAATTCGTTTTTTCCCGCGCCGGTCGAGAACCTTATCGACCAGTTCGCGCGCCTGCCCGGCGTAGGCAGAAAGACGGCGCAGCGGCTCGCGTTCCATATCGTCGGCATGTCTGACGAGGAGGCGGAGGCGTTCGCGGCGGCGATAACCGCCGCGAAGAGCCGCGTCACCTTCTGCAAGACCTGCCTCAACCTCTCCGCGGGCGACACCTGCCCTATATGCTCCTCCCCCACCCGCGACCGCAGCCATATCTGTGTCGTGAGCGACCCGAAGGACGTCGCGGCTATCGAGCGGACGGCGGAGTACCGCGGACTGTATCACGTTCTGCACGGTGTGATCTCCCCGCTCAATCACGTCTCCCCGGACGACATACATGTAAAGGAGCTCGTCGCGCGGGTGAGCGCGGGCGGCGTCTCGGAGGTCATTCTCGCCACCGACCCCGACACCGAGGGCGAGGCTACGGCGCTGTACATCGCGCGTCTCCTGCGTCCCTTTGACGTGAGGGTGACGCGCCTCGCCTACGGCATACCTATGGGCGGACACCTCGAGTTCACCGACGAGCTGACGCTCGGGCGCGCGCTCGAGGGAAGGAGAGACATATAGCGCTTCGCTTCGGCGCGAAATGTGCTCGGGCAATGAATTGCCCTGCGCACCCTTTCGCGCCGAGACTTTCACTTGAAATTGCGCGACGCAATTTCAAGTGAAGCTGTCGGATAGGGCGAAGCCCTACCGACAGCATGCGCTGCGCTACGCGCCGAGTTTTCCGCCTTCGGCGAAAAATCGACGCACGCTTTGCGCAAAGAGTTTTTTCCGACGCACACGCCGTCGGAAAAAACGGATTAGAATCTATTTCGCGCCTTCCGGCGCGAAACTCTGCGAGGCTGTTCCAATTTCAAAACGGCGCAAAGCGCCGTCCGCGCCGGTTCGCGCGGTTGAAGTTAACGGCAAAGCCGTTAACTTCGCGGAGCCGGAATTCATTTCCGGCGAGTATTTCAATCGGAAGGGCTCCCAAACGCTCCAAAGGAGCGTTTGGGAATTGCGAAACTCTGCGAAGCTAAGCGTACTCCGTATACAATGTCAGAGATCCGCGTCCGCGATTTGCGGAGACAGACGCAAAAAAACACCGGAGGGTATACCCTCCGGTGTTTTATACTTGTTGTTATTCCGTGTCATTCTTTGTCGACGCGCCGCCGCTTTCAAGCTCCGCAGCGGCGAGAAGCCTTTTGTCCTTCTCGGTGAGCGTGAGGCGCTCGAACATATCCGGTCTCTTCCGCTTTGTGCGGAGAAGCGACTGTCCACGCCGCCAGTCCGCGACCTTCGCATGGTCGCCGGACAGCAGCACCGGCGGAACGCTCCTGCCGTGCCACTCCTCCGGGCGGGAATACTGCGGGTACTCAAGCGTACCGTCCCAGTGGCTCTCGCCGGTGAAGCTCTCCTCGCTCGCGAGCACGCCCGGCGTGAGCCTCGCCACCGCGTCGCATACGGCGAGGGCGGGTATCTCCCCGCCGGTGAGGACGAAATCCCCAAGCGATATCTCCTCGTCCACGCACTCCTCGATGAACCGCTCGTCCACACCCTCGTAGTGCCCGCAGACTATCGCGAGCCTGCCGAGCCCCGCGAGGCGCTTTGCCGTCTCCTGCGTGAAGGGCTTCCCCTGCGGCGACATGTAGACGGTGTAGACCTCTCCCGGCGCCATGTCGCGCACAGCGCTCAGGCAGTTGTAGAGCGGGTCGGCCTGCATGACCATGCCCATCCCGCCGCCGTAGGGATAGTCGTCCACCTGCATCTGTTTGTTCTTCGTGTAGTCGCGGATGTTGTGGCACTTTATCAGCAGATACCCTCTGTCCTGCGCACGGCCGAGTATGGATTCGTCCGTCATGCGCTCCATCGTCTCGGGAAAGAGCGTGAGTATGTCTATACGCATACTACTCCTCCATGCCGTCTATTATATCGACCTCGACGTATCCGCCCTCGATGTCGGTATTCTTTATGAACTCGTCGACGGCGGGGATGAGCCAGTGCTTCCCCCCGCCCTCCACGACGTAGACGTTGTTTGCGGGCATGGTCATGATGTCCTTTATCCTGCCGAGTACGCCGCGCGTGCGGTCGCGCACCTCGAGACCGATGAGGTCGGCGATAAAGTACCGGCCCTCCCCCGCCGAAACGTCCTCACGGGAGACGAGGACGGTCTTTCCCTTGAGGCGCTGCGCCTCGTCGAGCGTAGTCACTCCCTCGAGGGTCACGAGAAGCTGACCCTTATGAGCAGAGGCGGCGAGCACTTTGTACTGCTCCCCGCCTATAAAAAGTCTCTTCACATCGAGCAGGAACCCGACGGAGTCGCACCAGACTTCAACGCGCATCGCGCCGCGCACGCCGTGTGTCGCGACGACCTTGCCCGCTTCCAGGAACTTCGTCATTATTCCTTGTCGATTATGTCCACCACGACGCGCTTCGAGCCGGCGGCAGCCTTGATGATGGCGCGTATCTCCTTGGAGGTGCGCCCCTGCCTGCCGATTATCTTGCCCATATCGGAGGGTGCGACGCGCAGCTCGAGCTTCGTGCCGTTCTCCTCCTCCACCTCGGTGACCTCTACCTCGTCGGGGTTGTCGACCATGCTCTTTGCGATGTATTCAAGAAGCTCCTTCATAGCTTAGAGAATACCCGCGTTCTTCATCAGACGGCGGACGGTATCCGTCGGCTGAGCGCCCTTCTGCATCCAGTCCTTGGCGCGGTCGGCGTCAATGCGGACCTCGGCGGGCTCGACGAGCGGATTGTATATGCCGAGCTCCTCAATAAAACGGCCGTCGCGCGGGCTGCGGCTGTCAGCCACGACGATACGGTAGAACGGCGCCTTCTTTGCGCCCATGCGGCGAAGCCTGATCTTGACCATTTGAACATACCTCCAAAAGCTTTACAAAAATGTGGGTTTTTATATATTCACGGCCGGAGCCGTTGAATAGCTGTGTTGTTTTTGCCCCGAAGTCCGGGACTGCGGTCTACCTTCCGAACATCGAGAAGGGACTGCCGCCGCGGCGCATACGCTTTCCGCGCTTTCCTCCGCCGCCGAAGCCGCCGAGGCTACGCGCCATCTTCTGCATCATGTCGAACTGCTTCAGAAGACGGTTGAGGTCTTCGACGCGCTGTCCCGCGCCGGCGGCTATCCGCCGCTTGCGGCTCGAGTTGATGACCGACGGGTTCTCGCGCTCCTCCGGCGTCATCGA
The DNA here is from genome assembly GCA_947630675.1 of uncultured Clostridia bacterium. Lineage (GTDB taxonomy): Bacteria > Bacillota > Clostridia > Oscillospirales > JAAYOS01 > CANRIN01. The sequence continues at coordinate 53,960 of CANRIN010000001.1, read as the reverse complement.
CAGGATAAGCGCCTCCATGCGCGGCATGGCCTTCTCGTCTATCGTCGCGCCCTTGAGCGCCCGCGCGTCCACACCGGGGATCATCCCCGCTATGTCCTCAAGCGAACCCATGCTCCGGAGCTGCGCCATCTGCTCGAGGAAGTCGGTGAGCGTGAAGCGGTTCTGGCGGAGCTTCTGCTCCATCTCGAGCGCCTTCTTCTCGTCTATGGCGGCCTCCGCCTTCTCTATGAGCGTCAGCACATCCCCCATGCCGAGGATGCGGCTCGCCATCCTGTCCGGGTAGAACGGCTCTATCTTGTCGAGCTTCTCCCCCGTGCCCGCAAACTTTATCGGCTTGCCGGTGACGGCGCGCACCGAGAGCGCCGCGCCGCCGCGCGTGTCTCCGTCGAGCTTGGTGAGCATGACGCCGGTGATATCGAGCTCCCCGTTGAACTTCTCCGCGGTGTTGACCGCGTCCTGTCCGGTCATGGCGTCAACCGTGAGGAGTATCTCGTCCGGCGCGACGGCGGCCTTTATCCGGCGGAGCTCGTCCATCAGCGCCTCGTCTATGCTGAGCCGTCCGGCGGTGTCGAGAAAGACTATGTCGTTGCCGAACTTCTTTGCGTGCTTCACCGCTTCCTTCGCTATCTCCACCGGGTCGCCCTGGCCCATCTCAAAGACCGGGATGCCGAGCTGTTCGCCCACGACCTGAAGCTGCTTTATCGCGGCGGGACGGTAGACGTCGCACGCGGCGAGGAGCGGACGCGAGCCCTGCTTGCGCATGTACCCCGCGAGCTTTGCGCCGTTCGTCGTCTTGCCCGCGCCCTGAAGTCCGCAGAGCATCACGACCGTCGGCGGTTTCTTTGCGCGGTTCAGCTTCGCGACCTCACCGCCCATCAGCGCCGTCATTTCCTCGTTTACTATCTTTACGACCATCTGCGCCGGCGTGAGGCTTTCGAGCACGTCCTGCCCGACAGCCCGTTCGCTCACGCGCGCCACGAAGTCCTTGACGACCTTGTAGCTCACGTCCGCCTCGAGAAGCACGAGACGGATTTCGCGCATGGCCTCCTTTATATCGCTCTCATGCAGCCTGCCCTTGCCGCGCAGCTTTGCAAACGCGGCCGAGAGCTTTTCACTGAGTCCTTCAAATGCCATTATATCTCCTCACGCAGGTCGCGTATCGTGCCGAGCAGCTCGCGCACCAGATCGTCTATCTCCGGGGAGAGGAACTTTTCACGGTTTACGGCGCGCATCTTCCCCGCTATGTCCTCAAGCGCCCCGAGCTTTCGGTCGAGACTGCCGTAGCGGCGGAAGAGACCCAGCTTCTCCTCAGTCTCGTCGAGGGTCTTGGAGGCGCGCAGCAGCGCGTCCCGCACGCCCTGGCGCGTTATCCCCTCGTTCTCCGCTATTTCGGAAAGCGAGAGATCCTCGTTGTAATACATCGAGAATATCGCGCGCTGCTTGTCGGTGAGCAGCGCCCCGTAGAAGTCGTACAGGACGGACAGCTCAAGCGAGCGTTCCTTCACGCGTCTCTCCCCCTTTCCCGAATGTCCGAATGTTGTAAAGCTTCCTGCTTTACGCATATTGTACTACGCCCCGCGCCGTTTGTCAAGAGGAAATCGTAAAGACTTTTGCTTCACAGTTCGAGTGTAAAGACGGCGCTTCCGTCGCGCACCTCCGCCGAGCGGATCGGCGTCTTCTCCGGCAGGGCGGAGTTCAGGGCTTCCGCGGCAGCCTGCACGAGCGAACCCGGGAGATATTCGGTGATATCCGCGCCCAGGGCGGAAAGCTCTCTAGGCTCAAGCGAGCAGCGTCCCTCCTCCGACACCGAAAAGCCCATGTCTATTTCAATAGTGAGCTCGTCCGGGAGCAGCGACGTGAGCGCCGGCGGGACGCCCGCCGGCTCGCGCTCCAAGAAGTCCCGCAGCGCGTCGCGCGTCACGGATATGCCGACCCGCACGCCGTCCGGCGCGTAGAAGTGCGCCGTCACATCCTCCGTCTCGAGCTTCTGCCCGAGCGCGAGCGCAATAAGCGCGCCCGCCTCGCCGTCGGTGAGCTCTATCATGCCCTTGCCGGCCTCCGGAGCGGCGCTCGCGGCGGCGTCCACGCCCTCGCCGAGCGGCAGGGTCTCCCCCTCGTCCGGCGCGCTTGCTATAGGCGGCTCCGGAGCGCCGTTCCTCTCGCCGTGCGCTATCGAGACGAGTATCAGCGCCGACATCGCTATCGCCGCCACGGTGCACACCATATAGACGCGCCGCTGCACCCGCTCGCTCGTGCGCCACGCGTCCCGCAGCTTTTTCAGTTTCTCTCGCATGGATATACCTCCGTCGTTTTTGTTCTTTTCTTTTTATATTGTCCCGCTCTGCGGTTTATTCCGTGCTCACGCATTATCGCAACAGTTATGTCGGTATTTGCTGTTGAAACGCTTCTCCGCGCCGGATATAATAGTTATACTGATATATGCAGAATTTACAACCTCGGCGCCGGGAGCCGCTTGACACATTGTATATTGTGTGCAATAATGGTAATAAGCACGGAAAGTCGAGAGGCTTTGCCTCTCTTAAATAAAAACAGGAGGTATTTCTATGAACGTCAAGGAACTCGTCGGAAAGATGACCCTTGAGGAGAAAGCAAGTCTCTGCTCGGGTCTCGGCTGGTGGAACACCAAGCCCGTCGAACGTCTCGGCATCCCGTCGGTGATGGTGACCGACGGCCCTCACGGACTCCGCAAGCAGGCGGGCGAGGGCGACCACCTCGGCCTCAACGAGAGCGTGCCCGCGACCTGCTTCCCCACGGCGGCGGGTCTCGCGTCCAGCTTTGACCGCGAGCTCATCGCGACTCAGGGACGCGCGCTCGCGGCGGAGGCGCAGGCAAACGACGTCTCGATACTGCTCGGCCCCGGCACGAACATCAAGCGCAGCCCGCTCTGCGGGCGCAACTTCGAGTACTTCTCGGAGGATCCGTATCTCGCGGGCGAGATGGCGGCAAGCTATATCAACGCCGTTCAGTCGGAGGGCGTCGGAACGTCCCTCAAGCACTTCGCCATGAATAATCAGGAGACCGCGCGGAACAGTGGCAACTCCGTCGTCGACGAGCGCACCATGCACGAGATATACCTCGCGCCGTTCGAGACCGCCGTCAAGAAGGCTCAGCCCGCCACCATCATGAACTCCTACAATCAGGTGAACGGCACCTTCAACTGCCAGAACGAATACCTGCTGACGAAGGTCCTCCGCGACATGTGGGGCTTTGAGGGCTACGTCATGACCGACTGGGGCGCAATGCACGACCGCGTCGCGGCGCTGAAGGCCGGCTGCGACCTCGAGATGCCGAGCATGTCCACGGCAAACGACGAAAAGATAGTCGCGGCGGTGAAGTCGGGCGAACTCGACGAGGCGGTGCTCGACCGTTCGGTCGAGCGGATGCTGAACATCCTCTACCGCTGGATAGAGACCGGCAAGAAGGACGTAACGCTCGACCTCGCGGCGCACCACAGGCTCGCGCGGAAGATAGCGGGCGAGACGATGGTCCTCGCGAAGAACGAGGGCGGCGTCCTGCCCCTCGACACCTCGAAGAGCACCGCGATAATCGGCGCGTATGCCGAGAAGATAATGTTCCAGGGCGGCGGTTCGTCGCATATCAACAATCCGTATCTCGACAACGTACTCGAGGAGTACGGCAAGGTCGCCTCGGGCGAGGTCATCTACGCGAAGGGCTGCAAGCAGAACGGCGAGACGACGGACGAGCTCATCGCCGAAGCTATAGAGGCGGCAAAGAAGGCCGAGAACGTCCTCATAGTCGCGGGCTCCCCGCAGGAGACCGAGGGCGCCGACCGCAAGAGCATGGCGCTTCCCAAGGGCGTCGTGAAGATGATAACCGCCGTCGCGGAGGCGCATCCCGGCGCGGCGCTAGTGCTCACCTGCGGGGCGCCGGTCGAGCTGCCGTTCCTCGACAAGCTCGGCGCGCTCCTTATCGCCTATCTTGGCGGACAGGCCGCCGCCGGCGCGATAGTCGACATCGTGACCGGCGCGGTCAACCCGTCCGCAAAGCTCGCGGAGACCTGGCCTATGAACCACAGGCAGTCCCCCGCGCACCCGAACTTCGGCAAGAGCGGCGACGTCCGCTACGAGGAGGGTATATGGGTCGGCTACCGCTGGTTCGACGCGCACGATATCAAGCCGCGCTTCCGCTTCGGCCACGGCCTCAGCTACACCACGTTTGAATATTCCGAACCGCGCGTGAGCGCCTCGGAGATAACCGAGGGCGAGCCGCTCACCGTCTCCGCCGACATAACGAACACCGGCTCTCGCGCCGGCGCGGAGATAGTACAGCTCTACGTCGGTCAGGACATCTGCCGCAAGGTCACCCGTCCGATAAAGGAGCTCAAGGGCTTCGAGAAGGTCCGGCTCGAGCCGGGCGAGACGAAGACCGTCACCTTCACGCTCGACCGCCGCGCCTTCGCGTTCTGGGACGTCTCGAAGCACGACTGGGTGATCGAGACCGGGACGTTTACCGTGTCCGTCGCGCCCTGCTCCTGCCCGAAGCGTCAGAAGAGCGTCACCGTCAAGGTGAACTCCACCTCCGAGACGCTCGAGCCGCTCACTCTCGAGTCGACCATCGGAGAGATACTCGCCACCCCGCACGCCATGGAGGTCTTCGGACCGCTCATGCAGGCGGCGCAGTCGATGGCTCCGGCCACAGGGGACGACGAGATGTTCTCGGCCGAGGGAATGATGGAGATGGCCATGGGCATCCCGATAGGCACCGCTCTGTCGTTTATCGGAGGACAGATCGACCCCAACGTCGTGCTCGGTATGCTGAGGCAGATAAACAGTCTCAACGGGATAGAATAAAAAATGACGCCGAAGAAATTCACGACATTTGAAGAATTTACGCGCACCGTCCGGGAGATAGGCTTTCTCCCGGGCGGCTTCCCGTGGTCGGACGGCGGACGCCTGTCGGTCTCGACGCTTGCCTCGCCCGACGTTCAGTGGCACTCCGGAATATCCGACCTTGACCCGTGGGAGTGGCGTATCCGCGTCCTCACCGACTGCGAGGACATAGCCTACGGCAAGCTCTTCTCAGGTAAGAGCGGATATATAACGCGCGAGTGGTACCCGCGCTTCATCGCGGCACGCCGCCGCGCGGAAAGCCTCGATGAGGCGTGGGAGGCCGGCAAGATAAGCCGCCCCGCGAAGCGTATCTACGACGTGCTGCGGGACGTTCCCGCCCTCTCGGTCTTCGACCTCCGCGTCTCCGCGGGCCTCTCTAAGGAGAAGCGCTCGGTGTTCGAGCGGGCGATAGTCGAGCTCGAAATGTCGCTATACATCACCTACTGCGGCGAGGCGCAGAAGATAAGCCGCACGGGCGAGCCCTACGGCTGGCCGGGCGCGGTGCTCTGCACGTCGGAGAGCTTCTTTCCCGGCGCGGAGGACGAGGCGGCGGAGCTCGACCCCGCACGGGCAGTACAAGACATAGCGGAGCGTGTCCGAGAAGTCCTGCCGGACGTACGCGACCGCGACATCCGCACGCTGATACGCGCGGCGAAATAAAGCACGCTTTTTCGCTCCCTGTTGCACTTATACTTATATTGTAAAAGTAAGGAAAGTCTTCCGTCCTGACCCGGGTGTTTGCCCGGGTCAGACATTTCGAAGGAACTATGCCGGAAAGTTTTGCCCGAAAATGTGCGGTGCAACCGATAGTTGCGCGATAGTTGGTAGACATTTGTCTCAAAATCGGTCAGTATATATCCTGACCCGGAGGAGTATACATGGATATCGGAACGCGTATAAAGCAGCTCCGCACGGAGCGGCGGATGTCACAGGAAACGTTGGCGGAGGCGCTGGGAGTCTCGCGGCAGGCCGTCGGAAAGTGGGAAAACGGTGCAAGCCTGCCGAGCACGGCGAACCTTCTTGCGCTCTGTCGGCTTTTCGACATACCGCTCACAGAGCTTACGCCGGAAAAGCAGACGGACGCTCCGGCACACCGTCGGAGGAACATTCTGTCCGCGTGCACCCTCGCCGCCGGATGCGTTTTGCTCGTCCTCGCCACCGTATGGGCTGTGTCCGACAACTCGCTCACCAGCGCATACATAGGCTATGCGGACGCGGAAACGGGCATTCTCGTCGCGGGACCGTCCCTCCGTCCGCTCCTGCTCTGCGCCGTGGGTGCCGTCCTCGCCGCCGTCTCGGTATTCTCTCTCTTTCGGGCAAAGCGAAAGAAAAGGGGCTGATTTTAGATGAAAAAGTTCCTCGCTGCCGCCGTGCTGCTCGTACTGCTCGCCGCAGCAGCAGGCATATGCGCATACGGCGCACGGAGCGGCGGCTCGAAGCCGTCGGGCGGACTTCCTACGCTTGAGTGGGAGAGTATAGACGCGTGGCCGGAGAACGTCTACACATCCTCCGTTCCCCGTCCGGAGTCCGGAACGCCTTACAGCGCGACGGTCTGCGACGAGAGCGCGGGATACTTCTCAGTTGCCTTTCATGCCGCGCGGGAGCAGGGAGACGAGTATGTCGCGCTGCTGCGGTCAAGCGGGTTCGAGCCGCTTGAGCACGCGGACGAGAGCGGCGCGTCGGCAGAGCTGCTGCAAAACGGAGACGCCACGGTGAGCGTCGCCGTCTCGGACGGCGGTTTCTGCCTTATGATAAGGCTGTGCCGCGCGTAACGGATTTTTCACGGCTGATTGCGGGAGCGGGCGAAAGCCCGCTCCCGCAATCAGCCGTGAATTTTTCGCAATCCTATTGACATCCCGCGCTCACCGGCGTATACTGATAATACCCCCCTCCCCGGGGGTGGGGTATGCAAAGGAGGCACTTCTATGCGCAAGACTCAGTTCGATGTCACCGGGATGACCTGCGCCGCCTGCTCCTCAAGGGTGGAGCGGAGCGTCGCGAAGCTCGAAGCGGTCGAGTCGGTCTCGGTAAATCTTCTCACAAACAGCATGGTCGTCAACTACGACGAGGCGCGGCTTTCCGCGCAGGATATAGTGGCAGCGGTCGTTCATGCGGGCTACGGCGCGCGCGAACGCGGCGCGGAGCAGAAGTCCGGCAAGTCCGAACGGAACAGCGTCGCGCGGGAGGAGTATCTCTCCCTGCGGAAGCGGCTCATCGTCTCACTCATATTCTGCGTGCCGCTCTTCTATCTGTGCATGGGACACATGATAGGGCTGCCGATACCGCACTTCTTCCACGGCACGAAGGGTGCGCTCGGGTTTGCGTTCACGCAGTTCCTGCTGCTCATCCCCATTGTCGCGGTGAACTTCAAATACTTCCGCGTCGGGTTCAAAACGCTTATACACGGCTCGCCGAACATGGACTCGCTTATAGCGATAGGCTCGGGCGCGTCGCTCGTGTACGGCATATACATCATGTACCGCATGATGCACGCCGCGTCTGCCGGGGACATTCCCGCGCTCGAGAGCGTTATGCACGAGCTCTACTTTGAGTCGGCGGGGACCATTCTCACGCTCATCACCCTCGGAAAGTTCTTCGAGGCACGTGCGAAGGGCCGCACCTCCGACGCGATAACTAAGCTCATCGACCTCGCGCCGAAGACGGCGCGCGTCCTGCGGGACGGAGCGGAGGTCGAGATCCCGGCGGAGCAGGTCATGGTCGGCGACACCGTGGTCGTCCGCCCCGGCGAATCCGTCCCGGTCGACGGAGTTATCATCGACGGAAGCGGCACGCTCGACGAGAGCGCCATCACCGGCGAGTCGGTCCCGGTCGAAAAGACGGAGGGCGCGGCGGTCACCGGAGCGACGATAAACCTCTCCGGCTTCTTCCGTATGCGCGCCGTGAAGGTCGGCGACGACACGACGCTTTCGCAGATAGTCCGCCTCGTTGACGAGGCGTCGAGCTCGAAGGCGCCTATTGCAAAGCTCGCGGACAGGGTGAGCGGCGTGTTCGTGCCGGCGGTCATAGCCATAGCCGTCGTCGCGGCGGCAGTCTGGATGCTCTGCGGCGCGACGTTCGAGTTCGCGCTGTCGGTCGGCATCTCGGTGCTCGTCATCTCCTGCCCGTGTGCGCTCGGACTTGCAACCCCGACGGCGATAATGGTCGGCACCGGCAAGGGCGCGCAGAACGGCATACTGATAAAATCCAGCGAGGCGCTCGAGACTGCGCACGCCGTCGACACCGTCGTGCTCGACAAGACCGGCACCATCACCGAGGGGCGGCCCGCCGTCGTCGCGGTGTTCTGCGCGGACGGCGTGGACGAGAAGGAGCTCGTCACGCTCGCGGCGTCGGTGGAGGCGCTGAGCGGGCACCCGCTCGCAAGCGCGATAGTGAAATACTCCGGCGAGACCGGCGCGGAGGCGCGCCCCGCCTCCGACTTCGTGCAGATCCCCGGCGGCGGAGTGAAAGCCGCGGTGGACGGACACGTCGTCGCCGCGGGCAACCTCCGCCTGCTCGAGCGCGAGGGCGTCCCGACCGACACCGCGCGCCGCGTGGGCGAGGAGGCCGCCTCCCGCGGCGAGACCGCGCTCCACTTCTCGCGGGACGGAAAATATATCGGCACGATAGCCGTCGCGGACGTCGTGAAGCCCACGAGCCGCCAGGCGATAGCGGAGCTCCACTCAATGGGCGTCGAGGTCGTCATGCTGACCGGCGACAACGCCGGAGTTGCAAGGGCGATAGGCACGGACGTCGGCGTCGACCGCGTGGTGGCCGAGGTCCTGCCGCAGGACAAGGAGCGCGAGGTCCGCGCCCTCGAGGAGGAGGGGCGCACCGTCGCGATGGTGGGCGACGGCATCAACGACGCGCCCGCCCTCGCGCGCGCCTCGGTCGGCGTCGCGATAGGCGCGGGCACCGACGTTGCGATAGAGTCGGCCGACATCGTCCTCATGCGGAGCGACCTGCTCGATGTTCCGACGGCGATACGCCTCAGCCGGGCGGTGCTCCGCAACATCAAGCAGAACCTCTTCTGGGCGCTCTTCTACAACTCGATAGGCATACCGATAGCGGCAGGCGTGTTCTTCACCGCGTTCGGGCTCAAGCTGAACCCGATGATAGGCGCGCTCGCGATGAGCTTCAGCTCGGTGTTCGTCGTGTCGAACGCCCTGCGGCTCAAGTTCTTCAAGCCGATACACTCGGCCGCGCCCGAGACGCGCACCTCCGCGCCGGTGGTGTCTGTCTCGGCGTCGTCACTCGTGTCGGACGCGCCGAAGGCCGTGTCCGACGCTCCCGCCGGTGCTGCGAGAAAGCTCATCCGCGTCGAAGGCATGATGTGCGAGCACTGCGTGAAGACCGTCGGCGACGCACTACGCGGCGTCCCCGGCGTCCTCGCGGTGGAGGTCTCGCTTGAGGACGCCACGGCGCTCGTCTCGCTCGCGCGTCCCGTCCCAGACGACGCGCTCCGCGCCGCTGTCGAGGCCGAGGACTACACCGTAACCGGTATTGAGGAGGCAGCTATATGAAAGCCAACAGAGAACAGATAACTCACAAGCTCAAGGTCGCGCGCGGCCAGATAGACGCCGTCCTTCGGATGGTGGAGGAGGACCGCTACTGCGTGGACATCTCAAACCAGATACTCGCGACGCAGGCGCTCCTGCGCGGCGTCAATCAGCAGATACTCGAGGCACACATCCGAATGTGCGTCAAGGACGCGCTCGAGAGCGGCGACCCGGACGGTAAGATAGAGGAGGCGCTTGCGCTCCTCGAAAAGATGGCGCAATAAAACTTTCGCGGGAAACAGGTTGCGGGCAAAGCCCGCAACCTGTTTCCCGCGAGGCCGTCGGACAGGGCACAGCCATGCCGACGGCAACGCTCCGCTCTGCAATTCCCACGCGGCTGGGCCGCGTGGGAGCCCTTCTGATTGAAATGCTCGCCGGAAATGAATTCTGGCTCCGCAAAGTTGCTTGCCATAGGCAAGCAACTTTAACCGCGCGAACCGGCGCGGAACCGCCTGCGGCGCTTCGAAGCGCGCTCCGCGAGAGGAGTTTTTTCCGACGTACACGCCGCCGGAAAAACCAGATTGAAACCTATTTTGCCGCTGACGCGGCGAAACTCTGCGAGGCTTTTCGACAAGCTGTGACGGCGGGGTCGCTTGACCCCGCCGTCCATCTCCGCCGCCAGTTCTTCGTCGAAAAACGTGTCCAGACTCCCGGGGACGCAGCCGCCGATAGCCCTTTCGGTCAGTTTCCGCACCGCATGCTCCTCAAATGCGTTCGCATCTACGAAGGCAAGGCGTGAAAAACGCCTCTATTCCAATCCGAAATGTTTCGCCAGTGTCGCCAGCGTCTCCTCGCGGGTGTCGTGCTCGAAGTCGGAGCGTGTGAGCGTGAAGAACCCGCTCCAGTCCTCCTCAATCGGCGGCTTGTAGCCGAGCCACGAGTCGAAGTTCCTGCGCGCCGCCTCCGGGTCGGGACACAGCGCTATCTGCTCGAGCATGAACTTCTTATCCGGGTCGTCGCGGTCGAAGAACCGCGTCCGCGTCACATCCGGAGGGTCGCAGAGCATTATCGCGACGTGGCGGTAGTCGGATATCTCGCGGAGCACGTCCGGCGGTATATTGGTGTCGACTATGATGCGCTGCCCGGATGCCGCGAGCCGCGTGAGCTCCATCACCTCTATCTCGACGCACTCGCGTGAGACCTCCTGTGTCCAGCGCCAATGCTGCTCCGCCGTCATTGAAAGCCACTCCTGCCATCCGCTCATCGTATCAAAGTAGCAAAGGCCGGGCTGCTGCCAGCGGTCTAGCTCCGAGCGCGGGAATACGTCGTGGAAGTTCTCCCCGCAGTGTATCATGCCGTACCGCTCGGAGAGCATTTTCACCATCGTAGACTTTCCCGCATAGCTGTGGCCGTTGATGAAGTAGACGTTTCGCAGGTAGTGTCTGATTATATTTGAACTTATCTCTATTTTCACGGTATTTCCTTCCTTTCGTATACGAATTATTCGTCTCCGGTGACGGTAAAGTCCGTCCAGTCAACGCGGTCGAGCTTCATCACATCCGGGTCTCGGCGGAACCCCAGCTTTTCATAGAAGCCCGCGGCGTTCTCGTTTATACATGTGTAGAGCACGATATCCCGCTCCCCGCCCGCAAGTTCGTGGGCGCGGTGAAGCAGCGCACTGCCTATCCCGCGCCCTGTATACTCCCGGTCCACACCCAAGTCGGTGATGAAGAGCCAGTACGCGAAATCGGTTATCCCGAAGCATACCCCGACGAGCCTTTCGCCGTCGCGGGCGGTGAGGCTTATCGAGACGCGCGCGGTAAGCCGCTCTATCCTCTCCCGGAAGCGCTCGCGCGGATACTGCGAACCGAGGTCGGTCCGTTTAAGGAAAGATATGTACTCGTCCGCCGTGACGCGCTCGCTCCGTATTGTGTAATCGCCCATATTTCCTCCCCTATTCGTTCCGCACAAGCGTGAACCGTTCCGGCGGGGTCGGCGGCTCGAAGCGCGAGTCACACTTTGCGAGCAGTCCTTCGTCCGCCGCGTAGACGTCCCTCGCGCCACCGGCGGCCTCGGCGTTCCGTGTCTCGATGTTTTTTGCGCGCCGCTCCGGCGTCGGCTCGACATAGACAAGTTCGACCTCCGCCCCCATGCGCTCAAAGCGGGCACGGGTCTCGTCCCGCTCCGCGCGCGTCCAGAACCCCCAGTCGAGCAGGACGTCGACTCCGCCGCGCAGCAGCGTCTCCGCAAGCGAAAGCAGATACTCCTTCGCGCGGCGCGCGGCGGCGTCGTACCCGTCCCCCATCGGCTCGGGAAAGAGAGATGTCATCAGCTCGTCGCAGCTGAGCGGCACGCCGGGGAGCGTCCGCGCGAGCCGCGTCTTTCCGGAGCATATTTTACCGCATATCAGCGTCACCTTTGCCATTTCGAAGCTCCTTTCACTCACATGTCGAGCGTCACCGTGCCGGTCGCAACGTTCTCCGCGAACCGCCGGTCGTGCTCGACAAACAGCATCGTCGGTCTGAATTCGAGTATCAGCGACTCTATCTGCTCGCGGCTCTCGAGGTCGATGAAGTTCAGCGGCTCGTCCCAGAGGTAGACATGTGCCTGCTCGCAGAGGCTCCGCGCGAGCATCGCCTTTTTCTTCTGACCCGCCGACCAGCCGCGCATATCCCGCTCAAAGAGCTCGCGCGCAAAGCCCAATTTTCTCAGTATCGCGAGCATGAGGACGTGATCCACGCCGCACTCCGCCGCGTAGTCGTAGACGCTGCCTGAAAGCCCGGACGCATCCTGCGGCAGCCAGCTTATCACCGCGCCGGAGGCGCGCTCGAATATGCCGCCGTGCGGAACGTCCTCCCCGAGCGCGAGGCGGAGGACCGAGCTCTTGCCCGAGCCGTTCCGTCCCCGGAGCGCGACGCGCTCGCCCGGCTTCACCTCGAACCGCAGGTTTTCAAACACCGGGCGCGCCGGGTCGTATGCGACAGACAGCCCCTCCGCGCGCAGCAGCGTCCTGCGGATGTCGAAGCGCGGGGAGAGCTTCAGCGCCTCCACCTGCTCGTCGCGGCGGAGGTGCGTCGCCGCCGCAAGCAGCTCGCGCCGCTCGTCCGCCGTGCGGTCGAGGCGGCGTTCGAGCGCCTTGGCCTTGTGCGCCGAGCGCGCCGCCATCTTACCGACGTGCCCCCGAGAGATATTCTCGTGCAGGGCGGTACTGCCGTTTGCCCGCTTGTACTTCGCACTGTCCGCAAGGGCAGCGCGTCGGCCTGCCTCGTCTGCGGCGGCGTCGAGGCGCTTCACCTCACGTTCGAGCCGCTCCGACTGCGTCCGCTCGAAGCTCTCACGGCGGTCTCGCGCCTCTCTCCAGACCGAGTAGCCGCCGCGTATCACCTCCGCCGTGCCGCGCCCGAGGAAGAGGGTGTGGTCGGTGCAGGCGTCGAGGAATGCGCGGTCGTGGCTCACGAGCAGAAAGCCATCCTTGCGGCGCAGATACTCCGCCGTCTGCTCGCGTGCCTCCATGTCGAGGTGGTTCGTGGGCTCGTCGATGAGGAGGAAGCGCCCCTCACACGAGAAGAGCACCGCGAGCATGAGCTTCGTGCGCTCGCCGTTGGAAAGTGTGTAGTAATCGCGCGGAAGGATGTCGTCCGCGTCCGCGCCGAGGCCGCGCAGCTCGCGGCGGAGCCGCCACTCCTCCAGGTCAGGCCGCGCGAGATACGCCGCGTCAAGCGCGGCAACGCCCTCCGGCGGCTCGGGATACGGGAAGTAGTCCGCGCCGCCCGCGAGGCCGATGATTCTCCCCGAGCCCTCGAGCTCGCCCGCGAGGATGCGCATGAGCGTCGTCTTGCCACGTCCGTTGCGGCCGATAAGTCCGAGCCGCCACGACGTGTCGGCTCGGAAGGAGAGTCCGTCGAACACCGGCTCGGCCGAGCCGGGATAGGTGAACGAAAGGTTTTGTACTTCTATTATCATCGTGACCTCCGAGTAAAAGTTGTAAAAACAAATTGAGACGCGGAAAATCCGCGTCTCAAACACCTCTAAGTATACTATACCGGTACAACAGTCCCGGCAGCAAAGATGTACGCCGATTTCCCGCACGGCTCCGCCCGGGCGCGCCGCGCCCGCGGAAAAGCCGCAAAACATAAGTTTTACCGGGAGATCCTGTACATCCTTTCACCCTTCTCGAATTATTTCGTGTCGGCAAGGCTCCGCGCCTCCCGACACACAGACATCATAACACAGTGCGCGGCGCTTGTCAAGAATGCGCCCTCGAACCCATACCGCATCCGACTTTCTACCGGGCGCATCAGACGTCGGCGCTTCGCGCCGACGTCCCGACCTTCAGCTGATCTCGGGGCGCCCACGAACCTTTACCATGCTCAACGGAGCAGCGGCAAAGTCGTCACTCCTCGAGGCGTTCCCCGCAGTGTTGGCAGAAAGCTCCGTCGCTCCTTCCCAGATACCTCCCGCAGTGCGGGCATCTGTAAAAAAGAAAGTTGGGAATGAGGGCGGCAAAGGAAACACAGGCTCCCAAAGCAAAAAACGCCCCGTGGAAATACCCCATCAACATCACCACAAACCCTACGATGATCAAGGTGACCGTGAGCTTTCTCGCTTCCTTCGGTTTCATGCTGTCCTCCTCCGAGTCTGCCTCACATTGCTTTGCCGCGACCGCTTATTCCGCTTTGAACTCAATAAACCGCTTCCCGCTGTATGTAAGTCTGCCTTGCTTGCCCTCCGGCCATGTGCGGCAGTCGCCGGAGACCGAGAAGCGCATCTCTTCGCCGGTCGCCCCGTTTTCAAAGCAGAGGACGTGGTTCTCGAGCGCTATCGAAGCGCCCTCCTTGGCCATCCGCGCGCGGTCGGTGGCGGCGGTGTTCACGACCGAGCCCGCCTCGTGGAGGAACACCGCGTCGACAGTCGTCGGCTTGCCGAACAGGCGCGCGAGCCTCGTCCCCGTGTATATCAGGAGCGCCGCGAGTATCAGCACGCAGGCCGCTATCCCTACCCACGTTCCCGCGCCGACGGTGGCGGCGGTCATCAATATTCCGAATCCTTTTAACATAACATAGAACCCCTTTCGTAATATGCGTTACTTATAACATACCGCCCGGGCGGGACGTTCCGGCTTTACTTCACGGCAAAGCTCATAAAGCGCTTGCCGCTGTATGTGAGGCTGCCCTCGCAGCCGTTGCCGAGGCCGCGACAGGTCTCTCCGTCCACAAAGAACTTCAGGACCTTGCCGTCCCCGTCGCGGAAGGCGACGAAGTAGTTCTCAACGACGACGTTGTTTCCCCCGGTAGCCGCCATCTCGTGCCGCCCGCGGTCGCTTATCGGCACCTTGCCCTTGACGACCGCCCGCTCGAGAAAGACGGCCGGGACGGTCACGCTCCTCCTCGGCGAGTCGAGAATGAACCGCCTCACGAACCGGTAGATGACATACGCGGCAAACGCGATAAAGATGGCTCCGATAGTCGCTATTCCTATCCACATACCGGCGTCTTCTATCGTCACTGCGTATACTGCGCCCCTCATATACAACCCCTCTTTCACTATATTGCCCGGCGGCGCGGAGCCGCCGGAAAGTTCAGTTAGTCTCGAACCCTATGAACTGACTTCCGTTGTAGGTGAGCTTGCCCTCCGCGCCCTCGTTCCAGCTGCACCAGGCGTTCGGATTCACCGCAAAGCGGAGCAGCTTTCCGGCTTTGTCGCGGAACGTGAGCAGATTATACTCTACCGGCAGATTGCGTGTGCTCTGCACGTGCATCTGCGGGAAATATACGGTGTTCAGAATATGCTCGCGCGCCTCAAACGTCGCGGGCACTGTCCTGCCCATTTTGAGCTTCGTGCGCAGCTTCTTTATGAGGAACCACGCAACAGCGCCCCCTATCACCGCAACGCCCGCTATAAAGAGCCCCATGAGAAAGACGCCGTGTGCGGTCCAGTTGACATATTTCGGCATATTTTCGCACCTCTTTCATTGTACCCGCCAGGCAGCGCGATCCGCCGCCAAAGTCAGTTCGCCTCGAAGCCTATGAACTGACGCCCGTTGTATGTGAGTCTGCCTTCCGAGTCCTCGCGCCAGTCGTGGGCGACGTCCGTATCCACCGCGAAGCGGAGCTCTTTCCCGTTCTCGCAGCGGAAGGTAAGCAGACGGTGCTCCAGGGCGACGGCAACGGCGTTGCCCGCGACGCGTCCCTTGTCCGCGAGGTTTGCCCTGCCGCGCACATAGCTGCTCGACTCGAACGTCGCGGGTACGGTCTTTCCGATGCCGTTATTCAGACGGTACTTCTTTACGAAGTGCCACACGGCCGCGGCAATTATCACCACTACCGACAGTATAAGCAGCACCTCAGCTATTACTGCCGCCACAACCCTATAGGTCTCCTCCAGATCCACGCTCATAAAAAGATGTATCATTTCGACAGCTCCTCTCTGAAGTGTTATGGTGGTAACTTTATTGTGAGTATACACCGCTGTCTCATATTTGTCAATACTTTAGTAAAAAATTTTTACTACATTTCGAGAATTATTTTTCCACTCGTTTTTGCGCGAACCGCCGCCGGTCCCGCAGCGGGGCGGGAACACCAAAGAATCCCCGGCGGAGCCATCCGCCGGGGATCGTACCGCGATTCTCGCGTTTTCGCCGATTTGTGGTTTTACAGGTTGTTTATGTCGTAGACGAGGCTCTGCACCAGTCCGTAGCTCACGACGCGCGCATTCGGGAAGCGGCCCGCGAGCATCGGGTTCTCGTCGCCCGCCATCTCACCGGAGAGCACCATGTCGCTGAGCTCGCGCAGGTGCGTTATATATGCGCCGTTCAGCTGCACGGCGGACTGCGAGCGGTGTCCGGGGTAAATCACAAGTCCGCGCAGGTCCGCTATCTCCTCCTCGAGGCGCTTCACCCCGTCGCGGAAGACATGCAGCGGCTCCGAGTGGTCGAGCTGGAGCCAGATGTGCCCCGAACCGACCGTGTCGCCCGAGAGCATCTGCCGCCGCTCGCGGTCGAGGAACAGCACGCTGCCCGGGGTGTGGCCGGGGAGCGCTATCGTCTCGAGCTTCCGCCCGCCGAGGTCGAAGGTCATGCCCTCCTCGAGCGGCTTAAAGGTATCCGAGGGGTAGCCCGCGCCGAACATCCCGACGAGCGGGAGGTCCTTCGGCGAGAGGTAGATGTCGCACCCCGCGTCGATGAACTCCTTCAGCTCCGCGCCGACGTGGTCGCCGTGGCCGTGGGTGTGCAGAACGTCCACCGGCAGCGAGGTCTTCTCGCGGACTATGTCGTACAGGCGGCGGTCGCCCCGGCTCATCAGCGAATCAATGAGCACGGCGCGCTCCGAACCCACGACGAGGTAACAGTCCACGTCCTGCCCGGCGCCCTTCTCGTTTATCTGCCATATATCGGGCGCGACCGCGCCCACCGTGAATTTTACTTCCGTTTCCATTTTTTCTCCTCCCGATATGCCTATGTAATGACCGAACGTACAGCTTTTCCGTTTGTCCTGCAACTTCACCTATAATATATCCTGCCGTGCGTAAAATGTCAATAAACGCGCGCAAAAAAGTGTGCCGCCGCTATACATATATCGTCACAGCCCCGGCTCTATGACAAACTCCCGCCCCGCGAGGTAGTCGAACGGCGAGCCGTCCTTCCCCCACGCGAAGCGCAGGCGGTACGCGACGAGCCGCTGTCCCGCGCTCTCGCCGCGCCCGAGCGAGCCGTACTTTCCGTCTCCGACGAGCGGACAGCCCGCCGCCGCCATCTGCGCGCGTATCTGGTGTGTGCGGCCGGTGACGAGGCGGCACTCTACAAGCGCGGTGTTCCCGCGCCGTTCGAGCGTCCTGTATATCGTTTTGGCGTAGAGCGCGCCGGGGCGCGACGCGTCGTACACTCTGACGGTCTTTCGCTCACGGTCGCGGAGGATATATCCCTCGAGCACGCCCGCCGGAGGGCGCGGCGCGCCCTTCGTGAGGCAGACGTAGGTCTTTTCGACCTCGTGGCGGCGTATCTTCTCCTCGATGTATCTGAGCGCCGCGGCGTTCTTCGCCGCGACGACGAGGCCGCGCGTGTTGCGGTCTATCCTGTGGCAGAGCGACGGCGCGAAGGTCGCCTCCGCATCCGGGTCGTACTCCCCTTTCGCAAACAGATACGCCTGTATGTGCGTGAGGAGGGTGTTCACCTTCTCGCGCTCGTCCGGGTGGGAGAGAAGTCCCGCCGGCTTCGAGACGACGAGGATGTTCTCGTCCTCGTACACGACGTCGAGCACGGGCGTCTTTATCAGGCGGAACGCCTCGTCCTCCCTCGGCGCCTCAAAGAACTCGTCGCGGATGTAGAGAGAGAGGACGTCGTCAGCCTCGACGCGCGCGTCCCGCCCCGCGCGGACGCCGTTTATCCGCACGCGCTTCTCGCGGAGCCACTTCTGTATCGTCGCCTCCGGAACGTGCGGAAAAGCCTTGCGCAGAAAGCGGTCGAGCCGCTGTCCGCCGTCGTTTTTGCCTATCCTGAGCTCGCGCATGCCCCGTTCCCCCCTTCTCCGGGCATTCCGATGTATGCGGTACCGTCCCGCGGCGGGTCTGCGAGAAAAAATTGCCGGGAATGTGTTGACAAAATTCCCGTTTGCAGTTATAATATTCGCTGTACCGCCGCGTGGAGGTGTTTTCATGAAGCTGGAGCTCGCCGGTATCATCGAGAAGCCGGGCAGCTCGGTTTCGTTTGATTATACCATGGATTGCAGCGATTTGGAAGTCAATTTTGTGTTTCCCTTTCCCCACCCGATGAGAGTCTGCGGAGAGGTGAGAAACGACGCGGGCATCCTCACGCTCGAGTGCGACATCACGGGCGAGATGGAGTTTGACTGCTTCCGCTGCGCCGAACATACCGTGCGGGACTACTTCCTGCCGGTCGACGCTACCGTTGTCACCGAGGTCGCAAATCCCGACGACCTTGAGACCTCCGACCTCCTCGTTACGGATGCGGACGGCTCGGCAGAGCTCGACGGTTTTCTGCGGGACACGATGGTGCTCGAGAGCGATATGCTCTTCCTCTGCCGTGACGACTGCAAGGGCATCTGCCCTACCTGCGGAAAAAACCTCAACCTCGGCCCCTGCGGATGCAGGCCGGAGGGAGACCACCGTCTCGACTCGCTCCGCGAGCTTCTCGAAAAGAAGCGCACGGAGGAAGCCGGAGACTGATCACAGCTTGCTATGCGCCAAAGCGCGTAACATAATATAAATCCAAGGACAAAGTATCAAGCCGAAGCCCTTAAGGAGGTGCAAAAAATGGCCGTCCCGAAGAGTAAAGTATCGAAAGCACGCCGCGACAAGCGCCGCTCGTCGCACTGGAAGCTCGCCACCCCGAGCCTCGTGACCTGCCCCAATTGCGGGGCGTATCGCCTGCCGCACAGGGTGTGTAAGGCTTGCGGAGCGTATGATGGACGTACCGTCCTCAACGTCGAGGCAAAGTAAGGATAAAAAATCTTCGGACAGGGGAGGGGGCGCGCGCCCGCTCCCCTGTCCGCTTTTCCGAGGTGGGATACATGGCAAAGGTCACACACGTCGATGTACACGGTCCGGCGTGGAAAGCGGGGCTTCGCGCGGGGGACGACCTCCGCGCCATCGGCGTCCACGAGATACGCGACGTGCTCGACCTCACCTTCCGCTCCTACGAGCCGAGGCTGCTGCTGCACGTCGAGCGGGACGGTAAGCCCCTCGAGCTTCGCGTCCGCAAGGACGTCGGTGAACCGCTCGGGCTCGAGTTTGAGAGCTATCTTATCGACAACCCGCGTTCCTGCCACAACAAGTGCATCTTCTGCTTCATAGACCAGATGCCGCCCGGGATGCGCGAAACTCTCTACTTCAAGGACGACGACGCGCGTCTCAGCTTTCTTCAGGGCAACTACGTCACCCTCACCAACATGTCCGACGAGGACATAGACCGCATAATCGAGATGCGGATAAGCCCGATAAATATCTCGGTCCACACCACAAACCCCGAGCTCCGCGTAAAGATGCTGAATAACCGCTTCGCGGGCGAGAAGCTGAAGTACCTACGGCGGCTCGTGGACGGGGGCGTGGAGATAAAGGCTCAGATAGTCCTCTGCCCCGGCTGGAACGACCGCGAGGAGCTGGAACGGACGCTCCGAGACCTCGCCGCCCTCGCGCCGGGTCTCACGAGCTGTTCGATAGTCCCGGTCGGCCTCACGAAGTACCGCGAGGGACTGACAAAGCTCTCTCCCGTGACGCGTGAGGACGCCGTCGACGCGATAGAGCGCGCCGAGCGCTGGGGTGAGACCTGCCTTGAGAAGTACGGCGCGCGGACCTTCTTCTGCTCGGACGAGCTGTTTTTCCTCGCCAGCCGCGAAATGCCGCCTTACGAGTACTACGAGGACTTCCCGCAGTACGAGAACGGCGTCGGCATGACGGCGATGTTTCTTGACGAGTTCGACGCATCGCTTGCCGCGACCCCAGAGGACGCGGCCTGCACGCCGTTCACCGTCGCGACGGGCACGCTTTTTGCGCCGGTCATAGCGAAAGCGGTTGACCTTTTGAGTGGAAAATGTCATAATATCAGTGGGAAAGTCATACCCATAGTAAATCACTTTTTCGGAGAAGCTATCACGGTCGCGGGGCTCGTCACCTGCCGCGACCTCATAGAGCAGGTACGGGGCAATATGCTCGGGCACCGGCTGATAATCCCGTCCGCCATGCTCCGCGCGGGGGAGCACGTCTTTCTCGACGACGGGACCGTGGAGGACGTTGAGCGTGAGCTCGGCGTGAAGGTGATAATTCAGGAGAGCGAGGAAGGATTTACCCACTCGGTTCTCCGCGAAGAATAGACTTTGTTTTTTCGGAGGCAGCGCATGAGCACGCCGCTTATAGCGATAGTAGGCAGACCGAACGTCGGCAAGAGCCATCTCTTCAACCGGCTCGTCGGCAAGCGAATATCAATAGTTGAGGACACGCCCGGCGTCACCCGCGACCGCATCTACGCGGAGAGCGAGTGGGCGGGGCACAGGTTCAGCCTCGTGGACACCGGCGGCATCGAGCCGCACACCTCGAGCGAGATGCTGCTTTTCATGCGCTCGCAGGCGGCGACCGCGATAGAGACGGCGGACGTCGTCGTGCTCGTGTGCGACCTCACAGTGGGAGTGACTGCGGCGGACAAGGACGTCGCGGATATGCTCCTCCGCGCGCAGAAGCCGGTGGTGCTCGCCGTCAACAAGTGCGACAAGCCGGGCGCGCCCGACCCCGCGCTCTATGAGTTCTACAATCTCGGCCTCGGCGACCCCGTGGCGGTGAGCGCGCTTCAGGGCTACGGCACGGGCGACCTGCTCGACCGCTGCTGCGAATACCTCGAGGGCGCGGAGGACGAGGACGCGGAGAGCGACGTCATAAACGTCGCCGTAATAGGAAAGCCGAACGCCGGAAAGAGTTCGCTTGTCAACCGCATACTCGGCGAGGAGCGCGTCATCGTCAGCCCCGTCGCCGGCACCACGCGGGACGCGATAGACAGCTTCTTCGAGTGCGATGAGGGAAAGTTCAACTTTATCGACACCGCCGGCCTCCGCCGCAAGTCGAAGGTCGAGGAGAACATCGAAAAGTACAGCGTCCTTCGGACGCGGATGGCGGTCGAGCGCGCGGACGTCTGCCTCATAATGATAGACGCGTCCGAGGGCGTCACCGACCAGGACTCGAAGGTCGCCGGTCTCGCGCACGACGCGGGGAAGGCTTCGGTGCTCGTCGTCAACAAGTGGGACGCCGTGCCCGACAAGACGACAAAGACCCCGGCGGAGTTCGAGCGAAAGCTCCGCGTGGAGCTGCCGTTCATGGATTACGCGCCGGTGGTGTTCATCTCCGCCCTCACGGGTCAGCGCGTCGGGACTCTCTTTTCGCTCATCGTCGCCTGCGCGGAGAACGCGGCAAAGCGCGTCACGACGGGGCAGCTCAACCAGGTGCTCTCGGAGGCGGTCGCAAGGATGCAGCCGCCGTCGGTGAAGGGGCGCCGCCTCAGGATATACTACATGACCCAGACCGGAGTGAAGCCGCCGAACTTCGTCGCCTTCTGCAACGACCCGGAGCTCTTCGGGTTCGGGTACAGGAGGTACATCGAAAACCGGCTGCGCGAGGCGTACGGCTTTGAGGGAACGCCGGTCCGGCTCGTTGTAAAGCAGCGCGGCGAGGGCGCCGCGCCCGCCGTCAAATAGGGGGAGATGCCGTTATGAATTTTTATCTCAAGCTAGCGCTCGTCTGCGTGGTGAGCTACCTGCTCGGCAGCCTTAACTTCTCGATAATCTGCTCGCGGATATTCCAGAAGGACGACGTGCGCGAGCACGGCAGCGGCAACGCCGGAATAACGAACTATCTGCGCAACTACGGCGGCTTCTCGACGCTCATCGTGATGGTGGGCGACCTCGGCAAGTGCATAGCGGCGGTGCTGATAGTGGAGGCGCTCTTCCGCGGCGACACCATAGCGGGCTACGAAATATCCGGCACCGCGAAGTTCCTTGCGGGCTTCTTCGTGATAATCGGCCACCTCTACCCCGTTTGGTTCGGGTTCAAGGGCGGCAAGGGCGTCCTCAGCGTCGCGGCGCTGATACTCGCATTCGACTGGCGGGTGTTCCTTATCGCCATATCGCTCTTTATCATCATCGTGCTCGTTACGCGGTATGTGTCGCTCGGCTCGATACTCGCGGTGTGGTTTGCGGAGGTGCTGCTGGGGATATTCAACCGCACAGACCCGCTCTGCTGGACCTATGTACTTATCTTCGGGCTCATCGCCGTTATCGTTACGGTGAAGCACGCCTCGAACATCAAACGTCTCGTAAATCATACCGAGTCGAAGTTCTCGGTTGGTAAAAAGCACAGGGAATAAAAATCAAAGGTTTGGAGGAATCAAAATGGCAAAGGACGGAAAGAAAGGCTTGATTGCCGAATTCAAGGAGTTTATCTCCCGCGGCAACGTCGTGGACATGGCGGTCGGCGTCATAATCGGCGGCGCTTTCACGCAGATAGTGAATTCGCTTGTCAATGACGTCATAATGCCCGCGATAGGCTACATAATCGGCGGCATATCGTTCAGCGATTTCAAGATCGTGCTGGCGGAAGCCACCGAGGAGACCGCCGAGGCCGCCATTTACTACGGCAACTTCATTCAGATGGTGATCAACTTCCTGCTCATCGCCGTTGTCGTGTTCACGATGGTCAAGGTGATAAACCGCTTCCACCGCAAGAAGGAGGTCGTGGTCGTCGAAGAGCCCGCTCCCGCGCCCGAGCCCTCCGCGGAGGAAAAACTTCTCACCGAGATCCGCGACCTGCTCAAGAAATAAACGCTTCGCAAGCGGACGAGTCCTGCGGAAAATGAGCCGCGCGGGGCCGCCGATACCGGCGGTCCCGCGCGGCTTCTCCTATATTTCAGCCACTTTTCGGCGGTCCGCTCCAATTTTTCGCTTTTTGCGCGTTTCTCTTGAAATTATCCGAAAACGTGATATACTTAAAATAGTTTTTCCCATTATAACTAAGGAGTGAAAGCAATGAAATACGATTTTGATACCCCCGTCAATCGATTCGGTACATACTCTGCCAAGTGGGACGGTTCCGCCGCGCGCTATAAGCCCGGCTTCATCCCGCTCTTCGTCGCGGACATGGACCTCAAGTGCGCCCCTCAGATAATCAAGGCGCTGCACCGCACCGCCGACCACGAGATCTTCGGCTACACCATGCCGCCTCAGGAGTACTTCGACGCGGTCATCCGCTGGTTCGATACCCACTACGGCTGGAAGATCGAGAAGGACTGGATACTCCCGTCCGCCGGCACCTGCTCGGGCATCAACAAGGTCATTGAGGCGTTCTCGAACATCGGCGACGGCGTCATCATCACCCGCCCGGTCTACGGCCACTTCACCGGCATGATCGAGGGCGACACCCACCGCAAGGCTGTCGACTGCCACCTCCACCTCGACGAGAACAACGTCTGGCGCATGGACTTCGACGAGATAGAGAAGGCCTGCAGCGATTCGCACAACCGCATCTTCCTGCTCTGCTCGCCGCACAACCCCGTCGGCCGCGTGTGGGAGCCGTGGGAGCTTCAGAAGATAGTCGAGATAACGAAGCGCCACAACGTCCTGCTTATCGTCGACGAGATACACTGCGACCTCATCCGCAAGGGCGGAAAGTTCACCTCCATCGGCACCATGACCGACGACTATTCGAACATCGTCGTTGCTGGCGGCCTCGGCAAGACCTTCAACATCGCGGGTCTCGCCTGCTCGAACCTCATCATCCCGAACAAGTTCCTTCGTGAGCGCTATCGTCAGGCGGGCGGCGGCGGTGGAATGACCCCGTTCGGCGTCTCGGCCGTCATCTCGGCCTACACCGAGTGCGACGACTGGGTCGAGGAGCTCAACGAGTATCTCGACGGCAACGTCGAGCTCGCCATGAACTTCTTTGCCGAGAAGATGCCGTGGGTCAAGATTTCCTACCCGCAGGGCACCTACTGCCTCTGGATCGACTTCAGCGCGAGCGGGCTCGACGGTGACGAGATCCATCGCCGCATCTACGACGAGGCGAACGTCATCCTTCAGGACGGCAAGGTACACGACCCGGTATACGGCGCGTGCTGCCAGCGTATGTGCGTCCCGTGCGCCCGCAGCGTCCTCAAGGAAGCGCTCGAACGTATCGCCGCACAGTTCACCGACATAAAGTAAGAGCCTGCACAAAGGTGCCCGTCCTTACATCGCGAATATAAGAAACGGCAGGGCCGCTGCGATATTCCGCAGCGGCCCTTTTTGTCGTTCTTTCTTCTGTTGAAGTGCGGCTGTCCGCACACCCGTCCTTCACCGAACTTTGAGACTTGCTTATCTCTGCTTCAGGTTTTCCACCATGCGCACCGCGATGGCAAGCGCCTGCTCGCGGGTGGCGTTGGCGTAACCCGTAGCCTCCCTATCGGTCGTCGTATTCTGAGGTTTGAAATTGAAGGCGCCCGTTTTCTTGTCTTCGACTCCCTTGATGATGCCGTTCGCCGCCATGAAGTACACGCTCTCCCTTGCCCAGCCGGATATGTCGGCGTCGTCGGCAAAGGGCGCGGGCTGCGTGTACGTGAGCGGGAACTTGGCGTCGTCTTCAAGCGTCCAGCCAACCATCGAGACCTTCTTGAACACGCGGGTCAGCATAGCGGCGGCCTGCTGCCTGTTCAGGAAATCGTGCGGAGCAAACAGGCTCTGGTCGACGGTGATGCCGTTGACCGCGCCGATGTTGTACGCCTTCATGACCTCCACGTTGTCGGTGTCGGTGAACGGGCAGTTGACGGCGGGGATGGCCTTGACTCCGGAAAGAGCCTCGTAGACCTTGACGGACACAGCCGCAAACTCCTCGCGGGTGATGTTCTGCGTGAGGTCCGTATTCTTCAGGATGTCAGGGATGAGGCCGAGCTCCTCGGCCTTATCTATCTCAGGGATCGCCCAATCCTGCGTGACCGACTTGACGTTCAGTCCGGAGACCGCGTCGATGTCGGCGCCGGGCCATCCTCCGCTGGCAGACGAATTCAGGTCGGTGAGGCGGACATAGCGGAAGCGGCTGCCCTCCGGCACCTTGCCGTTCAGGTCCACGCCGGCGGTCTTTCCGGCGGCGACGCCGACGTCGTACCAGGTCACGAGATCGCTGCTGACCTCGACCTTGGTGTCCTCCACGGCGGCGCCGACCTCGAAGACGTATATATCCAGTCCTTCTCCGTCGTATATGTTTATATTGAATTGCAGAACGATAACGCCGCCGGCGCCGAGGCAAAGGTCGCCCTTGCTGGTGCTCTCGTCACCGGTACGGTCGGGGGCGCCGAGCACATTGCTCTGCTTCTGCTGTTCCTCATAGTTTGTCCACGGGTCGCCCGGGGTGAAGCTCACGACCTTTGCGGCAAAAGCCCCGTCCGGCACGGTTATCTCGGTGCCGTCCCTGTCCTTGAACGTGTAGTCCTCCGCCGCTGCGGGCACGACAAGGCAGCAGAGCAGCAGCACCGCCGCCGTTACCGCGGAAATAATTCTCTTCATACAAACCCTTCCTTCTTCGATTTTCGGCTCGCGCCGTTCACTGATATATGATACCATTTCATACCAACAGTGTCAAGGCAAACCCCGCGCCCGTCCGATAGGAGCGGACGGCGCGGGAACGTGGGATATGTACCGCACTTCCGAGTGAGAGAACGATCACCCCCGTCGGAAAGAATATACCGCATTCGACCTTCTGCCGCCCGCGCGGCTCCCGACATCAAAAACAGAAAAATTTTTTTGAAAAAGCTGTCCTCAAAACGCAGCATGCGGACATATACGCTGTGAACGGACAGATGTGCGGGGCAAATGTCCTGCCGCCCGGCCTGTTCAAACACTTTATAATACGGAGGTAATAAAATGAAACGGATATACAGATTATTTGCGTTCTGTCTGGCGCTCATGTTGCTCTCCGCCTGCTCGGGGCAGGACACCGAGGGCGCCCAAGGCGATTTTGCTCACTCCGACAAGACGTTCTCGACTGCCGAAAGAATACCTATCTCCGA
Organism: uncultured Clostridia bacterium; assembly: GCA_947630675.1. Classification (GTDB taxonomy): domain Bacteria; phylum Bacillota; class Clostridia; order Oscillospirales; family JAAYOS01; genus CANRIN01. The sequence goes on along the minus strand of CANRIN010000001.1, from coordinate 28,065 downwards.
CTGTTCGGGGGACACCGATTTTATTGAGGCGACCTCCTACTATTTCAACACCTGGAACGGAGGGCCGCAGCTCGGAGTATGCTTTTCCGGGGAGCATAACGCCGCCGTGACGGTGAAGGTGTTTGAGAACGGCACGCAGACGTCGCCCGGTGTATGGTCCGACGATGCCGTCACAATGGAGCGGTCAGAAGACGGCGAATGGGTCGATTTGAAGAATATTAGTCCTTACCAGCTCGCAACTGTAGGCGGCGTGCCCGATTATGTGGTACTGCCCAGCGGAGGCAGCCGCCTGCTGCTGCCGTTCCCGATACACGAGCCGGGAACATACAGGCTGACGTACAAGATGCGCGAAAGCATTTCTGCAAAAGGTTCGGCTTATACGACAGGCGATACCCTCTATTCGATTTCTCACACAGTCACCGTTCCCGAAGCCACCGACAGCAAGTTTGATATCGTGTCGGCAGATTATATCGATCAGGCCGGAGTTTATGTCGCCATACGGCCAAACATGGACGGCGCCACGCTATATCTCGACCAAGCCCGCGGGACCATTGAGAAAAAGACGGACAGAGGCGGATACGATGATCTCACTTATATGTCCACCAGCGACACGAAGCTGTCTCTGCTTTCGTTGGACGACGCCAACCGCTTCTATGACACCTCATCCGAGCCGCGCAAGTACGGATACGACGATTTGTTCATGTTTAGGCAGTTTCTCACCCTCGAGGACGCCGGGGAGTACCGTCTGACGCTGTTCTTCACCCAAAACCCGGACGGCTCCGGCGAACAGTACACCCTACAGCTCAAACTGAAATATGATAAGTGAAACCCCGTCCCGATGCGGACGCCCCGAATATCCCGCGAGAATCCTCGGCGCGGCGGAATTCTCCTCATACGGGTCTTCTCCCACGAAGCGGTTCACGGCGGGACGCGCCAAACCGTCTAAACGCAAACGAGACTCCGTACATCCGCATTATCCATAAAAAACAGGTCACGCAGCTGCGTGACCTGTTTTTTCGTATACTCTTTTCGGATGTTGTCGCGTTACTCGGTCCTCAGCGCTTCGACCGGGTCCTTCCGCGCCGCTATGCGGCTCGGGACGAGGCCGGCGATAAACGTCAGCGCCATGCTTATCAGCACGAGTATCACTCCGCCCTGCCACGGCAGCCCCGCGATATTCGATATATCCGCGAGGTGCTTGATTATCGCGTTTACCGGCACGCAGAGAAGTATCGTGACGAGTATGCCGAGCGCTCCGGCGCTGAAGCCGACGATGAGCGTCTCCGCATTAAACACGCGGCTGATGTCCTTCTTCGAGGCGCCCATCGCGCGGAGTATACCTATCTCCTTCGTGCGCTCGAGCACCGAGATGTAGGTTATAATGCCTATCATTATCGAGCTGACGACAAGCGAGATGGCGACAAACGCTATCAGAATGTAGCTTATCGCGTCGATTATCGTGGAGACCGAGGTCATCATCAGGCCGACGAGGTCGGTGTAGCTTATGACGTTTTCGTCCTTGCCCTCGTTCTCCATGCGGGTATTGTAGTCGTTTATTATGTCGACGAGCTGCTCCTTAGACTCGAAGTCCTTCGCGTAGAGCTTTATTCCGCTCGGGACCTCGGGGTCGGCGACGCCGAGGATGTTGAGGTTCCCGTCGTAGGTCGCGTTTGTCGTCATCGAGGCCGCCATCTGCGCTATCGCCGCGGCGCGCTCCTCATCGCTGAGCCCCATGAGGTACTGCTGCTGCTCGGGCGGAAGTGCGGTGATGTCAAACTCCGGTGTCTCCTCGCCGGTGCTGAACGCTATGCCGGTGAAGACGTCGGTATCCGGGTCTGCGAGCTGCGCCTTGACGACGGGGCACTCATTTGTCCGCTTCATCATCTCGTCCATCAGCTCGGAGCGGTAGCCCACCGTGCCGTTCGTCGTTATCGCGACGGCGTTCTCCTCCGGGCGGAGGATGCCGACGACCTTGACCTCCGGCGCGTCCTCAAGCGCCGTGCGCATGAACTCCTCGTCCCCGCTCATGTCGACAAACACGCCGTCCGCAGTCTCGGAGTACCGCGCGGCGGTGGGCAGGAGCTTGAAGCGGAGCGCGAGTATCTCGTCGTAGCTGTAGCTCTCGGGGTACTCCGGCGACTCGTACTCCTCGCCCCTCATCGTTGCCTCCATCATGTCGCCGAGCTCGGCAGCGTCCATCATCCCGAGGCCGTAGAGGGTGAGGTCGGTCACCTCGTTGTTGCTGCCGACTATCACGACGACCTCGTTCCACGCCTCCGGCATACGTCCCGCGAGGACATCGTACTGCACCGCAAGGAGGTCGTCTCCGCCGACGAGCTCGCTCCAGACGTCTCCGCCGCTCGCGCCGCCCACGGCTCCGCCGCTCATTCCGGCCTGCATCTCCATCATCTGACCCATGCCCATCTCGTCAAAGACGGTGCTCGGGTTCACCTGCTTTATCCCGTCCGACGTGTCCGCCTTGTAGATGAGAAGAGGCGTGGAGTAGCTGTACTGGACGTCATTCACAAGCTCTTTGACGCCGCTTGCGTCGTCCTCGATGAACGCGCGGAAGTCGGTGAGGTTGTTCGTCGTTATCTCACTTACGACGGTGTCGAGCATACCGGTCATGAGGCGGACGGGGTATATCCTGTCGTCATTGTGCTCTTCGACCTCGGTGCGGGCGCTCATCATCGAGGTCATCATGCCGGTGAGGTCGACCGACTCGTCCTGTATCGTGAGAGGATAGCTCGAGAGCGTATCCTCCTGCACCCGGTCGATGTAGTTCTGCATTCCGCTTGAGAGCGAGAGTATCAGCGCTATGCCGATTATGCCGATGCTCCCCGCGAACGCCGTGAGGAAGGTCCTGCCCTTCTTCGTCATGAGGTTTGTCATGCTGAGCGAGAACGCGGTCGCAAGGCTCATCGGCTTCTTGCGGGTGCGCTTCTTCTTTGTCTCCGCCTTCTCCTCCTCCGGCAGGTAGGGGTTCGAGTCGTCTGTGACGCGGCCGTCAAGTATCTTTATCGTGCGGGTGGAGTAGCGCTCCGCGAGGTCGGGGTTGTGCGTGACCATTATAACGAGGCGGTCCTTCGCTATCTCCTTGAGCAGGTCCATGACCTGTATGCTAGTCTCGCTGTCGAGCGCGCCGGTCGGTTCGTCCGCAAGGAGAATGCGCGGGTTGCCTGCGAGTGCGCGCGCTATTGCGACGCGCTGCATCTGACCTCCGGAGAGCTGGTTCGGCTTCTTGTTGATTATCCCGCCGAGGCCGACCTCGTGCAGCGCCGCTATGGCGCGGCGGCGGCGCTCCGACTTGGAGACGCCGGAGAGCGTCATACCGAGCTCGACGTTTGAGAGTATCGTCTGGTGCGGGATGAGATTGTAGCTCTGGAACACAAAGCCCACCGAGGTGTTGCGGTACACGTCCCAGTCGCCGTCACGGTACTCCTTGGTGGAGCGTCCGTCGATTATGAGGTCGCCGGAGGTGTAGCGGTCGAGGCCACCGATTATGTTCAGCAGTGTTGTCTTGCCGCAGCCGCTCGGGCCGAGTATCGACACGAATTCGCTGTCGCGGAAGTTCAGATCCACTCCCCGAAGCGCCGCGACCTCGGTGTCGCCCGCCTTGTAGTTCTTGACTATGTTCTTTAATCTGAGCATCTGAGTTCTCCCCTGTTAATTGTCGGAAAATGCCGTTTCCCGATAAAACGAAAACAGCCGGCGGCGGCAAAGTATGCCGCCGTCAGCTATTTTACCCTTCTCACGCCTCCGCGTCAAGCGGAAAGCGGTATTGTTCACAATTTGTTTACTATTACAACTATCTTCGCCGCAGCCGGGGCCTCACAGCTTCTCCTGCGCAAAGGGGCAGACGTTGCGGGTGTCGAACACCGTCTTTCCCTCGAGCGCGCTCATGCGCTGCTTTATCTCGGTGTGGCCGACGAGTATGACGACGAGGTCGACGGCGTTCACAAACTCGTCGAAGTCGTGCATCTGTCCGTCGCACACGTCGTCCTTCACGAACGGGTCGTATACCTTCACGCCGGAGGCGAGATGGTGCTTCATGCAGTCGAGGAGCTGAAGCGTCGGGCTCTCGCGTATGTCGTCGACGTCCTCCTTGTAGGTGAGTCCGTACAGTCCGACGCGGCTGTTGTCCTTAATGCCGTACTTCTCCTTTATCCCGCTTATCCGCTCGAGCACGAACTCCGGCATCGAAGCGTTGACGGAAACGGCCGCAAACGTTAGCTCCGCAAGCGACCCGAAATCTCCCACGAGGAACCACGGGTCGACCGAGATGCAGTGGCCTCCGACGCCCGGTCCGGGGCTCAGGATGTTCACGCGCGGGTGCTTGTTCGCTATGCGTATGACCTCCTGCACGTCCATGCCCTTGACGCGGCAGAGCTTTGCGAGCTCGTTGGCGTAGGCGATGTTTATCGAGCGGAAGGTGTTCTCGACGATCTTAGTCATCTCCGCCGTGCGGATGTCGGTCGTGACTATCTCGCCCTTGCAGAAAGTTCCGTACAGCTCGCGTATGAGCTCCGCTATTTCCGGCTCGTCCGCGCCGACGGTGCGCGCGTTGTGCTCGAGCTCGTAGAGCATGTTGCCGGGGATGATGCGCTCCGGCGCGTGGGCGAGGTGCGCGTCCGCGCCGAGCGTGAAGCCGTGCCGCGCGAAAAGCGGCCGGACGTGCTCGTCTATCGTTCCGGGCGAGACGGTGCTCTCAACGACGACGACCGCACCCTTCGGCATGACGTCGAGGACGCTGTCCACCGCGCGGACTATGAAGCTCGCGTCCACCTTCTTTGTCATCTCGTCATAGGGTGTGGGCATCGTGACGACGTATATGTCCGCAACGGGGTACTCGGTCGAGAAAGTCATTTTCTTCGCGACGGCGGCGGCGAAGAGGCCGTCCAGCCCGTCCTCCTTGAAGGTGACCTTTCCCGCCCGCAGCGAGGCGACCGTCTCTTCCTTGATGTCCACGCCGGTGACGTCGACGCCGTTCGCGGCAAGGGACAGCGCCGTCGGCAGTCCGATATATCCGAGCCCTATTACTCCGACCTTCTTGTCAAACACGCTCATTTTACTACGATCCTTTCTCTGTTTAGTCGGTTGAAGCGCCCTCCCGGGCCCTTATCTCCGAAAATCTTCGTCCCCCGCGGTGCGCCCGGCAGGAAACGTCAGTCTCTCTGTTCGTCCCGGGCGGCCGGCGGCTCGTGCGCCTCCTCCAGAACGGGAACGCCGGGGAAATACTGCTCTATGCCTGACCCTCCGTCTCCCCCGGTCGGCTCCTCGCCCGCACGCAGCTCCTCGTCTACGATGTCGCTCGTCCAGTTCATGAACTGTATCTCCGGCAGGGACGGGACGCTGTAGCGGTCTATTCTCATGTTTCCCCCGCGGTCGCGCATCGGCCCTATGAACGGATGCACGTCGTGAGAGGATGTGAGTGCGGTCGTGAGTATGTGCGCAAGGCGCGAGGCGTGGGTACCTATGACCTCGTCGACAGCATATATCTTCGCCATCCCGCTCTTGAGCCCGAGCCAGAAGTAGATGCTCGGGAACGCTTCGCAGTGCTCGCGTACCCGCTCGAACGCGCTGCCGAGGTAGTCGCTCATTATGCGGCGGTACATCACTCCCCAGTCAATAGCGGGGGCGGCGAGGTATTCCTTTATCCTACCGTTCGGGCCGACCGAGGCAAGCATGGCATACAGGTCGTCGCAGGGCTTGAGGTTTACGGAACCGTACGTCGGGTACTGGCTGAGTATGACGTCCGCGCCGCGCTCGGCGAGCATCTTCCGGCAGAGGCGGTCCTCATCGCCGGAGAAATTGACGCGCGGCTTGCAGCGCTTGACCGTGATGTTTCGGTTGACCAGCCGCGCGCCCTGCGCGAAGGCGTTGACGACGTAGGTGGAGTCGGTGGCGCGCTGCGGCATATCGACTATACCTATGATGTCGCTCTTGGTGTAAGAGCCCGCGATCGCGCCGAGCACGAACGCCGGCTCGTAGAGCTTGCAGTAGTAGGTGTGGAGCATCATTCCGGGGAGGGTGTGCCCGCAGTTGAGTATCAGCACCTCAGGATGCTCAAGGGTCATCTGCCATGCGGCGTGCGCGTATGCGCTGTTGACGGTGAAGAGCACGTCCGGCTTTTCCTCTTCGATTATCTCGCGCAGACGATCGTGCGCCTCCTGCTCGGAGACGGAGTAGACCGCCTTTGTGGTGACGCGGCCGTCAAAGAACCGCTCCATGTCGAGCCGTCCCAGCTCGTGGGAGCGGGTCCAGTAGGAGGTCTCGGGCGTCGCGTTGTACACGAACACCGCATGCGCTCTCCGCGAGCCTATGCCGAGTATGCCGCGTCCGCTCTCCGGCGAGCTCTCGCCGTTCTCGACTATATACGGCGGCACGCGGTCGTTCACCTGCCGGAACTGCGGCTCGCACGCGCGGACGCGCTCGCCCAGCTCCTCAAGGCTTATGTCGTAGGGGAACTCGTACACCCCGAGGTATATCATGAACGCGTCGCCGGTGGTCATGTCTATGTCGCGGAAGCCGGCACGCTGATACTCAAGCGAGAAATCGCGGTAAGCCTTGGGCAGCCACTCGTGCGGCTCGAGACCCTTCAGCGCCGGGGTGCGCTCCGCAAAGTTTCTCGCCCACGCGATGAGCGCAGTGAACGCGCCGGGGTGCGAGAACCACATATCGCTGAACGCGAAGAGGCGCGGATTGTACTCCATTATCTCGTAGTATATCCGCACGTTGTCGTCGTTCGGGTCGTACTTGGGGACTATGCGCGTGATGTCGGCAGAGATGGAGTACGCGCCGACGTAGTTCATCACCGAAACACGCTTGTTGCCCTCTATCACATAGAAAAGCCCCATGTACTCGTAGACCTTTATCGGGTCGGTGATGCCGTCCTTCAGATGGTGGCTGTAGAGCGAGCGCCACTTGAAGGCGAACTCGCTTCCCTCGTCGTAGAGCGGCATGAAGTTGCCGGCAAAGGCGTCCGCCCTTGCCGAGGTGTATGTCCCGACTATTTTTTTCAGCGCTATCTCGTGGACGCCGAGCGAAATTTCGCCCATCGTCTCCACGCCGTCAAGCTCGCGCTCCAGGACCGCGAGCCCGCCGCCGTATTTGTCCTTCGAGTGGTCGCCGAGCCACTTGCGCCCGGCGCGCCGCGCGTTCTGATACGGGACTATGCCGTTTGAAGTATCAGGCATGTTTATCTCCTTTATATCTGTCTATTTATCTATTGACGGGTCGATTTATGTTTTCGGAAATATATGATCGCGGCAAGAGAGCTGTGCAGCTCGTTCCGTGTCGGCACTTTCTGCCGGGCGCATCCGCTTTCGGCGAAGAGCGCCGCAAGCCAGACTTTATACCTACCGGAGGGCTCTAAGGGCGCAAAACAAATTTCAATGTGTTTTTCCGACGGCGGTATGTCGGAAAAGCTCCTCTCTCGGAGCGCGCGGCTGCGATTTGCCGCGACTATTATATCACACGCGCGCGGCAAAGTCCACAAGCGTTTCCGCATGAAGCTGCGAATATATTCGGATTTTTTTGAAAAAGCCCTTGCAATTTTCACAGCTTTCTGATATTATATTATCTGCGCCGATGCACGGCGCCCCTAATTTGCCGTTTCACGCCCTCCCGAGGGCGTCGGATATGGTACTTTTATTACTTCTTGGGAGGTGCAAAGAATGGCCAAGTGTCAGTTCTGCGGCAAGGGTGTGACGTTCGGAATAAACGTCAGCCACTCGCATCGCCGTACCAATCGTATGTGGAAGCCGAATGTCAAGCGCGTTAAGGCTATAGTTGACGGCAAGCCTTGCCACGTCTACGCTTGCACGCGGTGCCTCCGCTCGGGCAAGGTCACCCGCGCGATATAACGGGTGATAGGTAGAGACCGGAACCGGAAAGCTTATGCTTTCCGGTTTTTTCTATCTCGCGACTCGCGGCAAATCGCGCTCGCTTCGCTCGCTTACCAATTTGCCGCGAGGCCGTCGGACAGAGCGAAGCTCTGCCGACGGCAGGCGCTCCGCTACGCGCCTCGACGGCTTCGCCGTCTTCGACGCACGCTCCGCGAGAGGTATTTTCGGCGACGTACACGCCGCCGCCGAAAATGATTTGAATCTATTTCGCCGCTTACGCGGCGAAACTCTGCGAGGCTTGGTTGCGCCGCTCCGTCCTACAATGAGCTCAATGTCGGGCAATATTCGCGGAGCGAATATTACCGGCGAAAGCAGTAGAGTGTAGGATGAAGAATTGGTTCGCGCTTTCGCTGTTTGCAGCGGTCGAAGTTAGCGGCAAAGCCGCTAACTTCGCACATGGAAGTCATATCAGTGTCCGGCTTCGTCGCGACCGCTCGATGTCTTCTACAAATCGGCTTCGTCCCGGCGCGCGGCACGCTCCTCGTCCTCGTCAATGTCGTCCTTTATCTCGTACATGACAGCGCGCGCGACCGCGCCGTAGACCTCCTCCGCAAGCGAAAACGCCTGTTCAAGCTCACGCTCGCCTATCTCGAAAGGCAGGTCGGTGGGGTATCGCGTCTCGATATAGTAGCGGTTGAACGGCGGCGTCCTGTCCACAAACTTGGAAAAGCCTCTGTCCGCGCGCGCCGCCTGACGCGAGAGGAAGGTGATGTTGTGTCCGTCGACATGCCGTCCGTTCCGAAAGAGCAGGAAGCACTTGAAGCTCTTTTCGAGCGCCTGGTGACAGTGGTACACGACCGTCCTGCCGTCCGCTCCGACGCCGCGCAGTATCCTCGCCGCACGAAGATCGGTCTCGGCGTGGTCGAGCCATTCGTAGTAGCGACGGCTGTCGTTTGTGCCGGTGTTACGCCTCGACATACTCGCGTCCCTTCTCGGCTATCCGGCTCGCGTAGGACTGCGGGTCGCGCAGCAGCGTCTCCCACTCCGACGGAGTGTAGACGAGGACGTCGAGCGCGACGTCTCCGTCTATGCCAAGGTACAGCTCCCTTTCAAGCGCGTCCTTGTCCCGCGTGTCCGCCACGACGCATACCTTCACGCCGCATATCCGCTCCCTCGCACCCTCGCGCTTGAGGCCGTAGACTATCAGCCGCTCCGCGCGCGATATGCGGCGCACCTCCGCGAGGACTTCCTTCAGCTCATCCATTTCCGCACCTCAGATCCTGTCAAACAAAAGCTCCAGGTCGAACTTCCTCTTTCCGTTCGGGTCGGTACCCTTGACGAAGCGGTGCATTCCCTCTCCCGCGTCGGTGAGAACAAGCGTCTCGCCTTCGCGGGTCTCCGCCGCGTAGCTTATGTTTATCCCCTTCACCCATAGGTTCGGCTCGCGCTCGACCGCGAGGTGATCCTCCGCCATGTCGATATACCGCGTGTTGTGGACGTGGCGGTTCATGTCGAGGTCGCTGTAGCGGACGGCAAAGCTCTCCGCGTTCCGGTACTCCAGGTCGTGCGGTATCCTCGCCGGCGCCTCGAAGCGCGGGTCGCCCCGATGCTTAAATCCGGTTATCTCATAGAACTTTGCCGGCGGAAGTATCTTCCTCGTGTCGACGTCCGCCAGCACCCAGACGGCGCTCGCCTCGCCGATGCTCCCGTCGTCCGCGAAGATCTCGGTCTCTCTGGGAAAGTAGGCGTTCTTAGGCGTCGCCGCCCACGTCCGCAGGCGCAAAGTCTCGCCATAGAGCGGAGGACGCTTCAGCGCAACGCGGGTGCGGACGATTATCCACGCCGCGTGGAGCTCCCGCGTCGTATAGTCCCAGTCGAAGCCGAGCCCCGAGACGTGCTCCACCGCGACGTTTTCTATGAACATCATGAGCGCCGAGGGCTTGAGCCGTCCGAAGTAGTCAGTGCTGCCCATAGTGGCGATGTAGTCCTTCTCAAAATAATCCTCGTAAATCATTTTGCCTCCGATGTATGCCTGAATACACCATACATTATAGACCCGCCCGGCGCGCATGACAAGAGAAATTTCGCGCGCTGCCGAACGGGCGCGCCATTAAAGCAACAGTTTTTCGTTGTTTTGATATGGAAATCCGCCCCGGATTTTGGTATGATATTATCAGAGATACCGTAAGCACAGGCTCAAGGCTTTACTATTGCTGCACAAGGAGGAGATACAGATGAAACGGTTCGATTTCTGCGGCGGATGGACATTTGCAAAGCAGGGCGGAACGCCCGCGCCGGTCACCCTGCCGCACGACGCACAGATCCTCGAGACGCGCGACCCGTCTGTCTCGGACGGCGGCCACGGCTACTTCCCCGGCGGCGTGTACGTCTACGAGAAGACATTCGATGCGCCGGAGGACTGGCGCGGGCAGCGCGTCGAGGTCGAGTTCGAGGGCGTCTACAAGAACGCGACGGTCGCGCTGAACGGGCGGGAGCTCACGTTCCACCCCTACGGCTACACCTCGTTTGCGGTGCCGCTCGACGGGCTGAAGATAGGCGAAAAGAACACCCTCACCGTCACGGCGGACAACTCGAAGCTGCCGAACTCCCGCTGGTACACCGGCTCGGGCATATACCGCCCGGTATGGCTCTACGTCGGCGGCGAGAGCCGCATCGAGCGGAACGGCGTGAAGATAACGACGCTCGGGATATCACCCGCGCGCATCCGCGTGGACACCGCCGCGACCCGCGGCGATATAACGGTCGAGATTCTTGACGGAGACACCGTCATCGCCGGGGGCACGGGCGCATCGGTCGGCATCACCGTTCCCTCCGCAAAGCTTTGGAGCGCGGAGACGCCGAACCTCTACACCTGCCGTGTCACCCTCCGCGAGAACGGCGACGTCACCGACACCGTCTGCGAGCGTTTCGGCATCCGCGAGCTCAAGTGGGGTCCGAACGGCTTCTTTGTCAACGGCGAGGAGACGCTGCTGCGCGGCGGCTGCATCCACCACGACAACGGCATCCTCGGCGCGGCGTCCTTCCCGAAGAGCGACCGCCGCCGCGTGGAGATACTCAAGGCCAACGGCTTCAACGCAATACGCTCGGCCCACAACCCGACGTCCCGCGCGATAGTCGAGGCGTGCGACGAGCTCGGGATGTACCTCATGGACGAGACCTTCGACATGTGGTACAGCCGCAAGACAAAGAACGACTACGGCAACGACTTCCCGGAGTGGTGGCAGCGCGACGTCAGGATGATGGTCGAGCGCGACTACAACCACCCGTCGGTCGTCCTCTACTCTATCGGCAACGAGGTGAGCGAGCCTGCGGAGGAGAAGGGCGTCGCCACCGGCAGGGCGCTCGTAGACTTCATACATTCGCTCGACCCGAGCCGCCCGGTCACCTGCGGCGCAAACCTCATGATAATGGCCGCCGCTGCCGCCGGAAAGGGCATCTACAACGACGGCGAGAGCGCCCCCGCCACCGGCGGCGGCGACCCGACGAACACGAGCGCCGATTTCAACGAGATGGTCTCGCAGATAGGCGCCGGCATGAACAACGCCGCCGTCGCGCCCGAGGTGGACGCGCTCACGAGCCCCTTCCTCGACTGTCTCGACATCGCGGGCTACAACTACGCCTCCGGGCGCTATCCGCTCGAGGGCGAGGCGCACCCGAAGCGCGTCATCGTCGGCAGCGAGACCTTCCCGCAGGATATATGGAAGAACTGGGAGATGGTGAAGAAGTACCCCTACCTCATCGGCGACTTCATGTGGGTGTCCTGGGACTACCTCGGCGAGGCCGGCATAGGCGCGTGGAGCTACGACGGAGCCATGCCGTTCAACCGCCCGCACCCGTGGTTCATGGCGGGCTCCGGCGCTATCGACATCCTCGGCGACCCGGACGCCTCCTGCCGCTATGCGGAGACGGTCTGGGGCTCGGCGCACGAACCGGTTCTCTCGGTGAAACCGGTAAATCACCCCGGCGTTAAGGTGACCCGCTCGGTCTGGCGCGGCACCAACGCCATGGAGAGCTGGAGCTGGCGCGGCTGTGACGGGAACGACGCTGAGGTCGAGGTCTACTCGAACGCCGCCGAGGTCGAGCTTTTCCTGAACGGCGAGAGCCTCGGGAGAAAGCCCGTCGCCGAGTGCATGGCGATATTCAACATAAAGTACGTCCCCGGAAAGCTCGAGGCCGTCTCCTACAACGCCGACGGCAGCGAGGCCGGGCGCGGCTGCCTCATAAGCTCTGAGGGCGATATTTCGATAGCGCTCAGTCCGGAGGACGCGGCGCTCGCGGCGGGCGAGATAGGCTACGTCCCGGTGACGCTCGTGGGTGAAAACGGCATAGCGGAGATGAACGCCGACCGCCTGCTGCACGCGTCGGTCGAGGGCGGCGAGCTGCTCGCGTTCGGCAGTGCGAACCCGTGCACCGAGGAGCAGTTCCACACCGGCAGCTATACGACCTTCTACGGACGTGCGCTCGCCGTCGTGCGCTCGAACGGCGCTCCGCTCACCCTCACCGTCTCGGACGGCGAGAAGAGCGCGTCGGTGACGATAGCCGCGAAATAGTCGTCGAATAGTATAATTATCTGTCGATACAACTTAAAGTATATCGAATGTGCAAAAAGTATGGAGGCCGTCGGCCTCCATACTTTTTCTCTACAATGTATGCGCGGTGCTGTCTCCGAAGTTTTTACTCCTCGACTATCTCGGCCTCGGGAGCGTTCTTCTTCACAGACTCGATTCCGTTCATGCAGCTCGCCATAGCCTTGTAACCCTCGCTCGTCGCGATTATCTGGCCGTTGCGCGCGGTGAGGCGGAAGCGGATCTCGCCCGCCTTGTCCTCATAGACCTCGAACTTCGGGTTGGTCTTGGTCTCGTATCCCGCGACGGTCTGATCCTCGATCTCCGCTATCGGAGCGTTCTTCTGCACCGACTCTATACCGTTGCGGCAGGCGCTTTCGCTCGAGTAGACCTCGCTCGTCGCGATGACCTGGCCGTTTGTGGCCTTGAGGTCGAACTTTATCCCGCTCGGGACGGTACGGATAACAAACTTGCCCATTTTCTGTTCCTCCCAATTTAAAATATGTCCGCTTGCTTAACTTACATTATATACTTTATTTCGCGGTGATTCAACCCTTTCGGATCATTTCCCCGAGAGATATGCGTCTATCGCACGCGCGGCGGTCTTGCCCGCGCCCATCGCGGATATGACGGTCGCGGCGCCTGTGACGTCGTCCCCGCCGGCGTAGACGGCCGAGCGGGATGTGAGTCCGTCCTCGTTCACGATTATGCCGCCCCTGCGGTTCACCTCGAGCCCGTCGGTGGTGTCCTTTATCAGCGGGTTCGGAGAGGTGCCTATCGCCATCACCACAGTGTCGACGTCGAGGACGAACTCCGAGCCGGGTATCTCGACCGGGCGGCGGCGTCCGCTCGCGTCCGGCTCGCCGAGCTCCATCCGTATGCAGCGCATGCCGATGACCGAGCCGTTCTTTGGGTCGCGCAGGTCGTCTGGGTTGGTGTAGCCGAGTATCTCGACCGGGTTGTTGAGAAGGCGGAAGTCAATGCCCTCCTCCTCGGCGTGCTCGACCTCCTCGCGCCGCGCGGGCAGCTCCTCCATCGAGCGGCGGTAGACTATGTACACCTTCTCCGCGCCGAGGCGGAGCGCCGTCCGCGCCGCGTCCATCGCGACGTTGCCGCCGCCCACGACGGCGACGCGCCCGCCCTTCATTATCGGCGTCGTCGGGCTCTCGCGGTACGCCTTCATAAGATTGCTGCGGGTTAGGAATTCGTTTGCGGAGTACACGCCCACAAGGCTCTCGCCGGGTATGCCCATGAAGTTCGGCAGTCCCGCGCCCGAGCCGATGAACACCGCCTCGAAGCCCGTGTCGAAGAGCTCGTCTATCGTGAGCGTCCTGCCGATGACGACGTTCGTCTCGACCTTCACGCCGAGCGCCTTCAGGCCCTCGACCTCCTTTGCGACTATCCTTTTGGGCAGACGGAACTCGGGTATGCCGTAGACGAGGACGCCTCCGGCGGTATGCAGCGCCTCGTAGACCGTGACCTCGTACCCCGCGCGCGCGAGGTCGCCGGCGCAGGTGAGACCGGATGGCCCGGAGCCGACTATCGCGACGCGGTGCCCGTTCGGGGCGGGGCGCTCCGGCGCGGCGGGCGCGCTCTCGTTGTGCCTGTCCGCGACGAAGCGCTCGAGGCGGCCGATGCCGACCGGCTCGAAGCGTATCCCGAGGGTGCATTTGCTCTCGCACTGGGTCTCCTGCGGACAGACGCGTCCGCAGACCGCCGGGAGCGACGAGCTTTTGCTTATCACGCCGTAAGCGCCCTCGAAGTCGCGCTCCTTTACCTTCGCTATGAAGTCCGGGATGTCTATGCGGACGGGGCAGCCCTCCACGCAGGGACGGTTTTTGCAATTCAGGCAGCGCTGCGCCTCCTCGACTGCGATATCCTCGGTGTAACCGAGCGCGACCTCATCGAAATTATGCGCGCGCACCGACGGGGCCTGCGTCGGCATCTCATGCTTTTTCTGCTGTATCGCCATCTTCTGCGCCTCCTCAAGCTCTGCCGAGCAGCCGGCAGGTCTCCTCGTATGCGTGCCGCTCGAACTCGGAATACATCCTGCCGCGCGTCATAGCCTCGTCGAAATCGACCTCGTAGCCGTCAAACTCCGGGCCGTCCACGCACGCGAACTTCGTTATTCGCTTGCCTTCATGCACGAGCGAGAGGCGGCAGCCGCCGCACATCCCCGTGCCGTCTATCATTATCGGGTTCATCGACACTACGACCGGGACGCCGAACGGGCGCGCCGCCTCGGCGACGAATTTCATCATTACGAGCGGGCCGATGGCAAGTATCCGGTCAAAGCGCTCGCCGCTCTCGAGCAGCTCTTTCAGCGGGACGGTGACGTTCCCGTGCCGGCCGGCGCTGCCGTCGTCGGTCATGAGTATCATTCTGTCCGAGCAGGCCTCAAACTCGTCGGTGAGTATGACGAGGTCCTTCGAGCGGAAGCCGATGATGCTCGTCACCTCCGCGCCGAGGCGCCTGAACTCCTGCGCCGCCGGCATCGCTATCGCACAGCCGACGCCGCCACCCACGACGCAGACCTTCTTTACGCCCTCGGTCTCGGTCGCGCGGCCGAGCGGGCCCACAAAGTCGCTTATGTACTCGCCCTCGTTTTTCGCGCCGAGCAGCGCCGTCGTCGCGCCGACTATCTGGAAGATTATCTTCACCGTGCCGCGCCCCGCGTCGCAGCCCGCAACGGTGAGCGGGATGCGCTCGCCCTCGTCGTCCACGCGCAGGATGATGAACTGTCCCGCCCGCGCCTTCCGCGCGACGAGCGGAGCCTCGATCTCCATCTGCGTGACCGAGGGATTGAGAACCTTTTTCGTAACTATCCTGTACAAGCTGCCACTCTCCTCTCAATCGTCCGGCGAGAGCTTTTTGAAAAGCCTCGCCGACCAGAAGTCCATACCTACTTCGTCTATGTAAAAGTGCAGTATCGCGCGGTGGTCCTTCGTCGCGGTGCCGAGCAGGAGGTACGGCGCGCCTTCGCGCCGCACGGTGTCCTCGACGAACCGGAAGAGCGCCGAACCGACGCCCGCGTTCCTCCGCTCCGGGACGACATACAGCTCCTCGAGCTCGACGTACTCCGTCCCGTCCGGGACTATCGAGCCCATCCGCTCCGCCGTCCGGTGAGTGATGAGCGCGTAGCCGATGACCTCTTTTCCGTCGCGCGCCGTGAATATGCGCTGTCCCGAGAAGCTGTCCTCGGGGTTTCTCACATAGCCCCAGCAGCTTCCCTCGCGCTCCCAGTCCTCCGAGAGGCGGACGAGCGTATCTATGAGCTCCGGCGAAGCCTTTTCCTCCGAGCAGACCATTTTCTCACCTTCCCGCGCGCTGTATTTAATTTATTATACTACTGTTTTGCTCGGCGCGCAACGGTTCCGCGATGTTATTAAGTGTAAAGCGCCCCAGCAGGCGCGGTGCGGCGGCGCGGAGCTTAAACCGAACCGGCTCGGGGTGTGTTTCGGAAAATAAAGACCTGCTCGTCCTGCGGACTAAGCTCGGTATAGACGATCTCAAACCCTTCAAGAAGGCGGCGCGCCTCCGCCTCGTCATACGGGTGAAGTATCATCCCGCGGCGGCGGCCGGACGTGTAAAGTATGCTGCCGTCGTCCATGAGCTCGTGCGGCAGGGACAGGTCGTCCTCATCCGCTCTGTCAAAGGACACCATGATGATGCCGCCCGGCTTCGTTATGCGGCACAGCTCGGAAAGTGCGCTCCTTGCGTCTCCGACGCTCATGTGGTCGAGCACGGAGTTTGCCACGGCTCCGTCGAAAAAGGCGTCCGGGTAGCCGGTGGTGAGAATGTCGGCAGACTTCACACGCGTACCGTCCAGCCCGCAGTGCTCGAGGCCCATGCGCGTGAGCCGCGCCGCAGTCGGAGATACATCGAAGCTGTACACCTCAAATCCGTTCGAGGCAAGAGCCACCGAGTACGCGCCAAAGCCGCAGGCAGCGTCGCAGACGCGCACGGCGCCGAAGTCCTTAAAGATGTCAATGGCGCGCGACTTCAGCTTACGGAAGCGCTCAAGGTACGGAAACAGTGCTTCCCCGTCCTCGCGGCTCCACATGTCCTCCCACAAATTGCCGTTCAAGTTACCACCTCCAAGGCGTGATGCTTAAACATTTTACTTCCGGGCCCCGAAAAAGTCAACAAAAATGCGCAGCGTAGTGAGTCGTGTCAACGCTCAAGCGCAGTTTTACGCCAATGGCGCGAAATAAGGTTCGATTTGTAAATTTCGACGGCGTGTACGTCGAAATTTACTCCTCGCGCCGGTCGCGTTTCAAGCGGCGAAGCCGTGAGGAACAAGGACCGGCGCTGCCGTCGGCAGAGCTCTGCTCTGTCCGATGGCCTCGCGGAAAATTGGTAGGGTGGGCAGACTACGTCTGCCCGCCGCGATTTTCCGCGAGCAGCTTCGCTGTGACATACACTCCCAGCGCCGCGCCGAGCAGCACGAGCAGCCGCGCGAGCGTGAAGGTGTCCCCGAGGGCGCCTATCAGCGGGAAAAGAACTATCATGCCCACCGAGAAGCACATGCTTTTCACCGAGATGAGCGTCGCGCGGCGCTCGGAGGGGATGCGCCGGTTCAGCTCGGCGGAGCCGAGCGGCGAGAGCATGGCGCTCGCCGCGCTCGCGAGAGCAAATCCGGCAAGCGAGCACGGGACGCTCGGAGCGCCCATCGCCGCTATCCCGAGCGCGAGCGCCGCACCGGCCGCAAATTCGGTGTGCCGTCCGAGCCGCCGCGCCGTCCGCTCGCAGAGCAGCGCGCCCGCGCTCGCCGCCGCGCCCGCGCCGAGAAGTATTACGCTTATGCCCGCTTCGTCAAAGCCGAGCGAGCGGTAGAGCTCCTGACTGTAAAAGTACACGCTGACGTAGAACGTCTCGAGCAACGAGTAGTGTATTATCAGCCGGCGTACGTCACGGTCGCCGCGTATGACGTCCATGCTCGCGCGGAAGTGCTCGCGGAGCGTGGGACGCTTCTCCCGCCTCTTTTCCGTCTCCGGCTCGCAAAGGAGGAGGCATATCGCGACGGACAACACCGTTATCCCCATCTCGACGAGGTAGCAGAGCTGGTAGGAGCGCTTCGCGAGCATACCGCCCGCGAGCACCGCTATCCCACCCGACACTTCCGCTATGAAGCCGAGGCGGCTCGTCGCGCCGAGGAAGCGACGCTCCTCGCCGAGCCCGAGGTAGGTGTCGTAGATGAGCGCGTCCTCTGTGCCCGAAATGAGGCTCCCGCCGAAGCCGGTGAGCGCAAATCCGAACGCGAGGACAAAGAAGTTGTCCGACATTATCATCGGTATCGAGCTCGCGAACGCGAGCAGGCGGCTCACAATGAGCACCTTCTTCCGGCCGAGCAGGTCCGCTATCGCACCGGAGGGCACCTCCGCCACAAGCGACACCGCATGGTAGACGCCTTCGAGCACACCCACCTGCCAGAGCGAGAGTCCCTTTGAGATCATATAGAGCACCCACACGCCCTCGGTCATTGCAAAGCGTGCGAAAAATCTGAATATATAGAAAAGCTTTGTGTTATTTTTAAGTCTGTTCTTCATTTTGGCGACTCCTTTTCGTTTTTTTGCAAGCGAAAGGAGCTTTCCCGCCACAAGGCGGAAAAGCTCCCGGAATCACCGCGCCGACAGGCCGTTTCTATGCGTTACAGGCTGAAAAAGGGCGCAGTGATCCCATCGGCCGCCGCGTTAAACGCGTTCTTCCAGCTGCTCAGCATCGGAATGTACCATGTGAAAAGCATCACTCGCCCCTCCTTTCGTTCTCCGAAACCGACGGCGTGTCTTAATCGCACCGCCAATCGTTTAAGTCGGCATTGATTATAACATCTTCGCCAACCTTTGTCAATCCCCATATCGCGCTTCTCCAGCGCTCTGATGCTTTTGTTGTTCATGAAGCAGACAATTATCACAATACCGATAAAGCCGGCCATGTTTTCACATCAAATTCTTCTCGGAAAACTGCCGGATCACGAGCTGTATCGTATCTTCTACAAAGCTTGCATATTCGTCTTTCGACACGGCAATAAATTTATTTATTGTTTTGTCGGGCTCGGGCAGATAACCCATCACGCCGATCTTGCGGACGATACACCCTTTAGGGAGATAATCAATATAGTCGGGAAAAGATTTCAACGGAAGAATCTCCGTGAGATAGCCGGAGTTCGGATGATCGTTCAGATACTCAGCTTCCATCGCGTAGATCTCACGCATCCGATCCTTCTTGGGAATGAGACTTTTTACCGAATCCCACGTTTCGGCCATGTCGGCGCCGGCGGCGCTCAATCCTTCATCCGCTTTCATGCGCACTCAAGCCGCTCTTACGCGGTCTTCGTCCCGAATCATGGCTTGAAACGCCGCATCGGTGATCAAATGGCAGTAGTAGCCGAGCAGAAAAGCATACTCTTCCGCAGATTTGATCGTGGCTTTACGCTTCAAGATGTACTCCATACAGAAGGCATCACCGTCGGACGCCTTCTTTCGCTCACTCTGCATCCAATGCGTCACTTCTCTGGGCGGCGTAAAGGCTGTCCAATCTTCATTTTCTACGTTGCAGTCCGGAGCAATATTACCGACGCAGAAGCCGCACCTATCCAAGTTTGGAATACGTTTAAGAACGCCGTCCGCTATCATTAAATGTGTTACCCAAGTCGCCACCCTGTATCTCCTTTTTATCCGTAACGGTTACATTCGCGATTTTTGCCGCATATTTATATCCCGCAAAGTCCACGCAGGAAAACGAAAAACAGGGCGGACGTGTCGTCCGCCCTGTCGCGTGCTTCAAATCATCGCGGAGCTCCGACGCTCCGTTTCACGGTCGGGAACTTATTCAGTTACTTCTACCTGTATCGCCTCTATCGTGAGGTAGTCGCTGTGGACGTAGCCCTCGATCCCGCTGAAGCTTATCTTGTGCCACTCACTGCCGCCGACGTTCTGCTCGAGCACGGTGTACTTGTCGCCCGCGTGCGCCTCGCCTACCTTGTCGTAGTTCGTGCCGGGGCCGGAGCGGACGTTGAGGAAGCTCGACACGTTGTAGACGGTGCCGATATACTCGGTGATATACTCCGGCGTGGGCGACGGCGTCGGGATCTCGGAGGGTACGACCGAGGTGTCCGGGCTCGGCGAGGTATCCACCTTGTCGTCGTTTCCGCCGCAGGAGGCAAGCGGAAGCGTGAGCATGAGCGCCGCAAGCAGGGCGGCAATGACGCGCAGATAATTTCTTTTCATGGCGAGCCTCCTGTTCTCTCGAAAAAATTGTTGAACTTTGTTTGATTTTATTCTATCACACTGCGGAGCGGATTGCAAGAAACAAAGCGGTAACATTTTGAAGTCACCCTCTCTTCCCGGCGGGAATATGATGTGTACGGGATGACCCGAACACGGCAGGCCGTCCGCCGCAAGAGACGGCGCGTCCGCGTATGCGGACGTGAGGGGGAGAAGATATGGGAAACTGTTATAAGAGCTGCGGCCCCACCGCCTATGAGCGCGCACGCGCCTACGCCCGCGCCGCCGCTGAGGCCCAGTGCATGGCCGAGAAAACCGCCAAGTGCGCCTGCGAGATGGCAAACCGTGCCGCGGAGATAGCGAACCGCGCCGGATGCTACGCGCAGGAGGCGAACGCCGCTGCCGAGCGCGCCGCCGAGGCTGCCCGCTGCGCCGCCGAAGTCGCCGAGAGCCTGAAGCCCGACTGCGGCTGCGGCGGGAACGGCTACGGCTACAACACCTCCGGCAGCAACGGCTACAACACCATAAACTACCACGACTGCATGCATTGAGCAGTACTAAAACAACGCAAATGCGCCGCCCCCAACAGGGGGCGGCGCTTCCGTCTTATCAAAAACCGTAGAGGATGCGCTCGCAAACCTGCATCCCGCGCTCTGCGCCGCCGAAGGCGGCGCCTGCACCGGTTCACGCAGTTACATGCGGCGCCCTGCGCCGATGTCCCGGCTTTCCGCGGCTCGAACGGCGCTGCGGCACATTATTCGTCTCCGTACCACATATATCGGTCGAGCGGGACTCTGCCCGCGACGAACTCGACCCCCTCACTCTCGAGGAGCTCTACCTGCATATTCTCCCCGCCGAATGCAAACGCCCGGCTGACCTCGCCGAAGCGGTTGACGACGCGGTGGCAGGGTATCTCTCCCGGCTCGGGGTTGACGTGCAGGGCGTACCCGACCGCACGCGAGAGGCGCGGGTTCCCCGCGAGCAGCGCGACCTGACCGTAGGTCGTCACCCTGCCGCGCGGGATACGCTTCACTATTTCGTATATCCTGGCGAACACCTCGCCCGTTCGCTCCGCCTTCACGATGCGCCCTTCTTTACACACTCCGCGCACACGCCGTAGAATATCAGGCTGTGCCGCTCTATCCTCGCGCCGGAGGCTCTCTCCGCCGCCCGTTCAAGCTCACCGGTCGGAAGGTCGACGTCGCTCACCCTTCCGCAGCGGGAGCAGACGAGGTGGCTGTGGCTGCCGGTCGTCGCGTCGAAGCGCTCCGTGCCCTCCCCCGTGGATATGCGGAGTATCTCCCCCTCGTCCGCGAGCACGAACAGGTTGCGGTACACCGTGCCGAGGCTGATGTTCGGTATCTTCTCGCGCACCATTTCGTATATCTCGCTCGCGGTGGGGTGGCTCTTCACGCTTACGAGCGCCTCGCGTATGGCCTCGCGCTGATGGGAATACTTTTTCATGCGGAGCCTCCGAAAACAGTAATGATTATCGTTCCGATTTCAGTATACACAAATTGCGGAAGGTTGTCAAGGAAAACCGGGCGGCGGCACTTTCGTGCCGCCGCCCATGGGATCTGCCGTGTACCGCAGTCCGCGCTCAGCCCGTTACCCGCTGAGAACCGTTCTCAAGGTCGTAGAGATAGCGGCGCGGTATGTAATTTCGTATCGTCTCCGCGTCAAGGTAGGGGAAGCTCGCGAATTTCAGCGAGAACGCGTCGCACATAGTGAAAACCCGTGTGCCGAAGTCGTACAGGAGTATGAACGAGCGTCCCACACCCACAAGAAAGCCCTCGCGCGTGGTCATCCCGCTCGTTCCGAGCAGGAACTCGCCAATCATGTACGCGCCGAGGTTGTCGGAGAGGAGCTGCTGGAATGTGCCCTGGAGCTCCTCCGAGCCGAAGTCCTCGCGCGGCGGGATCTCAAACGCCGGGTTCAGCCGAAGCACCAACGCGAGCACATAGTCGCGCGCGGTGCGGTTCGGGTCGCCCGAGAGCACCGGGGACTGAGCCTGCTGCTGCATCATCATCTGCCCGTTCTGCGTATCTCCCCCCTGCTGCGGCATACGGTAGCTGAAATTGGGATAATTACCGGAACCGTTCATTTCAATGCGGCCTCCTCAAAAATCAGGTGTCTGCATACGCGTCGGTGGGGTTGTAGAAGCAGTGGTTTCCCACCCGGAAGGCGAAAGCGCCGACCTGAGAGGGGAAAAATCCCCGGCAGGTCGAGCTGTACGGGTTATAGAACCACAGTGCCCAACCCATACCCGCAAGCCGGTTGCCGGCTATCGCCCACTCCGCTATGTCGTAATGGATCCGGTCGGGTGTCATGTTGTAGATGTTCTGAGGATTGTAGCGGCCGCCTATCACCTCCCGGGTACAGTCGAACTGTCCCTCCTGAAAGATGATGTTCCGGATATTGCCGCCGTTCGAGACCCGCGCATACTCGCCGTAGCCTATCTGCACGCGGTTCATCACGACGCCCGCCACAGCCTGCATCCCGCTGTATCCCTCGCCTCCCGCTTCACACTGTATGAGCCGTGCAAACAGCTCTATATCGGATAACGCCATTTGTCCTTTGTCACCTCCGCTCTGCACTCGTGACATTCTATTCGGGCGGAGGCGCTTGGGTTACAGATAAAAGTCGTGGTGCCCTATCCTCACGAAAAACGTGCGGTTCCGCTGTATCCAGGAGGACTTCGCTATCGACGGGTTGAGGAAGAAGAGGCTGCCGCCGACGGGGTTCGTGCCCTCGAGCGCGAGCTTCGCCGCGATGACGGCGTTTGCGCTGGGATCGCGCCATATACTGCCGTTCAGCGTCGGCTCGAACTGCACCCCGCCGACGCGGTCGAATATGACGCCGTATATCGTGTTCGGGTATTTCGGGCTCCTCATGCGGTTCAGCACCACTGCTCCGACCGCTATCTGACCGAGGAACGGCTCGCCGCCCGCCTCGGCCGTGATTATCTTCGCGAGCCACTTCACCTCGCTCTCGTTGTAGAATTCGTCGCCGCTCTTTATCGTCTCGCCCGTCGAGGTGAAGGTCGCAGTCCTCGTGCTCCCGTCCCACTCGACACTCCAGCCGAGCGCCTTCGCAAGCGGACGTGACGGAACGTAGAGCATTCCGTCGCACAGCTGCACCGTTCCGTTCAGATATATGTATCTGCCGTTGGCGACGAGGTAGGTGCCCCCGAGTTTAACGGTCATCTGAAGCTTTTCTCCGCTCACGGCGGCGGTTTTCGTCGCTGCGTCCCAGCTCACGGAATATCCCGCGTCCTCGCACACGCTCCGAAGCGGGAGGTATGTAAGGCTGTCAATGAGCCGCGCACCGAGAACGCGGCGTCCGTCCACCACCGCGCTGACAAGCGCCCACGGCGCGTTCGGATCGAGCTCCACGCCGAGAGAGTCGCCGATTATTACGTCATCCGATGCACCGGCGGTGCCCGGGAAGGACGCCGCCGCGAGAACTATCGCAAGCATAAGCGCTGCCATACGCTTTATACCGTTCATCGTTTTTCTCCTTTCGTGAATAGGCAATCCTTTCACAGTATAAACTAAATGTTTCTCGACTGCAACATATAAATTTTAGCAAAATAATTCTCCAAACGGCACGATCGCCGTTTGGAGAACGACAGGACGGATAAAACCGGCAGAGAGAGCAGCTAACTGTTACCGTCCGTTTTTCCGGACGGAGCGGGGCACGAGAAGTCCCGGCGGCGGCGTAAGGCGCTGCCCCGGCATACGAAGCGGTCTGCGGCGCGGAGGACGCTCTCCGATGTCTATGTCGATAAGCTTGTAGCCGCAGGCGTTCAGCAGCGTCGTCTCTCCGTACTCTATCGGCTTGCCGCACGCCCCGTAGCGGAGGTGTACATGTCCGTAGAAGTGATACTTCGGCTTTTCGGTATCTATAAACTCGCGGAAGCAGCCGAACCCCCGGTGATACGGGTCGTCCAAATCTCCGAGGCCGAGCGCCGGAGCGTGGGTGACCAGTATGTCTACCCCGCCCGCCTTATGTACCTTGCGGCTCACACGTTTGAGGCGCTTTGCCATTTCGTACTCGGTGTACTCCTGTTCCTCCGGGCCCCGCCGCCCAGGCGCGCCGCCCATCCCGAGCAGGCGCACGCCCTTGTATTCAAAGACCGCGTCGTCTATACAGGTGCAACCCTCCGGGGCGCGTATGCGGTACTTCTTGTCGTGGTTGCCGTGTACGTACACGAGCGGGGCAGGGATCATCGTCGCGAGGAAGGTGAGATACCTCGCGTCCAGATCTCCGCAGGAGATGATGAGCTCCACGCCGCGGAAGCGCTCTTTGTCAAAGAAGTCCCAGATGTACTTCGACTCTTCGTCGCTCACAAGCAGTATCCGCATCCCATCCCCCTTCCGAAGAAAGATCCGATATCTTTATATATTATAGCTGTTTTCGACGCACAATGCAACCGCAGTTTGTGTGTACTGCTCAAAATAAATTTTTGCCGGTATGAATAAGCCCTGCTGTGCGGGAGATACTATGACCGTCCCGGAAAACCCGGAAAAATTGCAATACGGAGGGATCCTGCAATGTCTAACCAGAACAACCGCAACCAGTCGAACAACCAGAAGTCGAGCAACCAGAACAACCAGAATAATTACCAGAACAACAATCAGAACAATCAGTCGAACAGCCAGAACAATCAGAACGAGCAGAACCGTCAGGACGAGAACCGCTACTAAAACCATCGCGGGAAATCGCGGGGGCAGACTTTGTCTGCCCCCTTACCAATTTCCCGCGAGATGCTCGCAGAAAATCGCGCGGGCTGCGCCCGCGACCTATTTTCTGCGAGGCCGCCGGACAGGGCCTTGCCCTGCCGGCGGCAGCGCTGCGCTTCGCAAGTCCCACGCGGTCTGCGACCGCGTGGGAGCCCTTCCGATCAAGCATGCTCGGGCGAATGAATCGCCCTGCGCGAACTCGCGGCGCTGCCGCGAGATTCAACCGCGCGAACAGGCGCGGAAAGACGCGCTTCGGCGCAAGAGAATATAAGCTAATTTAGTTCTTTGCTCCTTGCAAACTTTTCCCGCAAAATGCAAAAGGCGCGCCGAAGCGCGTCTTTTGCAGAAGGAATTGGAAAGTTGGGATATATAAGAGGGTTAGGGGGAAATGACTGGACAGTTCCTTTGTCGGTCGTACCGGGCTGTCCCTCGGTACATTTTCAGTATACCCGTCAAATATTTCTAAACTATGAACGCGCTTTGAACATTTATCGGTTTACATAAAATTTTTCTAAACTTTCCCATTCGTGCCGAAGCGCCCATTCGGATGCCGCCTGCGTCCCAAATTTGCCCGCAGCACTTGCAAACCTCTTGCAAACCTTATATTTTGTGGTACAATATAGGCTGACGGCGGAACATCCGCCCGGCGCTCTGCGCGCCGAACACGAAACGGAGGAAATTTCCATGTCCGACAAGAAGTATTACGTCACGACACCCATCTACTACCCGTCGAGCAACCTGCACATCGGTCACACCTACTGCACCGTCGCGACCGACGCCATCGCGCGCTACAAGCGAATGCAGGGATATGACGTGATGTTTCTTACCGGCACCGACGAGCACGGTCAGAAGATAGAGAACAACGCGAAGGCGGCGGGCGTCACGCCGAAGGAGTTCGTCGACAGGATAGTCGAGGGACCGCGCGGCGTCAAGGATCTCTGGAAGCTGATGAACATCTCCTACGACCGGTTCATCCGCACGACCGACGACTACCACGTCGCCGCGATACAGAAGATATTCAAGGAGATGTACGACAAGGGCGACATCTACAAGGGGAAGTACACCGGCAAGTACTGCGTGCCCTGCGAAAGTTTCTGGACCGAGAGCCAGCTTGTCGACGGCAAGTGCCCTGACTGCGGCCGCGAGGTCATAGACGCCGAGGAGGAGGCGTACTTCTTCCGCGCCTCCAAGTATGCCGACAGGGTGCGCGACCTGCTCCTCAACACCGACTTTCTCGAGCCGCGCATCCGCGTCAACGAGATGATAAACAACTTCATCGACTGCGAGGGCGGCCTCCAGGATCTCTGCGTCAGCCGCACGAGCTTCAAGTGGGGCGTTCCGGTCGACTTTGACCCCGGCCATGTCGTCTACGTCTGGCTCGACGCGCTCTTCAACTACACCACCGCCCTCGGCTATATGAACGACAAATACAACGATATGGAGAAGTTCTGGCCGGCGGACGTCCACATCGTGGGCAAGGAGATAGTCCGCTTCCACTCGATATACTGGCCGGCGTTCCTGATGAGCATGGGCGCTCCGCTGCCGAAGAAGGTATACGGTCACGGATGGCTGAACTTCAACGGCGAGAAGATGAGCAAGTCGCGCGGCAACGTCGTCGACCCGTACATCCTCGCGGAAAAGTTCGGCGTCGACTCGCTCCGCTTCTTCCTGCTCCGCACCTTCCCGTTCGGCTCGGACGGCAACTTCACAAACGAGCTTCTTATCCAGACGATAAACACCGACCTTGCAAACGACCTCGGCAATCTCGTCAGCCGCACCACCGCGATGAGCGACCGCTACTTCTCCGGCGACCTCGCGCAGGGCGGCGAGCTCACCGAGGCGGACGGCGAGCTGAAAGCGCTCGCGGAGGAGGTCACGGCAAACTACGAGCGTCAGATTGACGCCTTCCAGTTCTCGAACGCCCTCGGCGAGGTGTGGCGCCTGATAAGCCGCGCCAACAAATATATCGACGAAAACAGTCCTTGGGTGCTCGCAAAAGACGAAGCAAAGCGCCCGCGCCTGCTCTCCGTACTCAAGAATCTCTGCGAGGCGATACGCGTCGCGGCTATACTCGTGAGCCCGGTCATGCCGGACACTGCGGACGCGATATTCGAGCGTCTTGGCGTGCCGGCAGGCGGACGCGTGTGGGACGCCGTCGCCTTCGACCTCGAGACCGAAGGCTTCTGGAAGACGACCTCCGGCGCGCCGCTCTTCCCGCGCATCGACGTGGAGAAGGAGCTTGCTTCGCTCGACGCCATTCTCGAGGCGGAGAAAGCAAAGGCCGCCGCGCCCGCGAAGGAGGCTCCGAAGGCCGAGTCGAAGAAGCCCGAGCCCGCAGAGGTCGCCGAGCCGGAGCATCTGCCGCAGATAACGATAGACGACTTCATGTCGGTCGAGCTCCGCGCGGCGAAGGTCTACGAGTGCGAGCCGGTCCCGAAGTCGGACAAGCTGCTCCGCATACAGGTCGACCTCGGCTACGAGAAGCGTCAGATAGTGAGCGGCATCCGCGCGTGGTACAGCCCGGAGGATCTCATCGGCAAGACGATAGTCGTCGTCGCCAACCTCAAGCCCGCGAAGCTGCGCGGCGTAGAGTCGAACGGCATGCTCCTCGCGGCGGACACGCCGGAGGGCGGCGCATCGGTCATATTCCTGCCGGACGACGTCCCGGCGGGTCAGCGGATACACTGAGGGTCAGGTAAAACCTATTCGGGTTTTGAAAATTCCTATAAATCGCAGGGCGGCGGGCTACCGCCGCCCTTTTCACCTTACCGGAGGTAGATATGACTTTATTTGACACTCATGCGCACTACGACGACGCGCGCTTCGACTCCGACCGCGACGCGCTGATACGCTCGCTCCCGTACGAAGGAGTCGCCCTCGTCGTGAACCCCGGCTGTAACCTCAAAAGCTCCCGCGCGGCGGTCGGGTTCGCGCGGACTTATCCGCACTTCTACGCGGCGGTGGGGGTGCATCCGTCCGACATAAAGGAGACCGACGACGACGCATTCGAGGAGATAGCGCGCCTCGCGCGGAGCGAGGAGAAGGTCGTCGCGATAGGCGAGATCGGCCTCGACTACTACTGGGACAAGGACAACAAGGAGGAGCAGAAGGCGTTCTTCCGCCTCCAGATGGCGCTCGCGCGCGAGCTTGGCCTGCCGGTGATAGTCCACGACCGCGAGGCGCACGGCGACGCGCTCGAGATAGTCGACGAGTTTCCCGACGTGAAGGGCGTGTTCCACTGTTTCTCGGGGAGCGCGGAGTATGCGCGCGAGCTCGTCCGGCGCGGGTGGTATGTCAGCTTCACCGGCTCCGCGACCTTCAAAAACGCGCACAAGCTCCGCGAGGCGGTCATAGCCGTCCCGGACGACCGCATCATGATAGAGACCGACTCGCCCTACATGGCCCCCGAGCCGGTGCGCGGGCGGCGCAACAGCTCGCTGTACCTTCACCACATCTGCCGCCGTCTCGCAGAGGAGCGCTGCGTGGGCGAGGAAGCCTTCGCGCGGCAGACCTTCGAGAACGGAAAGCGGTTCTTCGGGATAGAGTGAGCCGCGGCGATTTTGAAGCACACCTGCACAGGAGGTCAACATGGAAACAGTTTGGATAACCGACGCAGACGAGAAGAGCCGCGTCCTGCGGGACGTTCTCGCGGAGCTCGGCG